>JAIBJO010000156.1 GCA_020029615.1 Actinomycetota bacterium
CGTGCCCTCCTCGTCGACCCAGCGGCCCTCGTGAGGGTAGACGATGGCGAGCGAGGGGTCGCCGAGTGCTTTCGCGAGCGCGTCTCGCAAGAGCACGTCCTCGTCGAGGGCGATCACGAGGTCGGACACCGGCGAATGCGACAGTCGTGCTCGAAGAATCCCGAAGAGGAACGCGAACGGCACGGCGGCGAAGGCGGCAAAGAAGAGAAGCTGCAGGGCGTTCGCCGCCCGATGCGAGACCGGATCGGCGACGACGACGAGGCCGATCGCCAGGAGCGCCGTGATCCCGGCGCCGACGACGGGCCAGACGAGCCGTCGAAGCGCCGGACTTGCACGCCGCCAGCGACGAACGAGAACAGCGACAACCACGGCAATCAACGCGAGACCGACGATCGTCGCGACGACGTCGAGAGCCTCCCCTGCACGCGGTTGGTTGGTGATGGCGATCGCGCTGTCCGGGCACGATTCGCAACCCGCCACGGGCGGGGTCGGGTCGAGTAGCGCTGCGAGCAACGGCAGACTGACGAGCGACACCCCGGTCACGACGGGAATTGCGCGCTCGAGCCTCGTCTCCAGCTGACCCGTCGGGTACGCGAGAACGAGCGCCGTGAACGGCACCCAGACGAGATTCCCGAGCACGAAGCCGATCGTGAACAGCCACTCGTTGCCGGAGTCGGACAGTGCCGCAAAGAACCAGAGGTAGCCCGTTGCCGCGAGGTAGACGCCCGTTCGGTTGTCGGGACGCAGTGACAGGGCGATCAAGCCGCTGATGACGAACGCCGCGCCGGCCAGCGAAGCCAGGGCGGCCGTAGCCCACGGATTCTCGACAGCATCGTTGGTGACGAGCAGCGCGATCGCGGTCGAGGCCTCGACCGCGAGGAGCGCGATGCCGAGCGCGAGCGTGAAGCGGCTCAAGCGAGCAGCGCCGAGACTGCGTCGCCCGTCAGCTCCGCCTTGGGGATGAAGCCGCTGGCGCCGCACCGCTCGATCAGGTCGCCGTAGTCGCTGCCGTCCCGGCTCGACACCAGAACGATGCGTGTGTCGCCGAGCTCTTCGGACTCTCCGCATTCCTCGCAGATCTCGAAACCCGTCATGTCGGGAAGCTGCACGTCGAGGAGCACGACGTCGGGTCTGAGCCCGCGCAGGAGCTCGAGCGCCGACGTCCCGTCGCCGGCTTCGCCGACGATCTCGAAACCATCCGCCTCGAGCATGGCGCGCGCCGACGCTCGGAAGCTCGGGTGGTCGTCCACTATCAGGACGGTGCGCTGCATGACGCAGATGGTCGCAGACGGGCTCGCTCACCGCAGTGCGGCTAACCGCACGGGTGAGGCGAACATATGTTCTTAGCATCTTGGCGTTTTCGCAAAGCACTTGTAACGCTCGGCGAATGGTGCTAGCTTCTCCCTCAACTTCAAGGTGAGACTTGAGCGGGAATCGTGCTGTCCCGGCTCGGGTGAACCGCACAACGACGCAGTAAAACACGGGGGTAATGCGATGGCCGTCCGCACTGCCGCAGCACCGAAGACCGCGCAGAAGGCTCAACGAGAGCTTGAAGACCTGCAGCTCGTGCTCAAGGCGCGCAACGGGAACCAGGAGGCGCTGGACGCTCTCATGCGTCGCTACACCGGGTTCGTGCGGTTGAAGGCGAGCTCGTACTTCCTCGCCGGCGGCGACAGCGACGACCTGATCCAGGAGGGGATGATCGGCCTCTACAAGGCGATGCGCGACTTCCGCCCGGACAAGGAGACGTCGTTCCGCAGCTTCGCCGAGCTCTGCGTCACGCGGCAGATCATCACCGCGATCAAGACGGCCACCCGCTTCAAGCATTCACCCCTGAACACGTATGTGTCGTTCAGCCACACGCCGGCCGGGCAGGAGTCCGAAGGCGACTGCACGCTCGGCGACGCGCTTCCCGGGCCGAGCGTGAACGATCCGTCGGTCTGCGTGATCTCGACCGAAGAGCTCCAGAGCCTCATCGGCTGCCTCGGCACCGGGCTCTCGTCGCTCGAGTCCGAGGCACTGACCTTGTATCTCGAGGGGAACTCGTACGAGCAGATGGCCGAGGATCTCGGCTGCGACACGAAGACGATCGACAACGCGCTCCAGCGGGTCAAGCGGAAGATCCTGGCGCACCAGAAGACGCGCGAAGTCCTCGCATAGGTCGAACCTACGGCAGGGCGAGGCGCTGAAGCACCTCGCCCGTGTCTGGTGCGCCGCTTCAGCGATGCGCCCGGTCGTTCTAGCGCAGTAGAGCCGGAGGCGGGACTCGAACCCACGGCCTAGTGATTACAAATCACTTGCTCTACCAACTGAGCTACTCCGGCGCAGCTTCATAGGTTACGTCGCCCGCGCCGCCCTTGTCAGTTGCCCGAATCCCTCTCAGGACAGATAATCCCGCGATGCAACCGACTGATACCTCAGCCGCCGAGCGGATCCTCGCCGATCGCGCTCGCTACGTCGCTCCCGGGATGGCGACGCCGAAGCTCGTCGTCGCGCACGCGGAGGGTGCACGCGTCACGGATCCCGACGGGCGCACGTACATCGACTTCGCCGGCGGCATCGGCTGCCAGAACACGGGGCACCGGCACGCCGCGATCGTCGAGGCGATCAAGGAGCAGGCGGATCGTTACCTGCACCAGTGCTTCATGATCGGAACCTACGAGCCGTACGTCGAGGTGTGCCGCCGCCTCGCAGAGCTCTCGCCGTGCGGCGGTGGTGAGCAGCGCTCGATCCTCGTCAACTCCGGCGCCGAGGCGATCGAGAACGCGGTCAAGATCGCACGCACCGCGACCGGGCGTCCCGCGGTCGTCGTCTTCGACAACGCCTTCCACGGGCGGACGCTGCTCGCGATGACGATGACGAGCAAAGTGAAGCCGTACAAGGCCGGCTTCGGCCCGTTCGCGCCGGAGGTCTACCGCGCGCCCGCCCCGTACCCGTACCAGGGGATCTCCTCCGACGACTCGATCGCCGCTCTCGAGCACCTGTTCAAGGCGGACGTCGACCCGTCCACCGTCGCGTGCGTCGTCCTCGAGCCCGTCCAGGGCGAGGGTGGGTTCCTCGCGATGCCGCCCGACTACCCCGAGAAGCTCCACGCCCTCTGCCGCTCGCACGGAATCCTCTGGGTGAGCGACGAGATCCAGTCCGGCGTAGGGCGCACCGGGACGATGTGGGCCGTCGAGCAGTACGCCGGCGCGGAGCCGGACATGACGGTGTTCGGCAAGTCGATCGGCGGCGGTCTGCCACTCGCCGGCGTGACCGGCGGCGCCGAGGTCATGGACACGGTGCCGCCGGGAGGTCTCGGCGGAACCTTCGGCGGCAATCCGCTCTCATGCGCGGCCGCGCTCGCAGTCCTCGACATCGTGACCGAGCCCGAGTTCCTGGCCGGCGCACGCGAGCTGGGCGAGACGATGAGGGCCCGTCTCGAAGAAATCGCCGGACGCCACCCGGAGATCGGGGAGGTTCGCGGCCTTGGCTCGATGCTCGCCTTCGAGTTCGCCGAGCGCACGCCCGACCGGGCGAAGGCGGTCGTCGACGCGGCCTTCGAGCGTGGGCTCGTCCTGCTGTCCTGCGGTCTCTACGGCAACGTCATCCGTCTTCTTCCCCCTCTCAACACCGGGCCGGAGGAGTTGGAAGAGGGGCTCGCCATCCTGGAAGAGTCACTTGGCGCCTAGAAGTTCCTTTCAAGGTAATCGCTCGTTGCTAGACGGATGACGGGCGCCGCGTAGCGAAATGGGTGCTCACCTTGAAGCAAGTTCTCCGAGCGCGCCGGACATCAGCGTCAGAGGCCTGACCAAGCGCTACGGGGAGGTCGTCGCGGTCGATGCCATCGATCTCGACATCGCTCAAGGGGAGTTCTTCACGCCTCATCGCCGGTTTCGAGCGTCCCGACGAGGGCCGCATCGAGCTTGCCGGGCGCGATGTTGCGTCGATGCCCCCGTTCGATCGGCCGGTGAACACCGTCTTCCAGGACTACGCCCTCTTTCCTCACATGCGCGTGCAGGAGAACGTCGAGTACGGACTGCGCGTCAAGCGGGTGCCTCGAGCTGAACGGCGCAAGAAGGCCGAGGATGCCCTCTCCATGGTGCGCCTGAAGGGCTACGGCGACCGAAAACCGGGGCAGCTGTCGGGCGGTCAGCGACAGCGTGTCGCGCTCGCTCGCGCCATCGTGAACCGTCCGCAGGCACTTCTCCTGGACGAGCCTCTCGGCGCCCTGGACTTCAAGCTGCGTCAGGAGCTCCAGATCGAGCTGAAGGAGCTGCAGCAGGAGCTCGGCATGACCTTCATCTACGTCACGCACGACCAGGAAGAGGCGCTCACGATGTCCGATCGAATCGCCGTTTTCAACGAGGGGCGGATCGAGCAGATCGGCACTCCCGCTGTGACGTACGAGCATCCCGCGAGCGAATTCGTGGCTGGTTTCATCGGCTCGTCGAACGTGATCGAGCGCAACGGGCGCACGTTCACCGTGCGGCCCGAGAAGATTCGCCTACTGCCTGAGGAAGCGACCGAAGGAGAGGCGGGGACGATCCGTGCGGCCGTGTACCTCGGCCCGGCGACACGCTTCGTCGTCGCACTCGACGGCGGCGGAGAGCTTTCCGTCGTCCAGCAGAACCTCGAGACGACGTCGATCGACGTCCACGAGATGGAAGGCAAGCGCGTTCGGCTCGTCTGGCGACCGGACGTGGAGTTCGTCATAAAGGAGGGAAAGTGAGGAAACGCATTCGCATTGCGCCGGTAGCGCTCGCGCTGCTGGTGATCGGGCTGGCGCTCCCGGCGGCCGGCGTGTCACGCGGCACCGATTCGGCCATGCCGACGCAGATCGGGCCCGGCGAGGGCCAGCTCAAGATGGTCGCCTGGGAGGGCTACCTCGACAAGTCCTGGGTCGCGCCCTTCGAGAAGCAGTCCGGCTGCAAGATCAAGGCCAAGTACGCCGGGTCGTCGGACGAGATGGTGACCTTGATGCGATCCGGCGGCGGCGGCCAGTACGACATGGTGTCCGCTTCCGGCGACGCCAGCCTGCGGCTC
>JAIBJO010000071.1 GCA_020029615.1 Actinomycetota bacterium
GCCGTCATGCGGAGGTGATCGGCGAGCTCGAGACGCTCGTCGTCCAGAACCCGCTGCGCGAGCGGCCGCGTGCACAGCTCATGCTCGCGCTGTACCGCTCGGGCCGGCAGGCCGAGGCGCTGCAGGTCTACCAGGAGGGTCGCCGCGCGCTCGCCGAGGAGCTCGGGCTCGAGCCCAGCCAGGCGCTGCAGCGGCTCGAGCGCCAGATCCTCGAACGCGACCCGGCGCTTGCCGCGACCGCGGCGCATGTGCCGCAGGCTCCGCGCGCTCGTACTAGGAGACGCCTTGCCGTCGCCGTCGCGGCTGCCGTCGTCTTGCTTGTCGTCGGAATCGGCGCCGTCGTCTCTCGGATGGCTCAGGACGACGGCGGTGGCGCCTCCGCCGGTGCCGCCGCGCTCGACCCCGAGACCGGCGCGATCCTCGAGCGCGTCGCGCTCGGCACCGCGCCCGGAACCGTTGCGATCGGCGAGGGCTATGTGTGGGTGCTGGACGCGGACGACAAGACCGTCTCGCAGATCGATCCGGAGTCCCGCGAGGTGGTGCGGACGTTCAGCACGTCCTCGACGCCGACCGACATCGCGGTCGGCGCGGGCGCGTTGTGGGTGGGCAATGCGGACGATGCCGGTGGGGACCGGTTCCTTCCGCGAAGCGTGTCGCGGCTCGATCCGGAGTCCGGGCTCGTGGAAGCGACGATCGAGCTCCCGCCAGCGCCGGGCGGCATCCTCTACGGCGCCTTCGCGGCGGGCGGACGCCACCTCGCGGTCTCACCCGGGGCTGTCTGGGTGATCAACCCGGATCTCACGGTGTCGCGTATCGACCCGCGCTCGAACCGGATCGTCGCCCACATTCCCGGCGTCAAGGCGCAAGACATCGCCGTCGGCGACGGCCACGTGTGGATCGTCGAACAGTCGAAGCGCGTCACCGAGATCGACACCGGCTCCAACACGGTCGCGAACCGTGTCTTCGTCGATGCCGGGTTGCTTGGACCAATCGCCGTCGGAGGCGGCGCCGTCTGGGTGACGGACATCGAGAACGGGAACCTGTGGCGCATCTCCGGGAAGAAGCGCACCCCGATCGCGCTGGACACCTGGGTCGGCGGCGTGGCGTTCGGCTCCGGTGCCGTGTGGGCGACGAACGAGATCGCCGACACCGTCTACCGCATCGATCCGACGACGAACGCGCCTCGACGCATCGGTGGTCTCTCCTCCCCGCGTGGTGTCGCAGCGGGGGACGGAGCGGTCTGGGTCACGACTGCGGCGCCACCGTCGCGAGCTGCAGCGCTCCCCGGCTCGGTCTGCAGCGACGTGTACTTCGACCGAGAGGGCGAGCCCGACGTCCTGCTCGTCTCCGACCTCGACCTCCGGAACGACGACGCTCGAGAGCGCACACAGCCGATGGTGGACGCGATGCGTTTCGTCCTCGCGCAGCGAGGCTTCGAAGCGGGCCCCGTGACCGTCGGGTACCAGTCGTGCGACAACGCGACGGCACAGGCGGCCGGCGGCATCGACTTCTTCCGCTGCGCATCGAACGCCAAGGCCTACACGCGCAACCTTCGCGTCGTCGCCGTCTTCGGCTCGTACACGTCCCCGTGCTCGTATGCGCAGATCCCAATCACGAACGAGGCCGAGGGCGGGCCGCTCGCGATGCTGGACCCGTCGAGCACGCACGGCGGCCTCACGACGGACGATCGCCTCTATCCGACCGGTACCCGGAGCTTCTTCCGCATCGCGGCAAGGGATGACCTGGAAGGGAGTGCCCAGGTCGAGCTCGCGAAGCAACTCGGCCACGACCGGCTTTATCTCCTGACGTCGCAGTGGGAGGAGTACGGCGACTTCTTCGTGGGAAGCCGCGAAGCCGCGAAGCGCCTCGACGTCGAGATCGTCGGTCAGGCGGTCTTCGATCACGAGGCCGAGAGCTTCGCGGGCTTGGCGCGCGAGATCGCGAAGAAGCGGCCAGAGGCGGTCGCGATCGCGGCCGTGCTCACGCCGGGCTCGGGAGCGCTCGTGCGGGAGCTCCACGCCGCGCTCGGTCCCGACGTTCCTCTTCAAGTACCGGACGGATTCCGCGGCATCGAGGACCTCGTGACGCTGACCGGCCCGGCCGCAAAGAGCCTCTACGTCTCGGAGTCCGGCATCGCGAACGACAAGCTGCCGCCGCGCGGTCGACAGTTCCTCGACGCGTTCGCAGCCGCCCGCGGCGGCAAGGGCGGCCAGGACCTCTCCGCGAGCTACGGCGCTCAGGGAGCGGAGATCCTGCTCGACGCGATCGCCCGCTCGGACGGCACGCGCGCGTCCGTCCTGGAGGAGATCCGCCGGACGCGGATCGAGAACGGCATCCTCGGCGACATCCGCTTCGACGCGCAAGGCGACCTCGTGGTCACGCCCTTCACGATCTACCGAGTGCAGGGCAAGCGGTTCGTCGCCGACCGCGTCGTCGTAGCTCGCCAGCCGGCCGCCGGCCAGTAGGCGCGGTAGGCTCAGCCGTCGATGGGGGTGCTCGCGTCCGACGTCGTCCGTGACGAGACGTTCGAGCGCCGCCGCGCGTCGATGGAGGCACTCGTCGCCGAGCTGCGGGAGCGAACGGCGGTTGTCGCGGCAGGCGGCGGTGAGAAGGCAGTCGAGCGCCATCGCTCGCGCGGGAAGCTGACCGCGCGTGAGCGGATCGACCGTGTGGTCGACCCGGGGACAGCGTTCCTCGAGCTGAACGCACTCGCGGCGTGGGAGCTGTACGACGGCGACGCTCCTGCTGCCGGCATCGTGACCGGAATCGGCGTCGTCGAGGGCCGACAGTGCGTCATCGTCGCGAATGACGCGACGGTGAAGGGCGGCTCGTACTACCCGCTCACGGTGAAGAAGCACCTTCGAGCGCAGGAGGTCGCGCGGCAGAACCGGCTCCCGTGCATCTACCTCGTCGACTCGGGGGGCGCGTTCCTCCCGCTCCAGGCCGAGGTCTTCCCCGACCGCGACCACTTCGGCCGCATCTTCTTCAACCAGGCGAGGCTCTCGGCGCTCGGAATCCCGCAGATCGCGGTCGTGATGGGCTCGTGCACCGCAGGAGGCGCGTACGTGCCGGCGATGTCGGACGAGACCGTGATCGTGCGAGGGACCGGGACGATCTTCATCGGCGGCCCTCCGCTCGTGAAGGCGGCAACGGGCCAGGACGTGACCGCCGAGGAGCTCGGTGGCGCGGACGTCCACGCACGACGCTCCGGTGTCGCCGATCACTACGCGACGTCGGACGAGCACGCGCTCGCGATCGCCCGCGAGATCGTACGCCATCTCGATCCTCCCTCCCCCGCTCCCTGGGAGACCGCTCCGGTCGAGCCACCCGCGCTCGATCCTGGCGATCTCTACGGGTTGGTCCCAGAAGACTTTCGACATGCGATGGACGCACGCGAGGTGATAGGACGCATCGTCGACGGCTCCCGCTTCCAGGAGTTCAAGGAGCTGTACGGCGAGACGCTCGTGTGCGGCTTCGCGCGCATCGAGGGCTATCCGGTGGCGATCCTCGCGAACGAGGGGATCCTGTTCGCGGAGTCCTCCCAGAAGGGCGCCCACTTCATCGAGCTCGCCTGCAAGCGAAGGATCCCGCTCGTCTTTCTCCAGAACATCACCGGCTTCATGGTCGGGAAGGAGTACGAGGAGGCAGGCATCGCACGCGACGGCGCCAAGCTCGTCATGGCGGTGGCGTGCGCAGAGGTACCGAAGTTCACGGTCGTCGTCGGGGGCTCGTTCGGGGCTGGGAACTACGCGATGTGCGGCCGCGCGTACGAGCCGCGCCAGCTCTGGATGTGGCCGAACGCGCGCATCTCGGTCATGGGCGGCGAGCAGGCGGCAATGGTGCTGACGATGGTCGGCGACGCCGATCCGGACCAGATCCGCGAGACCTACGAGGCAGAGGGAAACCCGTATTACTCGACCGCACGACTGTGGGACGACGGGATCATCGACCCACTCGACACGCGTCGAGTGCTCGCGCTGGGGCTGGGTGCCGCGGCGAACGCACCCGTTCCGGATACGACGTTCGGCGTGTTTCGGATGTAGCCGCCGTGATCCTCCGCATCCTCATCTGGAACGTCGTCGACTCGCAGACGACGTTCGACGAGCTTCGGGAATCCCTCCCGGAGCTCGAGTCACCGAGCGAATGGGTCTGGAACGCGGCGACGGAGCGATTCGGCGTCATCGCGTTCGGAGAGGAACTGCCCGAAGCGCTCGGGTGGGCGCAGGACCTCATCGGCGACGACCCGGACGTCTACGAGGAATTCGACGTCGTTTAGGCAAGGACGCGCTCGGCCCAGGCATCGACCTCGGCACGCTCGAGGACAGTCAGGCCTCGAAGCGGCGCGCGCACGTCGTCGCGCACCGGGATACCCTGCCGCCCGAGCAGCCGCTTGAGGGTCGCCTGACGCGGGAAACGTTCGACAAAGGCCCGCAGCTCGCCGAGGCGCGCCGCTCCCTCCGACGTAGGCTCACGAACGACTGCGGCGACGTGACGTGGGAGAGCTGATGCCAGCGCAGAGACCGCACCAACCGCTCCGCGTCCCATTCCCTCTGCGATCAGCGCCTCCGGCCCCACGAAGATGTCAAAGCCGGGCAGGAGGTAGCGCTCGAAGCGGTCGAACGGCGTGTCAGACACCTTCAGCCCGACGACGTTCGACGCATCCTCTCGAAGTCGTTCGAGCACGGCCGGCGCAATGGCGTACCCGGTCGTCGCTGCGAACTCGTAGACGTAGAACGGCACCGGCGCGCACGCTGTGGCGGCCGCGAGGAAGTGCGCGTACTGGGCGTCCTCGTCGAGGACGAAGTACGGCGGCCCGATGACCACCACCGCATCCGCGCCGACCTCGGCGGCGTGGACCGACAGCGCGACGGTGTCTGCGGTCGTCTGCGCTCCGCAATGCACCGCAACCTGCAACCGCCGGTCGGACGCCTGCAGGAAGAGATCGGCCGCGCGGCGACGCTCGTCGGGCCGCAGGAGGATCCCCTCCCCGGCCGTGCCGAGCGCCAGAACCCCGTCGAGCCCGGCGTCGACGTAGAAATCGACCAACGGGCCGAAGCCATCCTCGTCGAGCGCGCTTCCGTGCTCGGAGAGCGGCGTGATCGATGCGGCGAGGGCACCCTTCAGCATGGAGTGACTCTACGGGTCTGGCCCGGCACATGGGCACGGCAGGAGCGGCGCTGAAGCGCCGCCCCTGTGCTGGGCGAGGTGCTTCAGCGCCTCGCCCCGCCGTTCGGGCGTCCTCGATCCACTGCACGTTCTAGGCTGCGGCCGTGAGTGCGCTGAAGGTGGTGCGGGACGGTCCGATCCTCCGTGTGACGCTGGCGCGGCCGGAGCGCCGAAACGCCTTCGACGCGGCGCTCATCGCGGAGCTCGCAGACGCTTTCGCGGACGTCGCTGATGCGCGCGCGGTGGTGCTCGAAGGCGAGGGCCCGAGCTTCTGCGCCGGCGCCGACATCGACTGGCAGCGCTCGTCGATCGACCTCTCGTACGACGAGAACGTCGAGGACGCGATGCGCCTCTATCGGATGCTCGAATCGATCGACTCGTGCCCCGCCCCCGTCGTCTGCTGTGTCCACGGCTTTGCCCTGGGCGGCGGCTCGGGCCTCGTCGCGTGCGCGGACGTTGCGGTCGCCTGGCCCGATGCGGTCTTCGGCTTCACAGAGGTGAGGCTCGGGATCATCCCCGCCGTCATATCCCCCTTCGTCCTCGCCAAGGTCGGCAGCGCGGCGCGGCGCTACTTTGTCACCGGTGAGCGCTTCGGCGCGGATGTCGCGCTCGGCATCGGGCTCGTGTCCGAGGTCTCCGAGGACGCAGGTGAACGTGTGGAGCTGATCGTGCGCGACATCCTCGCGGGCGGGCCGATCGCCGTGCGCGAGGCGAAGAAGCTCGTGCACGACGCTCCGTCAGGCGTCGCCACCGCGCACATCGCGGCCACGCGCCGCACGAGCGAGGAAGGGCAGGACGGGCTGCGCGCCTTCCTGGACCGGAGACCCGCGAGCTGGATCGAGGACGCGGACTGAGCCCTCAGGCCCGACGCTCTTCGAGGTACTTCTTCAGCCCGAAATACGGGAGGATGAACGCAGCCAGAACCGACGCGAGCCACACGATCACCGTGGCGGCGATCCACGTTCCGACTCCGCTGATCGAGAGACCGTCCGTTACGAGGGTGGTCACGATCAGAGACACCAGCGTCGCGATCAGCGCCACACCACCGATCAGTGACGCGTTGCCGCCACGCCTGAGCTGACTCACGAGGAACGGCTGAATCAGTGCTAAGACGACGGTGAAGAGGACGACCGCCACCACGAATCCGGTGGCGTTCAGCCGCATTCCGTCGAGAACCGCGGCCGCGACGATCAGGCCGACCGCGTTCGACACGAGCGCGATGAGCGTCCGGATCAGCAGGCGAATCACGCGGCCGAGCGTATAGCGCGGCTCTGACGCTGCATAGAGTTGCGCGCGTGCCGATCGGGCGGCTCCTCATTGCGAACAGAGGCGAGATCGCGCTGCGCGTGTTCCGGACCTGTCGCCTCCTCGGGATCGAGACCGCGGCCGTCGCCGCGCCGGACGACCTCGGCTCGCTGCACGCACGCTCGGCCGACCGTACGGTGGAGATCACGAGCTACCTCCATACCGAGGAGCACGTCCGAGCTGCCAGTAGAGCGGGAGCGGACGCCGTCCACCCGGGGTACGGCTTCCTGGCCGAGAACGGCGACTTCGCAGAAGCTGTGGAGGCCGCAGGGCTGACCTGGGTCGGCCCCTCTCCCGAGGCCCTGCGACTGGGCGGTGACAAGCTCGCAGCCAAGCGGATTGCGCGCGACGCGGGCGTACCTGTGCTCCCCGACGGCACACCGGACGAGATCGGCTTCCCCCTGCTCGTCAAGGCCGCCGCCGGAGGCGGAGGTCGCGGGATGCGCGTGGTCCGGTCGCGGCTCGAGCTCGACGACGCCCTCGCAGCCGCGGAGCGGGAGGCCGTGGGGGCGTTTGGTGACGGGACGCTCTACTGCGAGCGGTATGTCGAGCGACCACGGCACGTCGAGGTGCAGCTCCTGGCCGACGCCCATGGGACCGTCGTGGCGGTCGGGGAGCGCGACTGCTCCGTCCAGCGTCGCCATCAGAAGGTGCTCGAGGAGTCACCGGCGCCCCGCCTCGGCGAAGGGCTGCGTACCGCCATGCTCGACGCAGCGGTCGCATTCGGAGCAGCGATCGGGTATCGCGGCGCCGGAACGGTCGAGTTCGTCGTCGACGGCGAGGAGTTCTTCTTCCTCGAGCTGAACGGGCGCATCCAGGTGGAGCACCCAGTGACCGAGGCCGTTACCGGCCTCGACCTGGTCGAGCGTCAGATCCGCGTCGCGGAGGGCGAGCGCCTTGTAACAACTTGTTACGAGAGCCACGGGCACGCCGTCGAGGCTCGGCTGTATGCGGAAGATCCAGGGACATTTCTTCCTCAGGCCGGCCGCATCGAGCGACTTCGTCTCCCAAGTGACAACTTGTTACAAGGCAGAGCAGCCCGAGTGCGCGTCGATGCAGGAGTCGAGGAGGGCGACGAGGTCGGCATCGCCTACGACCCGCTGATCGCGAAGCTGATTGCCCACGGCCGTGATCGCGACGCTGCGCTCGACACGCTGTCCGCCGCGCTCGCCGAGACCGAGGTCGCCGGCGTCACGACGAACCTCCCGTTCCTCCGCTGGCTCGTGTCACATCCCGTCGTGCGCGCGGGAGAGGCAACGACGGCCTTCCTCACGGAGCACACGCCGCTTTCCGTCGCTCCGCTCCGCTTCGCACCCGCGCCCTGGCGACACCCGTGGCGATTGAACCTCCCGGCGCCACCGCCGTCACCGCCTCCCGACGTCGATCTCGAGTCGCACCGGCACGGCGCGACCCACGAAGAGAGCACGGTCGTCTCGCCGATGCCGGGGACCGTCATCCGCGTCGAGGTCGAGGCGGGAGCGGAGGTCACGGCTCGCCAGCCCCTCGTGGTCCTCGAGGCGATGAAGATGGAGATTCCCGTGCACGCGCCGTATGCCGGCGTCGTCACGCTCGTGCACGTGGCCGCAGGAGACCGAGTCGCCGGCGGCGCCCTCCTCGTCGAGCTCGAGTCGTACTAGGTTCCCGG
This sequence comes from Actinomycetota bacterium, assembly GCA_020029615.1. Lineage (GTDB taxonomy): Bacteria > Actinomycetota > Thermoleophilia > Gaiellales > Gaiellaceae > GMQP-bins7. The sequence continues at coordinate 8,117 of JAIBJO010000071.1, forward strand.
CTTCACGACCATCGCAAACACGATCACGAAGAGCACCGCGATGAGCACGCGCGCGATGAGGACGAGCGTGTTGACGCGCCCCACGAGAGCCGGGCTCGGGCCTTCCGCTGCCATCCGCCCACCCGCCTTCTTCATCTCGGGCAGGACGTAGCCGAACGCCAGCAGCGCGACGAGACCCCAGGCAACGAGCCCGAACACGATGAAGGGCTCACTCCAGTCCCAGTTTCCGTCGCTCGTCAGGAGGAGGCCTGTGGCAAGGACGACGACGGATGACGGCAGGAAGAGCCTGAGCCCGACGAACGCGATGTCGCGGCCCAAGGCGGCTGTTCGAGCCGGATCGCCGGACCGCTTGGCGAGAATGGCAAAGACCTGAGCCGCTGTCGCGCCGCCTATCCACACGATCGCGGCGGAAATGTGGAGGAACAGCCATAGCTCGTACGACGTCACGCTGCCACCTCAGCCACGGATTCTGTCGAGGAGCCACCCGACGCCGACGTTCACCAGCCACACCACTATCGTCGCGCCGATGTACGTCCAGAAGCCGCTGATCGAGAAGTCGGGCGTGATCCACTCCGCGAGCGCGAGCATGAGCACGTTGATCGCAAAGTATGCGAGCCCGAACGTGACGATGATGAGCGGTAGCGTCAGGATCGCGAGGATCGGCTTCACGATCGTGTTGCCGATCGTGAGGATCGCGGCAGCGAGCAGGAGCGATCCCCAGCGGCCGATCGTCACGCCGCTGAACATCCAGTCGACCACGATCAGCGCGAGGGTGTTGATACCCCAACGGACGAGGAGGGCGATCCAGACCATGCGTAACGGGTCGGTGCGGTCGGCCCTCTAGAAGATCTTCTGCAGCTTCATCGCGGCGCCCATGTCTCCCTTGATCTTGAGCTTGCCAGTCATGTACGCAGTCGTCGGGTTCTGCTCGCCTGCGACGATCTTCGCGAAGCTCTCCTCGTTGGCAGAGAAGGTGCAATCAGCGTCCCCGATGCCCTCGGTGACCTCGATCGCACCGTCGGCGATCGCGACGGTCCAGGCTCCGGCGCCCTCGATGTCGAAGACGTAGGTGTTGTTCATACCGGCGATGCGATCCGCGGGCACCCGCGCCGCAAGCCCGTCGAAGAACTCCTGAACGCTCGGCATCGTCTCTCCTCTCGCTGGAACGGGGCGGAGCCTACCGCGCGGATACCATCCGCGCCGCGTGGACTTCGACCTCACTCCCGAGCAGGAGCTGATCCGCGACACGGTCCGCGCATTCGCACGTGAGCGCGTCGCACCGGTCGCCGCGGAGCTCGACCTGGAGGGGCGCTTTCCGTACGAGCTCGTCGCGGAGCTCGCCGCGCTCGGCCTCATGGGCCTCCCCATCCCGCAGGAGTACGGAGGCGCCGGCGGGGACACGTTGTCCTACGCGATCGCGATCGAGGAGCTGACGCGAATCGACTCGTCCGTAGCGATCACCGTCGCCGCTCACACTTCCCTCGGGACGATGCCGATCCTTCTCTACGGATCGGAGGAGCAGAAAGCCAAGTGGCTCCCAGACCTCGCGTCCGGCAAGCGGCTGGCGGCGTTCGGCCTCACCGAGCCCGGCGCGGGGTCCGATGCCGGGGCGTCGCGCACGACGGCCGAGCTCCGCGACGGCAACTGGGTGGTCTCGGGCTCGAAGCTCTACATCACGAACGCGGGCACCGACATCACCTGGGGCGTCACGATCACCGCACGCACAGGGAAGGACGAGATCTCGAACCTCGTCGTCGAGAACGGCACCCCCGGCTACGCGATCTCGGCACCCATGAAGAAGCTCGGCTGGCGCGCTTCGGACACGCGCGAGCTCTCATTCGAGGGCTGCGCCGTGCCCGAGGGCAACCTCCTGGGAGAGCGCGGCGCCGGCTTTCGTCAGTTCCTCGAGATCCTCGACGGCGGGCGCATCTCGGTGGCTGCCATGGGAGTCGGGCTCGCACAGGGCGCGTACGACCTTGCAGGCGCCTACTCCAAGGAGCGCGAGCAGTTCGGGAAGCCGATCGGAACTTTCCAGGCGATCAGGTTCAAGCTCGTCGACATGGCGACGGAGATCGAGGCGGGGCGAGCTCTGGTGCACAAGGCAGCCTGGCTCAAGGATCGGGGCCGACCATTCGCGCGTGAGGCCGCGATGGCGAAGCTCTACACCGGCGAGCTGTCGAGCCGCGTCGTCGGAGCGGCACTGCAGATCCACGGCGGCTTCGGCTACATGGAAGAGTCGGCGATCTCGCGCCTCTACCGTGACCAGAAGATCCTCGAGATCGGCGAAGGCACGAACGAGATCCAGCGGATGGTGATCGCCCGCCATCTCGGTCTGTAGGGGCGAGGCTTGCCTCGACCGTTTGTCGTCGCAGTCGCGGCGCTGCTGGGCCTGACTGTCGCCGGCGCGGCGTCCGCGCATGTCGCGGTCACGCCACCCTTCCTCGCAGCAGAAAGCACCGAGACCGTCGATCTCTCGGTCCCGAACGAGCGGAACGAGTCGATGACCGGCTTCTCGCTGACCGTTCCGAGCGGGTTCGAGATCGTCCACGCACATCCGGCCGAGGGCTGGGCCGCCACCTCGGACTCCACGACGGCGACCTGGACGGGAGGGAGCTTGGCTCCACGTGAAGTCGCGGCCTTCGGCCTCCACCTCACGACACCCGCTACGCCAGGCGTTGTCGAATTCTTGGCGCGGCAGCGCTACGACGACGGCGCTGTCGTTCGCTGGCCCGTCTCCTTCACCGTGACCCCGGCCGACGAGAGCCCGTCTCAGAATCTCGCGCTCGCGGCCGTCGTGGGCGTGATCGGGGTTCTCGTCGTGATCGCCGTCGTCACTCTCGCGTGGCGACGACGCTCGGCACGACGCTCCTCCGAGTGAGCCTTCTGCCACGTCACGCTCTCTCGAAGGCGCTCCGGGGTTATGGAGATCGGCCGGACGGAGCCCGTGACTCAGCGACAGTTCTTCACGACCCGAGTGACGACGTTGCTCCACTTGCCGCCGGGATCGCGCACGCGGAGCGTCACCGAATAGCAGGCGTACGCGCGTACGCTCTTGAGATCGGCAGGGATCGTACTGCTCCAGAAGATCTTCGCTCGGCACTCGGGCTTGTCGAAGTAGACGTCCCAGGTAGTCGACGGATACTGCTCTCTGACAAGCCGACGGTCGAATCCTTGATTCCCCCAACGGTGGGTGATCCTGATCAGGTCAAACCGACCTCGACTCGTCTGAGGGCCGTCGTCGCAGACGCGGTACGTGCCCTTCACACCGCCCTTCTTCGAACCTCCTCCCTCGAGATGCACCCGACCGATGTGAGCAGTGAGGTTGGACAGGCGCGGCGGGGCGTTGGAGGCGGTGGATAGTGCGAGCCCCGATCCCGTTGCGAACCCCAGCATTGCTGCGACGGCGATGACGACCGCAGGGATTGTGAGCTGCATGCACCCGCACTGTTACCGGCGTGGAGTACAGGATCAAGTCACACGGGCAGCGCGTACACCGCAGCTTCACCCTTCGCGGGCGCACCGGTCTTGCCCACCAGCGAACACGAGCCCGACGCGGCGATCGGCCAATGACAAAGCGCAAGTCGTCGCTCTGGCGCGAACGCGCCGTTCACCACAGACCCCCGCGGGGAGTTGACGGTCGCGACGAGAACGAGCGTCTCCCCCGCGCACTCGCTCATGAGAGACATCGGACATGGCGTTGCGGCAGGCCACTCTCGCGTTGGTGGGTCCCCGATGTGCCACGGTTCCGGAGTCACCGTTCG
>JAIBJO010000072.1 GCA_020029615.1 Actinomycetota bacterium
GGCCCGACGGCTGTCATCGTGTCGAAGCAGTACGCCCCGGTCCGAGCGGACAGCGCGTTCGGCATCTTCGGCTCGAGCCCGGCGAGGAAGCCCGGCGTCGGGAACATGTAGCCGACGACGTCCGGCTGACCGGGATCATCTGGCAGCCCCGTGGCTGCCCACGCCTCCCAGGCGCCGCGGAGGAACGCCAGGAGCTCGGGATCATGGACGGCGAGAAGCATGTCGTCCGGGTGAGCGGCCACGTGGACGACGGGCGCGCCGGCACTCTCGAGTGCGGCCCTGATCGCGATGGCACGCTGAGGCAGTTCGTCGCCGGCGATGGAGACGCCGACCCAGACGGCCGCCTCGGGCTGATGCAGCCGGTGAGCGTCGCTCCAGACGACCGGGATCGAGAGGGTCATCACGCGGGCCGGTACGCAGCGGACGGCACGAGGCGGGAAGCGTAGACCGTGCGTGTACGGTCCTCCCGTGACGACCTGCACGCACCTCGACACGATCGAGTACGCCGACGTGCCGGACAGCGTCGCCGGGTGCGAGGACTGCCTCGAGATCGGCGGGTCGTGGGTCCACCTACGCCGCTGCACGAGCTGCGGGCGCATCGGGTGCTGTGACAACTCCCCGAACAGGCACGCGACGGCACACGCGATGGCGACGAGCCATCCGATCGTCCGCTCGATCGAGCCGGACGAGGCCTGGTTCTGGTGCTACATGGACGAGGTCGCATTCCTGTTCGGCGACAGCGGAGGCGACGCGCGATAGACACGACGGCTGGCCAGGGCTACGACGAGAGCCCGGAGATCGCATCGCCGATCAGCTTGACGCCGATCACCAGCAGCAGGACAGCCATGACCACCGCGCTCGAACGGGTCATCCAGTCCTTCAGGCTGGCAAGGAGAGGGCGCGATCGGTCGCCGAGCGCGAAGTACATGACGACGGGGATGGCAACACCGAGGGAGCCGATGACGGTGAACACGACGAGTGCGAGAGCCTCCTCACTTGCGGGGATTCCCGCTCCTACGATCGCGGCCATCCCGGCGATGGTCAGGATCAGGTTCTTCGGGTTGAGCGCCGAGAGGACGACTCCTGCGCCGAAGGCCTTCGTCGGAGTGAAGCTGTCGATCGTCTCCATCCACTGCGGCGTCACGGGCTCGTGGTCGCTGGGCCGCCCACGCCACTGTTTCGCCGCGAGCAGCAACAGGCCAAGGCCGAGCGCGAGCTTCAGCCCGCTCACCCAGCCCGCAGGCTGACCATCTTCGCTGCCGCCCACGCTGCCGGCGATCACGAGCACGATCGCGCCCGCGCCCGCGACACCGACGATCTGGCCTCCGAGATACGCCGGGCCGTTGACTCGACCGCGCGGCGACACGAGCATGAGGACGACGGCGATGATCGGGATCGGGCTGATCGCGACGCCGATCGCAGCCGGAAGCATCTCTCCGATCGCCTGACCCACGTCAGCTGCCGCTCGCGGAAGATGGATCGAGCGCGAGCTCGACGGCCTCCTGGCGGTCCATGCTCGCAAGCTCGCGCATCGGGGAATGATGGCGCAGCAACGAATCCCCTGGCAATGCACCCTTCCAGCGCAGTTGTCACACTCCGGTGGTGAGCTCGCCGTCGGCCGTGGGACGTGAGGTTGCGCTCCGCGAGGCCTGGCACCCCGTGACGTATGCGGCGGCCGTGACCGACGCTCCGGTCGCCACCGATCTTCTCGGTGAGCGGCTCGTCGTCTGGCGTGACAGCACGCGGACGGCCCACGTGCACTCCGACCTCTGCATCCATCGTGGGACGGCGCTCTCGCTCGGTCGCGTGGAAGGCGACGCGCTCGTATGCCCGTACCACGCCTGGCGCTACGCGTCGAGCGGAGCGTGCGTCGCGATCCCGCAACTCGCCGATCCCACGCGAGTGCCGGCGAAGGCTCGCATCGCCTCCTACCGCTGCCAGGAGCGCTACGGGCTGATCTGGGTCGCGCTCGACGAGCCGCGCTGGGAGCTCCCCGAGCTCCCCGAGCTCGAGCGCGACGGCTGGACGGTCGTCGCCTGCGGCCCGTACGCCTGGCGCGCGGACTCCTCCCGGCAGGTCGAGAACTTCACCGACTTCGGCCACTTCCCGTGGGTGCATCCCGGGTTGCTCGGCGATCCCGAGCGTCCCGTCGTACCGGAGCACACGGTTCGCACGGAAGGGCACGTGCTCCACTACGAGATCGTCAGGCCGGAGGCACCGTCGAGCGACGACTTCCCGGTGTTCGCAAACGAGGAGACGGACCTGCCCGAGCGCCGGAGCCGATACGAGCTCCACCTCCCGTACACCATCGCCCTCCGCCTCGGCTGGGGTGGCGAGGAGGGGATGGTCTACCTCTTCGCCTCGCAGCCCGTCGGGCACGAGCGCTCGATCGGCTACGTGCTCATCGGGCGCAACTACAACCTCGATCAGCCGGACTCCGTGCTCCAGTCGTTCGAGGACGTCATCTTCGAGCAGGACCGGATGCGCGCGCAGGGCCTTGCAGCCTAGATGAGCGAGACCCGATCTCGTGCCGCCCGGAAGCGCGATCCGACGCGTTCGGGCCGCTGCTGCCCGACTCCCCGAGTGGTGCCGGCTGTGAACCTGGGGTCTGGCTGAGGCCAGACCCCAGGGGCCCCGTCCCGGAGCGGTCGGCGTACGCCCTGAGCCGGATCTCGTGACTTCAATCACCTGAGCCCGCCGCACCCGGGCGGCGCGGAGCTTGCGTTCTGCCTGACTGCGCCGGAGAATCACCTCGTGGACGTCTCGCTCTCGGGCCACGTGGCGATCGTCACCGGCGGTGTGCGCGGCATCGGCCTGGCGATCAGCGAACGACTGATCAGGGCGGGCGTCGCCGTTGCGGCGGGCTATTCCCGGCCGTCGGACGCCTCCGAGGGCTTCATCGAGAAGCACGGCGACGCGGGTGCCACCATCCATCAGGGGAACATCGGCAGGAACGAGGACTGCGAGCGGGTCGTCGCGGAGGTGCTCGATCGGCACGGGCGGCTGGACATCCTCGTCAACAACGCCGGCATCACGATGGACCGCACGATCCGCAAGATGACGCCGGAGGAGTGGGACAAGGTCCTCCAGGTGAACCTCCACGGAACGTTCTACATGTGCCGCGCGGTGCTCGCTCACATGACCGACGCGGGCTACGGGCGCATCGTGAACATCAGCTCGGTTATCGGGGAAATCGGGGCCATCGGACAGGCGAACTACGCAGCCTCGAAGGCAGGTCTCTTCGGCTTGACGATGAGCATGGCACGCGAGTGCGCGAACAAGGGAATCACCGTGAACAGCGTGGCGCCCGGATTCATCCGGACCGAGATGGTCGAGGCCGTACCCGAGGAGGCGCTCGCGAAGGTCGTCGGGAGGATCCCGTGCGGGCGCCTCGGCGAGGCGGACGAAGTGGCGCGCGTGGTGGAGTTCCTCGTCGACCCGGCGTCGAGCTACATCACGGGCGACGTGTACTCGATCAACGGCGGAATGGCGATGTGAGGGCGCTACCCTAACGCTCGCATGAGCGGCGCACCATCCGACGCGGACGAGAACGGCAGCCCCGATCCCGACTGGGGGTTGGGCGCGGCCGCCGACCCGGTTGCCCTTGGCGCGGCGATGGCTGATCTCGGTAGGCGGCTCGCGAGCGAGCCTGCGGTCATGGCGGGCGCGATGCTTCGTTTCGCGACGGGCCTCGCGGAGGTCGGCGCAGTCGTCGCTGCCCGTACGCTCGGCTCGACGACCGACGGTCCAATCGCGACCGAGGCGACGGACGCGCGCTTCTCCGATCCCGCCTGGGAGTCGAACCCGGGTTACTACGGGCTCCGCCAGGTCTATCTCCTCTGGGCGAAGACGATGCGTGAGCTCGCCGCAACCGGGAGCGACGGGGAGTTCGGGGGCAAGGCGGAGTTCGCCGTCTCGCAGATGATTGACGCGCTCGCCCCGACGAACTTCCTGATCGGCAACCCGACTGCGCTGAAGCGCGCGTTCGAGACCGGCGGGCAGAGCGTGATCCGCGGGTTCACGCACTTCGTCGACGACGCGGTCGCCCACGGCGGCTGGCCACGCCAGGTCGACACGTCACAGCTCAGCCTGGGCGAGGACCTGGCCGCGACGCCGGGGAAGGTCGTCCACCGCAACCGTCTGATGGAGCTGATCCAGTACGCGCCGGCCACGGAGACCGTCTACGAGACGCCGATGCTCTTCAGCCCGCCGTGGATCAACAAGTACTACGTGATGGACCTCGCGCCGGGCAAGAGCTTCGCCGAGTGGGCCATCGGCCACGGCCACACCGTCTTCTGCATCTCGTACCGGAACCCGGACGGATCCTTCCGGGACATCGGCTTCGAGGACTACCTGCGAGAAGGCCCGCTCGAGGCGCTCGACGTGGTGCAGGAGATCACCGGTGCGAAGCAGGTCAACGTCGTCGCGCTCTGCCTCGGTGCGACGCTCGCCGCGGTCCTGCTGGCGCATCTGGCGGGGACGAAGGCCGGCCGTGAGCGCGTTCGCTCGGCCACGCTACTGAACGCGCTCGTGGACTTCTCGGAGCCCGGCCCGCTCGGGAACTTCGTGGACCCGGGAACCGTCGCCCGGCTCGAGCAGCGGATGGCGAAGCGCGGCTACCTCGAGGCGAGCGAGATGGCGGGCACCTTCAACCTGCTGCGGGCGAACGACCTGATCTGGCGCTACGTCTCCTCGAGCTGGCTGATGGGCGACGATCCGCCGAGCTTCGACATCCTCCAGTGGAACGAGGACGCGACACGGATGCCCGCTCGGATGCACTCCGAATACCTCCGCTGGATGTACCTCGAGAACCGCCTCGCTCGCGGAGCGCTCGAGGTCGGCGGTGAGCCGGTGTCGCTGGCGCAGAGCCCCACAGAGCTGTACGTCCTCTCCGCACGCGAGGACCACATCACGCCTTGGCGCGGCTGCTACCGCACAACCCAGCTCGCGGGTGGGCCCGTTCGCTTCGTGCTCACGTCGTCGGGGCACATCGCGGGCATCGTCAATCCACCTGGTCCGAAGCGCAGCCACTTCCTGAACGACGCGCTGCCTGCGGACCCCGACGAGTGGCTCGCCGGTGCGACCGAGGCGCCGGGCTCGTGGTGGGAGGACTGGGCGCCGTGGGCGAACGCGCGAGGTGGGAAGCGCCAAGAGCCCCCTCCCCTCGGGAGCGAGGTACACCCGCCGCTCGAGGATGCGCCGGGCCCGTACGTGCTCGAGCCCTGAGGCGCTGCTTGACATAGTACGCACACGTGCGTACTATGGAACGCGTTCTGACCTACCGACGGAAGGACCGACTGACATGAGCACGTATCTCGATGTTTCGAAGGTCGCGCAGGAGCAGATCCTCGCCACGATCAAGCAGGGCCAGGAGCTCACCCTCGCCGGTGTGGAGCTGTGGGCGGCGAGCGTCGCTCCGCTCTCGAAGGGCGAGCAGCTCACCGTGCCGTTCGAGGCGCCCGCACCGAAGGACGTCGTCGCCAACACCTTCGGCTTCGCCGAGAAGCTGCTCGCTTCTCAGAAGGCGTTCGCCGAGAAGATCGTCGCCGCCTCGGCCCCGGTCGTCGCTGCGTCGACGCCCAAGAAGTAGTACGCCGACTTGCGTAGGGAGGCCCTGTCCTCCCTACGCCATGGCTTTCTCGAGATGTCGTCCGACGATCCCTGGAAGGCGCAGCAGGAGGCGCTCGGCGCCTTCATCAAGGCGCAGCGCCAGGTTGCGAACCTCTCACTGCGGGAGATGGCTCGGCTGACGGACGTCTCGAACGCCTATCTCAGCCAGATCGAGCGAGGCCTGCACCAGCCCTCCGTGCGCGTCCTCCGCTCGGTGGCTGACGCGTTGAACGTCTCGGCCGAGACGCTGCTGTCACAGGCCGGCCTGCTCGACGACGAGGAGGAGGACGCCGACGAGTCGCCGCCACCGGGCCCGGCCCGGACGGTCGCGGCGATCCTCGCCGATCCGAGCCTCACACCCGAGCAGCGCGAGGCGCTGCTCTCGGTCTACCGGAGCTTCGTGGGCGGCGACCCCACCCCCTGAGCGGTGGCCTGTCTCAGCGGACGACCCCGTTCAGGGTCAGCACGACGTTCCCGGTCTTCTGCCCCGTCTCGACGTACCTGGTCGCCTCGACCACGTCCTCCAGCGGGTACGTCCGATCGATGACCGCCCGATAGCGTCCTGCCTCGATCAGCTCCTTGACGTACAGGATGTCCCCCTTGGTGTAGGCCGGTATCGGGAGTGTGACCTTCTTGTCGCCGATCCACCTGGTCAGCAGGGCCAGCGCCGGCACGTGCCACATGAACCCGAGGTCGGTCTCGAGGTAGATCCCGCCCTTCTTCAGTGAGCCTCGGGAGCGCCTGAACGAGTGCTTGCCGACCGCGTCGAAGACGACGTCGTAGGTCTCGCCGTCCCTGGTGAAGTCCTCCTGTGTGTAGTCGATCACCTCGTCGGCGCCGAGCGATCTCACGAGCTCGACATTCTTCGTGTTGCACACCGCGGTCACGTGGGCGCCGACTGACTTCGCAAGCTGCACTGCGGCGGTCCCAATGGAGCCCGACGCGCCGTAGATGACGATGCTCTTTCCCTCGCCGAGGTCCTTCGCCCTCCGGAGGCAGGCGAGGGCGATGCACGCTCCGTCACTGACGGCAGCGGCCTCCTCGAAGGTCATGCCCGCGGGCTTGTGCGCCAAGGCGGCGTCCTCCCTGACGCAGACGTACTCGGCGTTCGCCCCGTTGCGTCCCAGGCCGAAGACCTCGTCGCCGACCGCGAACTGGCTGACCGCGTCGCCGACCGCCGCGAGCTTGCCTGCGAGCTCCGTGCCGGGTGTCCTGTACTTCGGTCGGAGAGGCCCCGTGAAGAAGCGTGCGAAGAACGGGTCGGCTGCGCGGAAGCCGCAATCCGAGCGGTTGACGGTCGTCGCGTGGACCCTGACGAGGACCTCGTCTGCCTTGGGGACGGGCCGCTCGACGTCCTCCACCCGCAGCACCTCCGGCGGTCCGTAACGGTCGAACACAACTGCTCTCATCTCGTTCCCTTCCGTTTCTCGGCTTTGTGCGGGTACCGAATCGGCCCGCCCTGTTTCCACAACTGCCCCGCTCGATAGAGCTCCGCCGGCTTGCCGCCGGCGGCGCCGGGCCGGGCCCGTCGTCCGGTCGGGATCACCCAGCCGTCGTCGGCGACGACGCTCCGTCGGAAGTTGGCGGCGTCGAGCTGCACGCCCCAGATCGCCTCGTACACCGCACGCAGCTCGGCCATCGTGAAGGTGGTTCCCACGAATGCCGTCGCGACACCCGACGCTTCGAGCTCGAGGCGGACGCGTTCGACCGCGTCCCGCACGATCCGCTGATGGTCGAACGCGAGCTGGAGCTTCCCGTTCAGCACGTCCGAGACGGAAGTGAGGGCTGCGTCTGCGGCATCGGTGCCTGCCGCGATCGCGCCGACGTCGCGAAGCACCGCGAGGTAGGCGACCGTCACGACGTTCATGCGTGGGTCACGGCCGGGATCGCCGTAGGCGCCGAACTGCGTCACCAGGCTGGCTGCATCGACGCCGGTCTCCTCGCGGAGCTCGCGCTTCGCGGCCTCGTCGAGCGTCTCGTCGGGACGCTTGAAGCCGCCCGGGACTGCCCACATGCCCTCGAAGGGATCCTCTCCGCGTCGCACGAGCAGCACATGCAACGAGCCGCCGGACATGGTGAGGATCACCACGTCCACGGTCACTGCGAACGCCGGGAACTGCGACGGGTTGTAGCCCGCAGGGGCGCCACGATCCGTAGTCGGTGTCATAACGACTATTACCCTAGCGCAAAGTTATGGTCTTGGCGACCAGAACTTTGCTCACGTCCGGCCACGCGCGAAGAGCGGTTTGTGCTCGCGCGGCACCGCGCAGAGCGATGGGTCATCTGCAGGCCTGAAACAGCACTGAAACCCCGATCCTCCTATCGTTCCTACAGGCCTACGAACGAGAGGATGCGCGCGTGCACGTGAGCGACGACCCGCGGGTCGGCACCCAGCTCGCCGGCTACCGGATCGAATCGCTGCTGGGCTGGGGCGGCATGAGCGTCGTCTACCTGGCCGAGGATCTGCGGCTCAAGCGGAGGGTTGCGCTCAAGCTCCTGGCGAGCGGCCTCGCCGAGGACGAGTCGTTTCGTGACCGCTTCCTGCGGGAGTCCGAACTGGCCGCGTCAATCGATCACCCGAACATCGTCCCGATCTACGAGGCCGGGGCGACCGAGGATCTCCTCTTCATCGCCATGCGCTACGTCGAAGGGCGTGGTCTCAATGAGCGCCTCCACCACGGCCGTCTGGAACCGGCGGATGCGATAGGCCTACTCGCACAGGTGGCGAGTGCCCTGGACGCCGCTCATGCGCGCGGGCTCGTGCATCGTGACGTCAAGCCCTCCAACGTGCTCGTCGACCCGGGGGCGCGGCCGGACGGCTCCGACCACGTCTACCTCGCGGACTTCGGCCTAACGCGGCGTGTTTCCGAGGAGGCGGGCATTGGTGACGACGGCCACCTCATGGGCACCATCGACTACGTCGCGCCGGAGCAGATCGCCGGTGAGGAGGTCGATGGGCGCGCGGACGTGTACTCGCTCGGCTGCGTCCTCTACGAGTGCCTCGTCGGACAGCCGCCGTTCCGGCGTGACTCCGACCTCGCGATCGTGTTCGCGCACCTCGAAGCGGAATCGCCGGCGCCGAGCGCCGAGCGGCCGGAGTTGCCGGCCGCTCTCGACGGTGTGATTGCCAGGGCGCTCGCGAAGGACCCGGAGCAGCGCTATCCGAGCTGCCGTGAGCTTGCCCGGGCGGCGCTGGCGGTCGCGGTCGACGAGGCGAGCCATCGGCTCGTCGACGTGGCCTCCCGCGCCGCCGCAGGGAGGAGCGACCTGAGCGAGGTCGAGGCGGAGTTGACCGGCAAGGTGATCGACCTCCAGCTCGCGCGCGAGCAGGCGCGCGCACTCTCGGGCCCGGTGACCCCGGCCCGCGTGGCTGCTGAGGGGATCTGCCCATTCAAGGGCCTCGCGAGCTTCGAGCCGGTCGATGCCGACTACTTCTTCGGCCGCGAGCGGCTCGTGGCCGAGCTCGTCGCTCGCCTCGTCGGCGCCGGCTTCCTCGGCATCGTCGGCCCGTCGGGCAGCGGCAAGTCGTCGGTTCTCCGCGCGGGTCTCCTTCCCGCCCTCGCCGGAGGGGTGCTGCCGGGCAGCGGGAGCTGGCGACGTCTGCTGCTGCGTCCCGGCGAGCGGCCGCTGGAGGAGCTTCGCCGCGTTCTCGTGTCGGGAGCCAAGGATCCTCTCGCCGAGGCCCTCGACACTCTGCCCTCGGGCGCGCGCCTTCTCCTCGCCGTCGACCAGCTCGAGGAGCTTCATACCGCTTGCCGCTCGGACGCCGAGCGCGCGGCCTTCGCCGAGACGCTCGCCCGCGCGGCCGCGGATCCGGATGGTCGCGCGGTCGTCGTGGTCGCGCTTCGCGCCGACTTCTACGGGCGCTTCGCCGCCTACCCGGGGCTCGCTGAGCTGCTGGGCGGAAACCAGGTGCTGGTCGGGCCCATGCAGGCCTCGGAGTTGCGGCGTGCCGTCGAGCTGCCGGCCGGGCGGGTGGGGCTGCGGGTAGAGCCGGAGCTGGTCGACGCGCTCGTCGACGACGTGGAGGGCGAGCCGGGCGCGCTGCCGTTGCTGTCCACTGCCCTGCTCGAGCTCTGGCAGAAACGGCAGGACAACCTGCTCACCCTGGCGTCGTACCGCGAGTCCGGCGGTGTTCACGGTGCCGTCGCGCGACTGGCCGAGGGCACCTACGCTCGCGTTCCCGACGAACGCAGGCAGCTCGTGCGCGCCGTCATGCTGCGCCTGGTCGGCGAGGACGAGGGCGACGCGCCGGTGCGCCGCCGCGCTCCACTCGGTGAGCTCGACCTGGAGCGGAACGAGGACGTGGCCGACGTGCTAGCGACGCTGGCCGACAGCCGTCTGGTCACCGTGTCGGAAGGCAACGTCGAGGTCGCCCATGAGGCCCTGTTGCGCGAATGGCCACGCCTGCGCGAGTGGATCGAGGAGGACACCGAGGGACGCCGGCTTCGCCGTCACATCACGCAGGCGGCGACCGAATGGGACGCGGCCGGGCGCGATCAGGGCGAGCTCTACCGAGGCGCCCGCCTCGCTGCCGCCCTCGACTGGACCGCCGATCACGCGCTTGACGTCAACGAGCTCGAGCGCGAGTTCGTCACCGAGAGCCGCGAGGCGTCCGAGCAGGAGACGAAACGGGTGAGGCGCATCAATCGCCGGCTGCGCGGTCTGCTCGCCGGCGTCGCTCTCCTACTGGCGGCGGCCGTTGCGGGCGGGATCTTCGCTGCCGTCCAACGCAGTCAAGCCCGCGCTGCGGAGACGGGACAACTCGCCCAGCGCCTCGGCGCGCAGGCGCTCGTCGAGGAGGACCTCGACCTCTCGCTCCTACTCGCGCGGCAGGCGGTCGCGATCGACGACACGGCGCAGACTCGCGGCTACCTGCTCGACGATCTCGTTCGCGCCCCTGATGTAGCGGGCGTCATGCACGGCCAGGACGACATCCTCCGCGCGATCGCGGTCAGCCCCGATGGGAAGACGCTCGTGGTCGGCGATCTCTACTCCGGACTGCTCTTCTTCGACGCTCGGACGTACGAACGGATCGGCGAGCCATTGCCGGTGACGGACTGGGTGGAAAGCCTCGCGTATAGCCCCGATGGGCAGACCATTGCGTTCGGGGGAAAGGGCCATATACGCCTGATCGACGCGCGTACGCGACAGCAGTTGGCAGCGGCGCGCGTCTACAAGCGCGGTGCTCAGGGCGATGTCGGCATCGTCACCCGGATCGTCTTCACGAATGATGGATCGCAGCTCGTCGCTGTCATGAAAGGCGAGTCCGAAGACGTTTCGATCAGTCTGAGGAGCGCCGCCACGCTGGCGGCGATCGGCCCCACAATCGAGCCGGAGGGCTTTGCCGGTGCCTTTGTCGGTTCCTTCTTTGCGTCGCCCGGTTTCGCGCTCACGCCCGACGGTCGCTCGATGGTCATCGCGTCGATCGACGACCACCTCGTCTGGTGGGACATCCGGAGCCGCAGGCCTACCCGGCGAACCCAGATCGGCCCGGGTTCTCACGCGCTCGCGCTGAGCCCCGACGGACGCACGGCGGCCGTCGGCATCGAGCGGGGCATCCAGCTCGTCGACACGCAGAGTGGAGCTGTGCGGACGAGCTCGGACGTTCTCACCGGGGCGCCGAGCTGGCTGCTGTTCAGCCCGGATGGCAGGACTGTCGTCTCCACGAGTCTCGACGGGACAGTCGCGCTGTGGGATGTCGAGTCAGCGACTCTCGGCGAGACGCTGCGTGGCCACTCCGCCGCCGTCCAGGAGCCGGTGTTCAGCCCCGACGGGGGGACGCTCTACACCGTGAGCCACGACGGAACGGCGATCGCCTGGGACATCAGGGGCGACCGTGGGCTCGGGCGGTCGTTCACGTTCACGCACGACCGAACGTTCGACCCGCGCGGGTTCGACGGACATCCGGGGCGTTTCAGCCCTGACGGCTCGCTGATGGCGATCGGGCTCAAGGAGCGGGGGATCGAGCTCCGAGACGTGACGGACCTGACACGGGTCGCTCCACCTCTCGTGGAAACCGGCGGTCAGGTGTGGGCGCTGGCGTTCACTCCCGACGGGCAGACGCTCGCAGCCGTTACCGTCGACGGTCAGGCAACGCTCTGGGACGTCGCGAGCCGATCGCTCCGCCGAGGACCGTTCACGGTCGGACCGAAGTTCGTTCTAGGCGTCAGTGTCAGCGCCGACGGCTCGATCCTCGCTGCGCCCGGCCCGAAAGGCGTGAAGCTCTGGGACGTCGCAACGGGAGAGGCGCTCGGCACGATCGCAGACGGCGTTCCTATCGGAGGTGCGGTTTTTGGTCCGGCCGGCTCGACTCTTGCTCTCGTCCACGAGAGGGGCGGCAATGTTGAGCTCTGGGACGTCGCCCAGCGCACGCGAATGACCACGCTGCAGGTCGACAGCGAATTCACGTATTACGCAATCTCGTTCAGCCCCGACGGCCGAGCTCTTGCCACGGGTAGCTTGGACGACCCGATCGTGCGCGTCTGGGACGTCGCTTCCAGGGAGCTGATCCGCGAGCTCGACCAGGGTGGCGCCACCGCCCTGACACTCGACTTCAACTCCGACGGCAGCATCCTCGTCGTCTCGGGCTTCGAGCCCACTGCGTCGCTCTGGGACATTGCCACCGGAGGCCGGATCGGCCCGGCGCTCACTGCCGGGAGCCGCCGGGCGGAGGTCCATCTGGCTCCGGACGGGCGCCACATGTTGGAGACCCACGGCAACGGCCAAGGGGCTGTCTGGGACGTCGACCCCGAGTCCTGGGAGCGCAGAGCCTGCGCGCTTGCGAACCGCACGTTGACCCCGGAGGAGTGGGAGGAGTTTCTCCCCGGACGGCCTTACGAGCCGGCCTGCACGACCTGAGTGCGACTCAGGGTCGAATCGACCAGGTGAAGCGCGTCAGCACGCCCGGCGGTGCGAGGCCGCCGGGGCGTAGACCCCGCCGCACGAGCAGCGTGGGTGGAGCGGCCTCTCTGGCGAGCCTGAGGCGCGCCTGGCCGAGTCCTTCACGGTGCCACCTCGTCGACAGCCCGACGACGAGGAGCCCTGCGTCGCGGCTCGCCTCCAGCATGCCCTCCTCGCCCGGCGGGGTCAGCAGCGGCTCGGCCGAGATGCCCAGAACGCGCTGAACGGCGAGCGCGCCGTGGGAGAGCAGGCGGCTCGCGTCGCGCTTGCCTTGCTCCGGCACTGCGGCGGCACCTGCGAGCAGAAGCGGCGCACCGGTGGTGCGGGCAAACCACGCGCCGAGCTCGACCGCCGCCCAGTCGTGGTCGGCGCCTCCGAACGGAACGAGTACGGGACCCTCGGGACTCGCGTTGCGAGGGACGAGCAGTGCCACGTCGCATGGCGCCTCCTCGAGCACGGCGGTGAGCTGCTCGTCGGGAGCGCCCTGGGCCATGAGCCCGTCCGGGGCGTCAGCGAGCAGGAGCTCGACGTCGAGCTCCGTGGCAAGCCGGGCTAGCTCCTCGCCCGGCGCCGTCGACGTGAACGAGGCTGCGCGGGCAACGATGCCCTGCGCTTCGAGCGCGGATCGCCGTTCCTCGAGCCAGGCAGATGTCGATCGAAGGTCGGCAGCGTCCGAAACGAGTCTGGCCATGATCAGGACCCGAGGCGGGTAGCGGACCAGCGCCCCCGCCAGTGTGAGAAGCGCGTCGACGCGCTTCTCGTTCGTGGTCGCGACGAGAATCGACCGCTCGGCGAGCTCGCGGACGCGAGCCGGTGCAGTCGCCTCGACCTCGAGCGCGGGGTCCTGCCGAAGAATGGCGCGCTCGAGGTCCTGGAGCGACGGGCTCGGATCGATACCGAGCCCGTCGACGAGGGCCCGACGCGCATCCTGGTAGGCGTCGAGTGCCTCCGCCTGTCGACCCGACCGGTACAGCGCCTTCATCAGACACATGCGCAGCCGCTCGCGCAGCGGGTGCTCCGTGACGAGTCCCTCGAGCTCTCCGACCAGCTCGTCGTGGCGCCCGAGCGTGAGGTCGGCTTCGATGCGGAGCTCCACTGCTGCCAGCCTGATCTCCTCGAGCCGGGCGATGGCCGGCTGGGCGAAGCTCTCGTACATGAAGTCCGCGAGCGCGGGGCCTCTCCACAGCGCCAGCGCCTCGTGAAGCCGCTCCGAAGCGTTGGCCGCCAGGCCGCGAGCCAGAAGGCTTCTCGCTTCGTCGACCAGGCGCTCGAAGCGGTGCAGGTCGAGCTCGTCGGGCTCGACTCTCAGGACGTAACCGGGCGACCTGGTCGTCAGCACCTCCTGTGGAAGCGCCTTGCGAAGGCGCGAAACGTTGACGCGTAGTGCGGCAGCGGCGTCCTCGGGCGAGTCCTCGCCCCAGAGCTCGTCGATCAGCCGGTCGGTGGGAACGACCTCGTTGGAATGCAGGAGGAGCCCGGCGAGGAGCGCACGCGGCTTGGGCCCGCCGAGGGAAACCTCGCCTCCCCCGTCCCACACCTCGAGCGGTCCCAGGATCCGGAAATCCATCTGGCCTCCCTGCCGGCCGAGGACGCTAACAGCTGTTGCGCGGCTGAAACGAACCTGAAAC
>JAIBJO010000073.1 GCA_020029615.1 Actinomycetota bacterium
AAGGTGGAGACGGCCTTCCGCACACCGAGGTCGCCTGCCGGCCAGGCACGCGGCCGGGCGAGATGGCGTGCCAGGAACCAGTCGGCGGTCCAGCGGCCGAGCCCGCGGATCGACGTCAGAGCGGCGATCACCTCCTCGTCGCCGAGAGCGGCGAGCCCGTCGAGGTCCAGGTCGGAGTGCGCGAGCTCGAGGACGTACTCCGCCTTGGCCCTCGAGAACCCGAGCGGCGTGAAGTGTCGCGGCCGTAGCTCCTTGATCCGATCACGCGTCGGGAAAGCCCAGGCTAGGCCGCGTCATGGCGCACGCCGTACCGCTCGACGAGGTTGCCGCGGATCGATGCGGCCGCTCGCAGGGAGATCTGCTGAGTCGTGATCGCGACGACCAGCGCTTCGAAGGGATCGGGGTTCAGCGACGGGCGAAACCCGGCGACAGACTCGACGATGCCCGTCAGGACCCTGTCCCGCACGGCCCACGTCCGAAAGGCGTCGAGGTCGAATGGAAGGCCGAGCAGCTGCCCGATCTTCGCGACGACCTCGTCGCTCGAAGGCGAGACGGCCACGCCACCCTCTGCGGCTGTGATCCGCACCTCGCGGCCGGCGACCACGCGATGCAACCCGCCCTTGTGCCAGACGGTCGCATGATCCGAGCCGAAATCGCGGAAGCGCGTCGTGGAGAGCACGAAGTCGTAGGGCGCCGGGATCGGCAGAAGCACGTCAGAGAGCCCGCTGCACGTCGTGGAAGTCGTCGAAAGGCTCGAAGGGGACACCCTTCGTCGCGAGGTACTCCGCGAGCCCGTCGCGCGCGAAAACGCGCGTTGCGATCTCCGCGACGCAGCGGTCGGAATACCCGTCGCCGACGTAGACGAACTCGCCGATCCCCGCGATATCCGAGCGCTTGCACTGCTCGCCGCAGACGCCACACATCTCCTGCGGGCGAAAGAGCACGCGCCAGCCGTCAGGCTGCGGGTCGAGCCGGTTCGCTCGGATTTCGATCTCGAGACCCTCTCGGTCGAGTACCGGAACGATCAGCTCGTGGAACCCGCTCGACACGATGAGCGGTCGATGCTTGCGAGCAAGCTCCACGAAGCCCGCCCTCAACCGGGCGTTGTCCCGTACCCACTCGACAACTACCGGCAGTGGCGCTCGGACCGACCTGAACTCGCCCGAGATGACCTCCTGCAGTGTCAGATCGCGCCCGAGCCGCGACTCGTGCTCGTCGTAGATCTCCGCGTCGCCGAACTCGAGCAGGACGAGATGGAGCCCGTCGACCTCGGTGACCGTGCCGTCCCAGTCGAGCACGAGCTGCACGCGTCAGTCGGCCGTCCGGTGCTCGAGCACGCCGATCCCGTCGACGTCGATCAGGACCCCACTACGGGGCGCCGTCTCGACCAGTCCGCACGAGGGGCCCGCAAGAAGGTCGCCCGCGTAGAGCCTCGTCCCCTTTGAGGCCAGCGACGTAGCGGCGTCCCACTCGAAGCCGGCGACCGCCTGCCGCAGGCGTTCGATCCCGCCGACGCGCACGACCTGCACGCATGCGCCGGGGTCGAACGCATCGACGGTCACGGCGACGGGACCGAGGCCGAGTGCGAAGTCCCGGTCCTTCGGTGGCCGGCGCGCAGGAGCTCGCCACTCCGCGAGGATCGTGAAGGCGGCGAGCGCCCCCTCCGCCCCGACCACCGCGGCGATCCTCGGTGCGAGCGCCAACGGAGCTTGTGACACTGTGTCACTCGGATCCGTCGCTCCGTCCACCACCGAGCCGGTGTGGAGAATCGCGGCAGGGTTGGCGAAGACGAAGCTCCCGACCTCGTCGAAGACGCGGATCGACGGCGGATGCAGCACCGGCGCCAGGAGACGCACCTCGGCGAGCGGATACTCGGCGTGCTCGCGAGCAGTGCCGCCGCCGGTGAAGAGCGACTGCAGAGTCTGCGCGGCGAGATGGACGACGCGGTCGCCGTCCACGCGACCGACCCATCCGCGCTCCATCGGATGCCCCACGGGATGGAACATGCAGAGCCTCATCTGGCGCATCCGAACGCCATCGGCTCCCGCCGGAAGGCGCAAGCTGACCCGGTGACCTGTGCCCGCCGGCTCATGGCTCGGTGTGTACCACGACGTCCGCGATCGCCGGGACGGCTTCGCGCACGCGCTCCTCGATCGCAGCCGCGCGGCCATGGGCGTCGGCGAGCGAGCCCGTTGCGCCCAGGCCCAGAGTGAGGAAGACGACGATCCCGTCGTCCGTTCGGACGAGACGCAGCTCGCGCGGCTCGGCGCCCGTCTCGTCGCGCACCACGGCCTCGACCGCTTCCTTGTCGATGTCGACCTCCTCGCCGGAAGCGGTCTCCTTGAGCGGCTCGAGGTGCGTCCGAACCGTCTGCACCTCGCGGACGTCGCGTCGGATCGCCGCCTCGACCTGCTCGGCGATCTCGTGCGCCTGGTCGAGGGGCAGGTCGCCCGGCAGCTTCAGGTGGAGCGACACCTCGATGCTCCCGTCGACGTCGAGCACCGTGAGGTTGTGGATCTCGCGGACGTGCGAGACGGTCAGCGCAGCGGCGAGCGTGCGCTCGCGAATCCCGCCGTCGCCTCCGCGAGGCTCGACGTGGACGACGACGTCGATTCCGGGAAGCGCCGCATGCAGCGCCTGCTCGACACGGTCGGCGGCGGCATGGCCCTGACCTATCGCCGCGCCGGGGGCCACGCCGATGACGACGTCCGCAAAGTGCTCACCTCCCGCACGCCTGAGTCGGATCCTGCGCAACTCCACGGGAGGCTCGAGCCGTGCGATCGCCTGGCGCGCGATCCTCGCGTCATCTTCTGGAGCGCGATCCATGAGCGCATCGACATTCCGCTTCCCGAGACGGAACGCCGCGGCGACGACGAGCCCGGAGACGAAGAGCGCGGCGATCGAGTCGCCAGCCGGGAACCCGAGCGCGGCTGCGGTCAGTCCTGCGAGGACGGCGATCGTGCCGACGAAGTCGCTGCCGAAGTGAAGGGCGTTCGCGAGCAGCGCGTCGCTGCGGTACAGCCTGGCGCCGCGCAGCGAGACCATCGTCCTCGACCCGTCGACGAGGAGCACGAGCGCGATGGCCGCGAACGTCCACCAGGTCGGCTCGACCTCGAACTCGACGACGCCCGCCAGGCGCAGTATCGCCGCCACGCCGATGCCGACGCTGACGAGGATGAGGAATCCCGCCTCGGCGAGCGCGGCAAGGTTCTGTGCCTTCCCGTGCCCGTAGGGATGACCACGATCCGCGGGACGCACGGCGACCGAGACGGCGAAGAACGTCAGCAGCGCCGCCGCGAGGTCGGTTCCAGAGTGGGCGGCCTCGGCGAGCAGACCGAGGCTCGAGCTCGCCAGCCCGGCGACGAGCTTGATCGCCACGAGGAGGCACGCGGCCCCGACCGAGACGAGCGCGGTGCGCCGCTGCGGCGACATGGGCGGAAGGCTACGGCGTCAGCTGGTTGCCGCGTAGAGCGCCCAGCGGTCGGGCACACCTTTCAGCGCGTGCTCGCCACGTTCCTCGAACACGATCCCCGATCCCGCGACGAGGTCACGGACGGTCCGGGTAGCGAGCACTTCTCCGGGCGAGGCGAGCGCGGCCACGCGGGCCCCGATGTGGACCGCAATCCCCGCGATGGAGTCGGATCGGCGAGACACCTCACCCGCGTGCACGCCTGTACGGATCTCCAGTCCGAGTCGGCGAACCTCGTCGCGGATATGCCAGGCGCACCGGATCGCGCGCGCCGGGCCGTCGAACGTGGCAAGGACACCGTCTCCGATCACGTCCTCGAGCTCACCGCCGTACAGCGACAGCACACGTCGGCTCGTTTCTTCGAAGCGATCGAGCGTGACGCGCCAACTCCGATCTCCGACCTCGCTCACCTGCTCGGTGGATCCGACGACGTCGACGAAGAGCACCGTCGCGAGGAATCGATCGACGTCGTGCACATCCGATCGCGAGCCTGTGACGAACTCCTCGATCGCACCGAGCAGACCCGGCTCGGGAAGCGGCCAGTGATCCGCGCTGTCTCTCTCGATGAGACGGGCATCGCGGATGTGCTCGGCGAGGTAGCGCCCGTGGCCGATGCGCACGAAGTCGTTGCCGCGGTTGTGGATCACGAGCGTCGGCACGTCGACGAGTGGAAGGACGTCGCGCACGTCGAGCTCGAGGATCGAGTCCAGCCGCGCGCGCGCGAGTCCCGGTGTCGCGCCGTAGCGCTCGACTCGACCCCACCACTCGACGACTCCGGCTCGGTCTGCGACGGACGGTCCGAGGAGCGCCGCGAAGGCGCCCGTGCCCCACTCGAGCTCGATCCGCTGCCTGTAGACCTCCTGCGTGCGCTCGGGCAGGCCGGCCGGGTAGTCGTCGGCGCGCGCGAAGCGCGCGAAGCCGTTGAGGAGCACGAGTGACGTCACGCGCTCCGGATGCGTCGCGGCGGCGACCACCGCCATCTGTACAGCCTGGCCCTGGGCAACGACCGCTGCCTCGCTCGAGCCGACGGCATCCATAACGCCTGTGAGATCGTGCACCCACGACTCGACGGGGCTGATTCCACCGACGACGGAGCGCGACATTCCGATGCCTCCCATGTCGAACCACAGCACGCGGGCGAATCGCGCGAGCGACTGTACGAACTCGTCGAACAGGGGCTGCTCGGCAACAGCCTCGATGTGGCTGCCCCAGTCGTAGACGAGCACGACATCGGTAGGGCCTTCCCCGTAGACGCGATAGGCGATATCGGCATCGCCGCTTCTCGCGTACTGCGTGCGCACACCCGCCACGAGCTAGGCCGGCGTCGTCTGCTCGTCCATCACGGCTCGGATTTCATCCATGCAGGTCTCGAGGATGGGTGCTGGTACGCGATCGAGACGTCGCCGCCCCTCGCGTAGCGAGTCCCGGGCAGCTCCATCAGAGCGTCACAGATTCCCGCGGAGGGCCTGCTCGCGCTCGATCGCCTCGAAGAGCGACTTGAAGTTTCCGATCCCGAAGCCGCGCGAGCCGTGGCGCTCGATGACCTCGAAGAAGAGCGTCGGGCGGTCCTGGACGATCTTCGTGAAGAGCTGGAGGAGATAGCCGTCCTCGTCGCGGTCGGCGAGGATGCCCATGGATCGGAGATCGTCCCAGTTCTGGTCGATCTGGCCCACGCGCTCCTGGACGATGTCGTAGTACGTGTCCGGCGTCGCGATGAAGAGCACGCCGTGCTCGCGCAGCCCCGCGACCGTCTTCACGATGTCCTCGGACTGCATCGCGACGTGCTGGACGCCGGGGCCGCCGTGAAACTCGAGGTACTCCTCGATCTGGCTCTTGCGCTTCCCCTCTGCAGGTTCGTTGATCGGGAACTTGATCTTTCCCTCGCCGCCCGTCATCACCTTCGACATGAGCGCCGAGTACTCGGTCGAGATGTCCTCGTCCGTGAAGTGCGTCAGCTGCGTGAATCCGAGCACGCGCTCGTAGAAGCCGACCCATTCGTCCATGCGACCGAGCTCGACGTTGCCGACCACGTGGTCGATCGCGATCAGGCCCATCCCGGCCCCGGGGCGGCCGTTCGGCGAGACGGGCCGGTACCCGGGGAGATAGGCGCCCGCGTACTCCGAGCGGTTCACGAAGGTGTGGATGTTGTCGCCGTAGGTCGCGATCGCGGCGAGCTCGACCCGGCCCTGGTCGTCCTCCACCCAATGTGGCTCGACGACGCCGCGGGCACCGCGCTGGACGGCCTGGCGGTAGGCGTTCGTCGCATCGGGGACGGCGAGCGCGACGTCCCGCACGCTGTCTCCCTTTGTCGCGGCCCACTTGCAGATGTCGCTGTCCGCGCGCAGGCCGCTCGTCAGGACGAAACGGATCTCGCCCTGCTCGAGAACGTACGACGCGCGGTCGCGGACTCCCGTCTCCGGGCCCGCGTAAGCCGTGCGCGTGAACCCGTAGGCGCTCTCGTAGAAGTACGCAGCCTGCTTCGCGTTCCCCACCCAGATCTCGATGTGGTCCCAACCGTCGATCGGCATGAAGTCGTGCGCGCTCATGGATCCGATTCTAGGGGCTTGATGCGGGTTAGGGGTGCGTGCGGGGAGGGCATGCACCAAGCAGCGGCGGCGGATCGGTCGGCGTGCAGGCTTGAAGCCTGGATGCCGATCGAGACGGCGGCGATGCGCCGTGTGCAGGCCCCATCCGTGCGTGCGTCGAACGCGCAACAAGCCCCTACGTCGACGGCGGTTCGGGCGCGCGTTGCCTGACGAACAGGATGCCGAGGCCGATCAGGACGCCCCCCGCTATCTGGAGCCACGAGAGCGGCTCCGACAGGAGGATCACGGCCAGGACCGCAGCGACGAAGGGCTGGAGGTTGGCGGCCAGCGTCGCCTTCGCGGGCCCGATCCTGTGGATCGAGCGGAACCAGAGGACGTTGGTCAGCACGAGCGGACCGAGCGTCGCGAAGAGGAGAAGAACCCAAACCTGCCAACCGAGCGTCCAGTCTTGGTCCTGCGTCTGCTGAAACCCCGCGAGAGCGAGGAGGATCCACGTGATCGGGATCACGACGGCGCTGACCCGCGACGGCGAATAGGTGCGCATGAGCGGCGCGATGGTCACGGAGTAGCCTGCCCAGGTCGCTCCGGTGGCCAGGCCGAGCAGGATTCCGACGCGGGAGGCCGACACCTCGCTGCTCGCGCCGAGCGCGACGAGCCCGACACCGATCGCGGAGATCGCTGCGGCGATCCAGAACCGCCGCGACGGGTGCTCGATCCCGAGCACGAGGCCGAAGACGGCGGTGAAGATAGGGATCGCTCCGAGGAGCAGGCCGATGGTCGAGGCCGTGGTGAGGTCCAGCGCAAAGACGAACGAGAGCTGGTTGAGCCAGAGAACCACTGCGGCGAGAGCGATGATCGGGAGGTGGCGCCGCTCGATGCGCAGCGTTCGTTCGGCAAAGAGCGTGAGCGCGACGAAGACGAAAGCGGCGAGGCCGTAGCGGACTGTCGCGTAGGGCAGAGGCCCGAGGCCGTGCGTGAGGATGTACTTGGTGACGCTGAGGTTGAGCGCCCACAGCAGGACCGTCGTCAGCAGCATCAGCTCCACGGTCGACGGGCGTCGCACTCTCGGAAGCTATCCGCGGGCCGGTGTCGGGTGACACCGGGGTAGGCTTCGCGACGATGGCCGAGCCGACCCGTGACGACATCGACGCGCTCGTCGGGCCCGCGACGCCGCACTTCGCATACCAGTTGCGTGCACGGGTTCGGGAGCTCGTCCAGGACTTGCCCGCCGAGCATCCCATCCGCCGATACGGGGAGGAGAAGATGGAGCTGCTCGACCGACTCGGGCACGCCTCGTCCCTCGCAGAGGACGGTGAGCGAGAGCCACTGACCCGCATCGGCTGGGAAACGATTCCCTCGTCGGCCCCAGCCTTCGACCCGCTCCCGAAGCGCGAATGACGTTCGAGGCTGCCTCGGTCCTCGTGACAGGAGGATCTCGGGGTATCGGAAAAGCGATCGCGCTCCGCTTTGCATCACTCGGAGCGACCCGGGTGGCGATCGGCTACATGCGCGGCGACAAGGCCGCCGAGGCAACCGCGGAAGAGTTGCGCGCCCTCGGCGCGGATCCGATCCTCGTCAGGGGGAACGTCGCGTCGCAGCGAATCGCCGACGAGGTCGCAGCGCTCGGCACCCTCGACGTGCTCGTGCACAGCGCGGCGACCGGGGTCATCCGCCCTGCGCTCGAGACGGAGGACAAGCATTGGGACTGGACGCTCTCGGCGAACGCCCGGGCGCTCCTGTCGCTCACCCGCGCCGCGGCGCCGTCGATGGGGCCAGGCTCGTCGATCATCGGGCTCTCGAGCCTCGGCTCGATTCGCGTGCTCGAGAACTACGCGCTCGTCGGTGCCTCGAAGGCGGCGCTCGAGGCGATCGTCCGCTATCTCGCCGTCGAGCTCGCACCACGCGGAATCCGCGTCAACGCGGTGTCGGCCGGCGTCGTCGAGACGGGCGCCCTAGAACACTTCCCCAACCGCGAAGCCATGCTCGAGATGGGCGAAGCCAACCCGGTCGGCCGGATCGTCACGCCCGAGGACATCGCCGCGTGCGTCACGTTCCTGTGCTCGCCCGACGCCGAGATGATCCGCGGCCAGACGGTGGTCGTCGATGGCGGCTGGTCTCTCTTGGCATCGCTGTAGGCCGCGAACGCGTCGCCCGTGCGAGGCTGGCGGGCCCGGCCCTACGAGCGCATGAACCCCTGACGAGCCGCCGAGACGAGCGCAACCGCCTCGGGGAAGAGCACCCGCATCGCGTCACGTAGTGCGAGCGCCTGCGCGTCGGACGGGCCGTCGACCTGCATCTGCCCGAGCGCGGCGGCGGTCAGCTCGACCGCGGTCGACAGCGTCAGCGTCGCGAACTGCTCGCGCTGCGCTCCCTGCACGGACTCGGCTTGCTTCTCCGCGAACTCGCGCAGAGCACCGAGGAGATCCTCGGGATCTCCGCCGCCGAACGGAAAGAATCCACCGCTGCCTTCCATGCCGAGATTGTAGGGGCGAGATATATCTCGCCCCTACGACAAGGGGATGCGATACCCGGCCTCGACCTCGCGCTGGAGCTCCTGCACGGCGCCCTGCGCGCCTTGCAGCGCGGCGGCGAACGGCGAGGCACCGCCGGGGTCGAGCTCGCGCTCCAGCCGGCGCGTCGCCGCCCCGATCCCGTCGAGTCGCTCGGGCGACGCAAGCTGTGGTGGATCACCGATGACCGCTCGCAAGGCGCGCGCGGCCTCCTCGGCGTCCTCGATGCCCTCGGGCGCCTCACGCTCACGCAGCTCCGCGAGACTCGCGGTCAGCCCCTCGAGATCGCCTCCTCCGGCGACGTCCACCGCCACCTCGCACAGCGCCGCGATCGAGACGGCAGCACGAAGCTCGCTGCGTCTCGCGACGATCCCTCCGTCTCCCCCGACGCCGATCCAGCTCCGCGTTCCGTCCGCGCCGTCGATCGAGCAGAGGTAGATCCGCGCACCAGGCTCGGGCTCCGTCGCGAGCACACCAGAGACGGCGTCACCCGGCTCGATCTGTGTGCCGACGACCTCGGCCACCCGCTCCAGTTCCTCGCTCAGCGCCATGTCGCCCACAATAGGCGCCGTGACGAAAGTGGACGCACGGGAGCTCTTCGCACCTCTCGGTTCGACGTACGACCGCGTCGGGGCACTGCTCTCCCTCGGACAGGATCCGCTCTGGCGACGCTTCCTCGTGTCACGGCTGCCGCCTGGAGGCGGCCATGTGCTCGACGTCGCGACCGGGACGGGGCTCGTCGCGGCGCAGCTCGTCCGTGGTGGCTTCAACGTCACCGGTGTCGACCAGAGCCCCGAGATGCTCGCTGCGGCCCGATGCAAGCTCGGGGAGCAGGTCGAGCTCGTGGAGGCAGCGGCCGAGTCGCTCCCGTTCGCCGACGGTGCGTTCGACCACCTGACGTTCACGTACTTGCTCCGCTACGTCGGCGACCCGGGATCGACGCTGGCGGAGCTCGCGCGCGTCACTCGGCCTGGCGGTACGGTGGCGTCCCTGGAGTTCGGAGTCCCGAGCGGGCTCGCCCGGCCGCTGTGGGAGCTGCACGTGCGAGCGGGCCTGCCGCTTGCAGGCCGCGTGCTGCGACACGGGTGGAGCGAGGTCGGTGACTTCCTCGGCGGCTCGATTCGCGCCTTCTGGGACGAGTATCCGATCGAGCGCCAGCTCGAGCTGTGGCGGGCGGCCGGCATCCAGCACGTCGAGGTACGGCGGCTCAGCCTCGGTGGCGGAGTCGTCGTGTGGGGACGGCGCGTATGAGCGCTCCGCCGGTGGAGCGACCGTCCTGGTACGCGCTCGAGCGAGGTGGCTGGCGCGACTACGTGACGCTCCTGCACCCTCCGTACACCGCCTGGCATCTGTCGTATGTCGTGATCGGCGGATGCCTCGCGCCCACGATCGCATGGGGACGGCTCGGCGCAGCCGTGCTCGCGTTCGCGCTCGCGGTCGGAATCGGGGCGCACGCGCTCGACGAGCTCCGCGGCCGACCGCTTCGGACCCAGATCCCAGGCGGAGCTCTCGTCACGCTCGCAGTCGTCTCGATCGGGGCTGCCTGCACGATCGGCGTCGTAGGCGCGCTCACGTTTCGCCTCTGGCTCGCGTTGCTCGTGCCCGTGGGCCTGTTCCTCGTCCTCGCGTACAACCTCGAGCTGCTCGGAGGTCGTCTTCACTCGGACCTCTGGTTCGGGCTCGCCTGGGGCGGGTTCCCGGTGATCTGCGGATATGCCGCAGTCGCGGGAGAGATCGGCGCGCCCGCGCTCCTGGCTGCGCTGTTCGCGGTCCTGCTCTCGCTCGCCCAACGCGAGCTCTCGAATCGCGTCCGCTTCGTTCGCCGGCGCGTCGACCAGGTCACCGGTGAGCTCCTGCTCCGCGACGGTCGCCGCGAGCCCCTCGACTCGGGCTGGCTCATGGCCGCCGACGAGCGTGGGCTGCGCCTCCTGGCCGCGGCGTCCTTCGTCCTCGCGATAGCCCTGGTCGCCTACCGGCTCTAGGGCGGTCGATCTACAGTGGTTGGTCTCGTGTCGGATCTCTCCTGGCTCATCGCCGTCGCGCTGGTCGCCGCTGTCCTCCTGCTCATCGCCCTCGGCCTCGCGCTCCGTCGCGCGCGGGCACGCGCCGCGCGAACCGACCAGCTCGTGGCCGACGCGCGTCGCGCGGTACGTGCGGCCGCCGAGGAGGAGGCCGCGGCCCAGTCCGAGCAGCTTCGGGTCGCGATCTCGCGCGCGCATGCGGATTCGCTGTCGACGTACGTCGCAGAAGAGCGTCGGCTGGCTGACCAGCGGCGCGGAGAGCTCGGTGTCCGTGAGCGCGAGCTCTCCGAGCGATTGGCGGAGCTGGTCGCGTCTGTCGAGCAGCGCGTCGAAGAGCGGCTGAGAGCGTGGGAGGCCGATCTCGAGCGCGCACAGAATGCGCTTCAGGGCGCGGTGTCGACCCTGGAGCAACGGCTTCGGCAACGTATCGCGGACGTCGAGTCCAGGATCGAGGCCGAGGCCACCGAGCTCGGGACGACTGTCGACGAGCAACGGGAGGCTGCTCTCCGGCTACGCGAGTCACTCGAGACGAGCGCCCGAGATGCCCTCGCCCAGGCACTCGACGAGCTCCAGTCGCAGACCGACGACCGGCGGCGGGCGATCGACGATACGAACGAGCGCCTGCGCCAACACGAGCACGCGGTTGCCGAACAGGTCGACCGCGCGGAAACCGACGCGCGAGCGCGGATCGAGCTCGCTTTCGGTGAGCTCGAACGCCGCCAGGTGGAGCAGATCGAGCGCGCGATCACGCGCGAGGTCGATCGCCGCGCCGAGGCGAGCGCGCTCGAGTTCGAGAACCGCATGCGCGCGATCCGCGAAGAGGCGGCTGATCGACTACGCGAGGAGCTCGACCGCACGACCGATTCGTTCCTCCGTCGAGCCGACAGCCTGATCGCCGATCAGCTGCAGCGTGCCGTGGATGCCGCCGCCCAGCGTCTCGACGACCGGATCGTCGAGCTCGCGAAGAGCTACGAATCGTCTCGCTCGTCCGCGGGCGTCTGAGCGACGTCCACCCGCCGAGCAGGAAGCTCCCGCCGGACGGCGAATCCCGCGCGCATGGCCGAGACGACTGAGACCCCGCTCTGGCACGAGAACGAACCGGCGAAGGTCGAGAGCTGGCGGCTGCACATCCTGCTCGAGGCCGGCTACCCGGTTCATCTCGCCGAGCGACGAGATCCTCCGTAGGAGTCGCGCGGGCGCAGGCCGACGTAACCTGGGGGCTGTGCCGAAGGTCGAGCCGATCATGTACGGCGACCGCAAGGTGTTCACGGTCTCGTCGTTCAACCGCGGCGTCGCGTCGTACCTCGGCAGGCTTCCCGCGGTCTGGGTCGAGGGCGAGGTGACGGAGCTTCGCCGCAACGAAGCATGGGCGACGGTGTTCGTCACCCTCAAGGATCCCAAGACGGGAGCGATCCTCAACGTGACGATCGCTCGTCGCGCGTACGATCGGCTCGACCTCGCGCTCGAGGAGGGCGAGACGGTCCATGTTTCCGGGCGTGCCGAGCTGTACGAGCTCAAGGGCGAGCTCGGCCTCCGCGCGACCACGATCGAGCGCATCGGTCTGGGCGAGCATCTGCTCGCGCTCGAGCGCCTCAAGCGCCAACTCGCCGCGGAGGGGCTGTTCGATCCTTCCCGAAAGCGGAAGCTCCCCCGCCTTCCACGGGCAATCGGCGTCCTCACCGGAGCCGACGCCGCGGCACGCGGCGACCTCCTCGCCACCATCGGCACGCGCTTCCCTGCCGCCAAGGTCGTCGTCTGCGAAGCTCGCGTCCAGGGGAAGGGGGCGCCTGCGTCGATCGTCGCAGCCCTGAGTGCTCTCACTCGCCACCCCGAGGTCGACGTCATCGTGCTCGCGCGTGGCGGAGGCAGCTTCGAAGATCTCCTCCCGTTCAGCGACGAGACGGTCGTTCGCGCCGTCGTCGCAGCCCAGGTGCCGGTCGTGTCGGCCGTCGGGCACGAACAGGACACACCGCTCTGCGATCTGGCTGCGGACGCCCGCGCTGCGACTCCGACCGCCGCAGGCGCTCTCGTGATCCCGGACGTGAGCGATTTGACCGCCGTGCTCGAAAGCTCGCGCCGAAGGCTCGCACTCGCCGTCGGAAACCTCCTCGCGCGTGACGGAACGCGGGTCGAGCGGCTCTCCGAGCGTCTCCGAGTCGCCCCTCGCCTGCTCCTCGAACGGCGTCGCTCGGCGCTCGACCATACGGGTGCTCGCCTGCACGCGCTCTCACCTCTCGCGACACTCGACCGTGGGTACGCCATCGTCCGCGCGGGGGCGGTCGCACTGCGGGACGCCTCCGTCGTGGCGCCCGGCGACCGCCTCGAGATCGAGCTCGCGTCGGGCGAGCT
Source organism: Actinomycetota bacterium (assembly GCA_020029615.1). GTDB lineage: Bacteria > Actinomycetota > Thermoleophilia > Gaiellales > Gaiellaceae > GMQP-bins7. Next base: position 12,896 of record JAIBJO010000073.1, read on the forward strand.
GGGCGCGCGCGTCGAGGACGTACGAGCGTGACGCACGTTCCTCGGACGTTGCGAGCGGCGTCAGGCCGCGGCGGAGGCCGGCTCTTGCCCCAAGAAAGAGGCCGGCCGGGAGCCGTGGCCGGCGAGGGGCTAGCGTGACGCGCGTTCCTCGGACGTTGCTCGCGGCGTCAGGCCACGGCGGAGGCCGGCTCTTGCCCCATGAAGTGCTGTGCACTTCATG
>JAIBJO010000157.1 GCA_020029615.1 Actinomycetota bacterium
TGCTCACGGTCACGTTCCCGCGCAAGGGGACCTTCACCTTCCTCTGCTCGGTCTCGGGCCACGCGCGTCTCGGCATGCAGGGGGCGTTCGGCGTCTCGAGGAAGCCCTCGTCACCTCCGGCGAAGCCCCCACCCGTGAACACGTCCGACCTCGTATCGCTCACACGCGTCGGGATCTTCGAGCGGCCGGTTCTCGTGACGGCGCCTCCACGGGACACGAGACGGATCTTCGTCGTAGAGCAGACGGGAACAGTGCGAGTCGTTCGTGAAGGAGAAGCGCTCCCACGTCCCTTCCTCGACCTGCGGGGCGAGGTCAAGCTTTCCAGCGAGCCCGGCTTGCTCGCGCTCGCGTTTGCACCGGATTACGCCTCGAGTGGCCGCTTCTACGTCTTCTACAACTCGACTGCCGGCAACGGTGACGTTCACATCTCCGAGTTCCGGCGCCATGCGACCGACCCCGACCTGGCCGATCCGTACAGCGAGCGCGTCCTGCTCACAATCCCGAAGCCGTGGGAGAACCACAACGGCGGCATGCTCCAGTTCGGCGCGGACGGCTACCTGTACGCGTCGGTCGGCGACGGGGACAGCGGGGTCCTGAATCCGCCGGGCCGGTTTGCACAGAGCCGTGACGACCTCCTCGGAGACATCCTCAGGATCGACCCGCGTCGAGGCGATCCGTACGCCGTGCCGGAGGACAACCCGTTCGTGGACGTGGAAGGCGTTCGCCCGGAGATCTGGGCGTATGGGCTTCGCAACCCGTGGCGCTTCTGGATCGACCGCGACACGGGCTCGATGTTCGTCGGAGACGCGGGCAACGAGCGGCGGGAGGAGATCGACCTGGCTCCCGCCGGCCGATCGGGGCTGAACTTCGGTTGGCCCTGCTTCGAGGGCACCCTCGAGTTCGATTCGACCGCCGTCTGCGAGAGCGCCGTTCCGCCCCTGTTCGAGTACCCGCGTTCTGCGGGCTCGTGTGCCGTCATCGGCGGGGTCGTCGCGCGCGACGAGCGGCTGCCCGCCCTCGCAGGCCGGTATCTCTACGGCGATTTCTGCTCCGGGAAGATTTCGGCGATCGCAGTCGTGAACGGCCGAGTCGAGGGCTCCGGTGATCTCGGGCTCGTCGTTCCCGAGTTGGCGAGCTTCGGCGTCGACGCCCTCGGCCGCGTCTACGTCATGTCGCTCGGGGGTGACGTCTTCCGCCTCGATCCGGCATCGAGTTGATCACGAGCGCACGGCGCGTGACCTGAGCTCCGCGACCCATGCCGCCGCTCGCAGGCCGAGCCAGATCGGTGTCAGCAGCACGTAGAAGACAAGATCGGAGACGAGCAGCAGAAACCACCAGAGCGCGAAACGCGGCAGGGGCACCCAGCCCTTCTCGCGCAGGTCGCCGTGCCCACCTGGCGGCGGGCGGAACACGTGCCGCAGCGGAGGCTCGCCCGGTGCGCCGTACGGGCTCGGGGGCCGCTTCTCCTCAGGCACGGCGCGTCGCCCGCTTGCGCCGTTCGACGAGCCGGATGATCCGCATCGACGTCTCCTCAACTGACAGGTCCGAGACGTCGATGATCGGGCAACGAAGCTTGCGATGGAGCGCCGCCGCTTCCTCGAGCTCCGAGTAGATCGCCTCGAGCTCCGCATAGCGCTTCCGGGGCGCTCCCATGCTCTTCACCCTGGCCGTTCGGATGTCCCCCAGCCGCTCGGCGTCGATCGTCAGGCCGACGATCTTGGCAGGGTCGATCTCGAACAGCTCCTCCGGAGGCTCGATGCCTCGCACGACGGGCACGTTCGCCGCCTTGTGACCGAGATAGCCGAGGTAGATGGACAGCGGGGTCTTCGACGTCCGTGAGACCCCCACGAGCACGATGTCCGCCTCGTCGAGGCCGCGACCGACCCCGTCGTCGTACTTGACCGCGAACTCGATCGCCTCGATGCGCTTGAAGTACGTCGCGTCGAGCGGCGCCCGCGCGCCCGGCTTCATCCTCGCGGCGACGCCGGCTACGCGCGAGATCGAGTCGATCGGATGGCCGAGCAGGTCGCAGTAGTGCACGCGCGCGCGTCGGCACAGCTGCCGCATCGCGTCGCGCAGACCGGGCTCGACGAGCGTGTAGACCATGACCGCCGGCCGGCCGCGAGCCTGCTGCACGGCGATGTACAGGTCGTCGGCGTTCTCGACGCGCGGATGACGGACCTCCTCGAACGGCTGATCGGGAAACTGCGCCTCGAGCGCGAGCACGAGCCGCTGCGCCGTCTCGCCGGTCGAGTCCGACACGATGTGCAGCTCGACGGGCTCACGCCCCGCCTCGTCGGTCGCCTGCTCGTTCACGGCGGGAGGCTATCCGGCACGTCGTCGCCGGGCGCAATCTCCACGTGGCCCCTTCTGGGTCGACAGTGGACGCGAACGCGCTAGACTCCCGCGCCGTCCACTACTCGAGAGGGGAGACTCGTATGAAGGTACCCACGCTGAAGGCGTTGCTACGCCTGGGTGTGGTCGTCGGGATCGCCGCGCTCGTGGCGGTCCCGGCGGCAACAACCGCGCCACCGTTCCCGCTCGCCGAGTCGCAGGGCTTCCGCAAGGCGGTCACTCTCGGCGGCATCCGGGAACACCAGGCCGCCTTCCAGTCGATCGCCGACGCGAACAACGACACTCGGCTAGCCAGCACCGGTGGACACGATGCAAGCGCGCAGTACGTCTATAACCGCATGGCGGCTGCCGGCTTCAACGTGTCATTCCAGGAGTTCACGTTTCAGCTCGTATCGGACGTCACGCCTCCGGAGTTCTCGCAGGTGAGCCCGAACGCCGTCAGCTACGTAGACGGCCTCGATTTCGCGACCATGTCGTACTCGGGCAGCGGTGACGTTACGGCGCAGGTAAGCCGGCCGAGTGGCGACGAACGTGGTTGCAACGCCTCCGACTGGGCCGGGTTCCCGGCCGGGAACATCGCCCTCGTGGTGCGCGGGACGCCAGCGGGCGCCCCGCCCTGCACCTTCCGGATAAAGGCGACGAACGCCGCGGCGGCCGGCGCCTCGGCGGTCATCGTCTACAACAACATCCCCGGCCTGCTGAACGGCACGCTTGCCCCGCTCCGTGCTCGGGATCACGCAGGCACTCGGCCAGCAGCTCGCCCTCCTTGTGCCCGGCGGCCTGACGCTCCACGTCACGACCGAAACGACTGCCGAGACTCGTACGACGCGGAACGTCATCGCCGAGACGCCAGGCGGCGATGCAGACCGCGTGATCGTGATCGGCGCGCATCTCGACAGCGTCAGCCGCGGGCCGGGCATCAACGACAACGGCTCGGGCTCAGCCACGATCCTCGAGGTCGCGGAGACATTTGCCTCACAGGCGCGCGACACCCGCAACAAGCTGCGCTTCATGTGGTTCAGCGCCGAGGAGCAGGGTCTTGTCGGTTCGACCCGCTACGTCAACAGCCTCACGCAAGCGCAGAAAGACCAGATCGAGCTCATGTTGAACTTCGACATGATCGGCTCGCCGAACTTCGTCCGCTTCGTGTACGACGGAGACAACTCGGCGTTCCCGGTCGGTACTGGGGTGCAGGCGGGCCCGCCCGGCTCCGGGACGATCGAGAAGGTCTTCGTCGACTACTTCAACGGCGTCGGGCTAGCGAATGAGCCGACGCCCTTCAGCGGCCGCTCGGACTACGGGCCGTTCATCACGGCAGTCCCCGGCATTCCGGCCGGAGGGCTCTTCACTGGCGCGGAGGGGATAAAGACTGCCGCGCAAGTCGCAGCCTACGGCGGCACTGCGGGACAGCAATACGACCCGTGCTACCACCTGGCGTGCGACACGTACGCCAACAACAGCAATACCGCCCTCGACCAGATGTCGGACGCGGTCGCCCATACGGTGCTCCTGTTCTCGAAGCGCAACTTCGCGAAGGACCCGCTGGCAACGCCGTAGTACCCAGTCATCGCGAGACGGGGCGGCGCCGAGCGCTGCCCCGTCTCCACACCGGGCCGTACGCGGCTGACCCGCCTATCTGCCCGCTCCACGATCCAGGAAGAGTTTCTATGCTCGTGAACGTCCAAGAGAGGGAGAGTCCCGCGATGGCCTTTTCGGAGTTGAAAGCACGACAGAGCGTGATGTGGGGCAACGGGCCGTACGAGCGCATCACGAACACAATTCGCGACATCCACGCGCTCGTCATCGAGCGAAGCGATCCCCAGCCCGGCGAGCGCGTGCTCGATGCAGCGACAGGAACGGGTGCTGTGGCGATCCTCGTCGCGGCGCGCGGTGCCGACGTCGTCGGGATGGATCTCGCGCCGGTGCTCATCGAGACCGCGCGCGAGCGCGCAGCGGAGGAGGATGTGTCGGTGCAGTTCGACGTCGGCGACGCCGAGGCGATGCAGTACGACGACGCGAGCTTCGACATCGTGACCTCGACCTGTGGCGTCATGTTTGCGCCAGACCACGCCGCCGTTGCCGGTGAGCTCGGACGCGTGACACGGCCCGGCGGGCGGATCGCGCTCGCCTGCTGGACACCGGAGGGGGGTCTGGGGCAGCTGTTCGCGATGATGAAGCCGTTCCTGCCGACGCCTCCCGAGGGCGTGGGAAGCCCCTTTGCATGGGGGAGCGAGGCGCATGTGCGCGGCCTTCTCGGCGACGCCTTCGAGCTCGAGTTCGAGGAGCACGACTCGCCGCTCGCCCTCGCCTCCGGCGAGGAGTACTGGCAGCTCTTCTCCACCTCGTACGGCCCGACGAAGAGCGCTATCGAGGCCCTCGAGTCGTCGCGCCGCGACGAGTTCCACGAGACCTGGATCGCGTTCGGTGAGCAGTACCGTGACGGCGACGAGATCGTCCACCATCGCGAGTACCTGCTCACGCTCGGCACGCGTCGCTGAGTCTTCCTGCGTCGCCACCGGGCCGCGAAGCGGTCGCGCTTCAGGGATCTTCGCGCGACCGGAATCCGCACTCGCGGAGTACGGTCTTGCGCAGGGAGTCGAGTAACGTCTCGGCGATGCCCGACGTGGTCACGATGGACAAGATCGTCTCGCTCGCGCGGCGTCGCGGGTTCGTCTTCCCGACGTCCGAGATCTACGGCGGGCTGGGGTCGTCCTACGACTACGGCCATTACGGCGTCCTCTTGAAGGAGAACGTCAAGGCGCGCTGGTTCGAGGCCATGGTGCGCGAGCGCGACGACATCGTGGCGCTCGACTCCTCGATCATCCTCCACCCGCGCGTGTGGGAGGTCTCCGGCCATGTCGAAGGCTTCCACGACCCTCTCGTCGACTGCCGCTTCTGCAAGCTCCGCTTCCGTGCCGACCAGCTCGACCAGGTGCAGTGCGGGGCGAAGCCGAGCAAGCATCCCGGCGAGACCGACAAGTGCGACCTCACCGAGCCGCGCCACTTCAACCTCATGTTCTCCACGCGCATCGGACCGGTCGAGGAGGCCGGGCAGGAGGCCTACCTCCGCCCGGAGACGGCCCAGGGCATCTTCGTCAACTTCAAGAACGTCGCCCAGATCGCTCGCCGCAAGCCGCCGTTCGGGATCGCGCAGATCGGGAAGGCGTTCCGCAACGAGATCACACCGGGGAACTTCATCTTCCGCACGCTCGAGTTCGAGCAGATGGAAATGGAGTACTTCGTGCCCCCCGCCGAGGCAGAGAAGTGGTTTCGCTACTGGGTCGAGCAGCGAGTCTCCTGGCATCTCGGCTACGGGATCCGTGAGAGCCACCTGCGCGTGCGCCCGCACGACGCCGACGAGCTCTCTCACTACTCGACGGCGACGAGCGACCTCGAGTACCTCTTCCCGATGGGCTGGTCGGAGCTCGAGGGCATCGCGCACCGCGGCGACTTCGACCTCACCGTGCACACCCAGGCTTCGGGAACGAAGCTCGAGTGGGTCGACGGCGAGGAGCGCTACACGCCGCATGTCGTCGAGCCGGCGTTGGGAGTGAACCGCTCGATGCTTGCGTTCATGATCGACGCCTACGACGAGGAGGTCGTCGCAGAAAGGGAGCGGACCGTGCTGCGTCTCCACCCTGCGCTCGCACCGGTGAAGGTCGCCGTCCTGCCTTTGATCCCGCGGAGCGAGGACATGTCGTCGAAGGCGCGGGCGCTGTACGAGGAGCTCCGCCGCGCGGTCGTGGCGGAGTACGACGACTCCGGCCAGATCGGCCGGCGCTACCGTCGCCAGGACGAGATCGGAACGCCGTATGCGCTCACGATCGACGAGCAGACGCTCGTCGACGACACGGTCACCATCCGCGACCGCGACTCCCTCGCACAGGAGCGGATCCCGATCACGGGCGCGCGCGCATTCCTGCTCGACAAGCTCGCCCAGGGCTGGAAGACGCCGAAAGCCGACTGAAGCCGCCTACGCCTCCAGCCGAAACTCGAGCTCTCGGCCGTCCTCGTCGTCCCAGTGCTCGCCGATGTGCTCGAAGCCGAGCTTGCGCACGATTGCGAGCGACGGCTCGTTGTCAGGTGCGACCGAGGCGACGAAGACGTGCACGTGGCGCTCTCGGCGCGCCCAGCGCATGAGCGCGGCGACCGCCTCCGACGCATAGCCGCGGCGTCGGAAGTCGGGAAAGACGGTGTAGCCGAGCTCGACCGCGCCTGCCTCACCCAGCGCGTTGACGCCCGGGGGGCCGTGGAACCCGGCATGCCCAACGACCGTGCGCATGGCGCGATCGACGATCGCCCGCACGAGCCATTCCGACGCGTCCGGGTCGCGCTGCAGCTGCTCCTTCCGGTAACGCAGGAAGCGCGCGTCGTGCTC
>JAIBJO010000074.1 GCA_020029615.1 Actinomycetota bacterium
CTGGTTCAACCGCGGAAGGGCACCGTACGTGCTCGTGTTCACCGACCGGTCGAGCTGCACGACGCCGAGGTCGAAGAGGAAGAACGCATTCGGGTCGAAGCTGGGGTGCCCGTGCGGCGTACCGCGTGCAGCGCCGCCGGTGCACGGCCAGCCCGTGTAGCCCGTGCAGGACGGTCGCGACTCCACGGGAGTCAATGGATAGTCGCCCGCGGGGATCGGGCCGGGATCGAACCACACCTGGGCAGATGCCGCGGGCGCCTCGACGCAATGTCCCGCCGTCATGAGGATCGTCGCGGAAATCAGCGTTGCCGAGCACCGCCATAGATACACGCCGTCGTCGTCGTAGAAAGTCACGAGCCCCACGTACGGATGGCCGTTGCCGTCGGGCTGCCCATCGGTGATCGCGCTTGCCGGGACGGTGCCTATCGCAAGCGCAGTCGCAAGCACCGCTACAAGCGTCGCTAGCGTCCTCATCTGTCTCCCTCCCTCGTGCTTGACGGCGCCACCACTATCCCTCGGACATCCAGCTCCGTCAAGCGAGGGACGCCTAATGCCGGGAAGCGGAAGCTCTCCCGGGGACGGCCGAGGCGCGGATCGTCTCTCCCGACGAACGCGACGCTCTGACCATCACGTCCTTCAGTGAGATGAGCAGGCGGGCGCAGCCAGCTTCAGCACTGCGTGGCTGCCACGCGCGCCGGACGCCTTGACCGACAACGCCGCGCAGCGTCGGAGCGTCAGCTGTACGAAGCCGACGACGAAGGCTCCCTCCCGGTTCGCCGCGACCGGCCGAACAGCGGTCTGATCCTCGCGCACGACGGTGACGCGCACCTGCTCCCGTGGCTTGAAGCCACTGCCGACCAAGGTGATCGGTTGCATGCGAACGACACGGAGCGAGGGAGCGACAAGCGCAGGGCCGGGGCTTCGAGCAGCTTGGGTCAGCCCGGATGCAGCCAGGGCGGTGAGGAGGCCGAGAACGAGGACCCGGCTCACACCGTGAGTATGGCCCATTCATCACCGTCGCGTTTGCAATACGTCTCGCGAGGTCACATAATCGCCCCCAAGCCCGAGGTGGGGCGACATGGAGGGAAGGGGAGTCCAGCCATGACCACTGCCTGCTCAGAGGGGGAACTAACAACTCCGAAGGAGGAAGTCCTATGAGGGCACCCGTTCGGTCCCTGCTCACCGCTCTCACGCTTGCCGGAATCGCTGTCATCGCGATCCTGCTGCCGGCGTCCGCGTCCAGCGACTCGACCACGCCTGGGAACAACGTGCTCGCCCGCGGGCTGGCCATCGAGCTCGGCAAGGTGACACCCAAGAAGTGGGAGCAGCGCCTCTCGTCTGGCGCGATCTACCCGGCCTTACAGGCATCAGGCGTGCTCGAGGAGCGTGCCAACGCCGTCGGCGGCGGAGGCCCGAACTCGCCGAGCTGCGCGAGCAAGTTCACCGGCGGCGGACAGGGCGCCGCGAAGAACGTCCGCGTCAACCAGGACTGCTCGCTCCGCCGGCAGGCGGAGGAGGTACTCGCGATCAACCCCACCAACCCGGACAACCTGGTCGCGGGACAGAACGACTCCGTGATCGGTTTCAACCACTGCGGGTACGACTTCTCGTTCGACGGCGGGAAGACGTGGGGAAGCCAGGTACCGCCCTTCTACCAGTTCCAACTCGCCGGCGGGCACACCGCAGATGCCTGTAGCGATCCGACCGCGACCTTCGACTCGAAGGGCAACGCATACGTCGGCGGCGTCCTCTTCGACGTCGCTTCGGCGGCGAGCGCCTTCGTGGTCGCCAAGTCGAACGCGGGCATCGGCGGGGCCTTCTACCACACGCCCGCTCCTCTCTCCTTCCAGATCTACCGCACCGCGCCGCTCGGCGTGGTGGCCAACGACAACGACCCGAACATCTTCCACGACAAGGAGTTCATCGTCGCGGACGCGACCGCATCGAGCCCGAAGGCTGACAACGTCTACGCCACGTGGACACGGTTCTCCGCCACGAACAGCCCGATCTACTTCAGCCAGTCGACGGACGGCGGCGCCACCTGGTCTCCGGGGATCGAGATCAGCGGTGCGAACGGAGTTGTCTGCACTGTCTTCAGCGGATCGGCGAATCCCAACGCGTGCGACCAGGATCAGGGATCGCATCCGATCGTCGGGGCCGACGGCACGATCTACGTCGCCTTCGGGAACGGCAACACGCCGAACCTCGGCGGGAACCAAGTGCTCTTCGTCAAGTGCCTGGCCAGTGCCAACTGCGCCAGCGCGGCCAGCTGGTCAGCTCCGGTGAAGGTCGGCGACCTGATCGGGATCCATCCGTTCGGCCCCAGCTCGGCGGGGTGCCCCGCCGGCCGACAGTGCCTGCCGCCGAACGGCTATCGAGTGCCGGAGTTCACGTCGATCTCGGCCTCGGTCGACGGGAGCGGCAAGCTGTACGTCTCCTGGGCGGATGCCCGGAACCTCGGCTCGAACTGCAACCCGCTGGGTTCGGCCCAGACGGCAACGCCTCCATGCGACAACGATGTCTTCTACGCCTACTCGACGAACGGCGGCGGATCGTGGAGCACGACGACGACGATCACCCCCGCCCCGAGTGCGCAGTGGCAACCTTGGAGCGCGGTCACGACAGGTGGCAAGCTCTACGTCGCCTACTACGACCGCTCCTACGGCAACTGCGAGTCCACCGGCTGCAACGACATCACGCTCGCGACCGTCACGAACGCGGCCTCGGCTTCGCCGTCGGTCGCGTACTCGCGGATCACGACCTCGTCGATGCCGAACCTGACGCCGGCGAACAACCCGATCCAGGCCGGCTTCCTCGGCGACTACATGTGGCTCGCCGTGGACAGCAAGGGTCGCGCCAACATGGTGTGGGGTGACACTCGCGGTCAGTACGGATCGGTCGAGGAGGACATCTACTTCGCGCGAACGCCGTAGCTTCGAGCGTTCGACTCGAGGGAGGGGCGGGCTCACCCCGCCCCTCCCTCTTACGTACTCGGAACCGCTGCTGCGTGTCGAGTGCTACTCGTGCGGCTTGGCCATGGCGTGGTAGTCGAGCGCTTCGTCGAGGACGCCTTCGTCCACGCCGGCGTCACGGGCGACGTCACGCAACGATCGACCGGACGCCGCGGCCTCCTTCACGATCTCCGACGCCTTGTCGTAGCCGATGTACGGGTTCAGGGCGGTTGCAGTCGACAGCGTGTCCTCTGCATACTGCTCGTTCCGCTCGCGATTTGCCTCGATCCCGTCGACGCACTTCTCCGCGAGGAGGCGCGACGCGCTCGAGAGCAGCTTGATCGAGTCGAGGAGGTTCCGTGCCATCAGCGGGACGTAGACGTTGAGCTCGAAGTGTCCGCTCATGCCGCCGATCGTGATCGCCGTGTCGTTGCCGATCGCCTGGGCAGCGACCTGCGTGACGACCTCCGGGATGACCGGGTTGACCTTGCCCGGCATGATCGAGCTTCCCTTCTGGAGCTCGGGCAGGAAGATCTCGGCGAGGCCGGCGCGGGGGCCCGAGCCCATCAGCCGGAGGTCGTTCGCGATCTTCGTCAGCGATACCGCGACGACCTTGAGCGCGCCCGACGCCTCGACGAGACCGTCGCGGGCGGCCTGCGCCTCGAAGTGGTCGACCGGCGCTGAGACGGTGAGGCCTGTCTCGCGAGAGAGGTACTCGCGGACGCGCGCCGCGAACTCCCGGTGCGTGTTGAGGCCCGTCCCCGTCGCCGTGCCACCGAGGGGGATCTGGGCGAGCCGGGGCATCGCGTCCTCGACGCGCGCGATCCCCTGTCGGACCTGCGCTGCGTAACCCGTGAACTCCTGGCCCAGGGTCACCGGCACGGCGTCCATGAGATGCGTTCGGCCGGACTTCACGACGTCGTCGAATTCGAGGGCCTTCCGCTCGAGAGACGCAGCCAGGCGCTCGAGCGCGGGGAGCAGGTCGTGAGCGATCTCCCCGAGCGCCGCGAGGTGGACGGCCGACGGAAACACGTCGTTCGACGATTGACCCATGTTCACGTGATCGTTGGGGTGGACGCCCTCTCCGGCAAGCGTCGCGATCACCTCGTTCGCGTTCATGTTCGAACTCGTGCCCGAGCCGGTCTGGAACACGTCGATGGGAAACTGGTCGTCGAATTCGCCGGCGGCGACTCGATCGGCCGCAGCTGCAATCCGGTCCGCCAGATCGCGGTCGAGCAGCTCCAGGTCGGCGTTCACGCGGGCGGCCGCAGCCTTGATCCGGCCGAGCCAGCGGGCGACCGGGATAGGGATGGGCTCGCCGGAGACGGGGAAGTTGCCGACCGCCTTCTCGGTCTCGCCTCCCCAGAGCGGTTGGGTCGAAGTCGTCTCGGTCATCAGCCCGAGTGTAGAGCGCCACGGCCGGCCGAACGTCGTGGGTTCCCCGCACCGCTGTGACAGGATGGGTTCGGTGGGGTCCGACCGTATGCCCGACCTGTGGGAGCCGGCCGGCACGTATCTGAACACCGCGTCCTACGGGCTACCGCCGAAGCCCGCCTGGTACGCACTTCAGGATGCTCTCGACGACTGGCGGGGCGGACGCACGAGTTGGGAGCATTGGGGCATTCCCGGCGAGGAAGCGCGTGCTTCGTTCGCTCGACTCGTCGGAGTCCCGGTCGAGACCGTCGCCATCGGCGCGACGGTCTCGGGCCTCGTAGGGCTCGTCGCGGCGTCGGTTCCCGAGGGCACGCGTGTCCTGGCGCCCGACGTGGAGTTCACGTCCCTTCTCTTCCCGTTCCTCGTGCACCAGCACCGAGGAGTGAGCGTCCGCACGGTTCCCGCGCGCGACTTGTCGGGCGAGATCGGCCCCGATGTCGACCTCGTTGCGTTCAGCGCGGTACAGATGGCGACGGGGGAAGTCGCCGACCTCGAGGCGATTTCCCTCGCAGCCGCCGAGCATGGCGTGATGACCGTGGTCGACGCCACCCAGGCGGTCGGGTGGCTCCCTCTCGACGCCGGCCGCTTCGACGTCGTGGCCACACACGGCTACAAGTGGCTGATGTCGCCGCGGGGCACCGCGTACATGGCGATCCGCCCGGAGCGCATGGATATGGTCGTTCCGCAGGCCGCCGGTTGGTACGCCGGCGAGGATCCGCTTGCGACGTTCTTCGGCAGGCCACTGCGCCTCGCCGAGAGCGCGCGTCGGCTCGACACTTCACCGGCCTGGTACATGTGGGTGGCGGCAGCGCAGTCGTTGGCGACAGTGGAGCAGATCGGCGTCGACACGATTCACGACCACGACATCGCGCTCGCAAACCGCTTCCGAGCCGGGTTCGGCCTGGAGCCCGGCAACTCGGCCATCGTCATGTCGGATGCTCCGGGCGCGAGTGAGAAGCTCGCGAGCGCGGGGATCCAGGCTGCCGTGCGCGGCGGTCGCCTACGCACGTCGTGGCACGTCTACAACACGGCCGAGCACGTCGAGCGCACGCTCGACGTCCTCGGCGCTTGATCTCAGGCAACCGGAGCGAACCGGGCCTGCAGCCCGGAGAGCTCCCGAAGGAGCGACGCATGCTGCGAGTCGAACAGCTCGTCGGGCATCTCGGGATCCTGGAACATCGTGAACGTGAACGCGCTCCGATCTCCGGGGAGCGGAACGACTCGCGTCGGGAAGAGCGCGAGGTCGTCCGGCTCCGGGCCCGAGAACATGTCGATGACACCGGTGGCCGCATCGGCGTCGATGCGGATCCAGAATTCCCCGAGGCCGTTCACGACCTTCGGACGACCGTCCACCCACTTGAGCTCGCGGACGAACTCGGTCGCCCATTCCGGCATGCTCTCGACGCGGGACAGGAGTTCGAACACCTCCTGCTGCGGCGCGTCGAGGACGACAGTCACGCATTCACTTCTCACAGCTCGACCACCTTTCGCAGTGCGTTGACGAGACGATCGAGCTCCGCTCCGTCGAGCGTCGTTCCCACGACCTCGTCCAGCTCTCGCAGCGCGTGCTCCGCGACCGGACGAAACGCCCGACCCTTCGCCGTGAGCCGGACGCGGGACGCGCGTCCGTCAACCGCGTCCGGCTCGCGAACGACGAGACCCGCCTGCTCGACAGAACGAACGAGGGTCGTCATCGCCTGCTTGCTGAGCCGGGCGCGGGCCGCCAGCTCGCCCATCCGGAGGCCATCTTCCTCCACCAACGGGACGAGCACGGAGCCGAAGGACGCCCGCACCTCGGGGAAGCCGGCTTCCCGGAAGTGCTCGGCGAGCAGGTCGTTCCAGTGCTGCGAGGCCTTCGCGAGGAGGAAGCCGAGGTTGTCGCGCGAGACGAGAGCTCGATCACTCACGAGATAGTACGGTATCAGACTAAATTAGTCAACCTTCGTACTACTCGTGGCTGCGAGAGCCGCCCGCAGGATCTTCGACTCCGGCGGCCGCGAGCAGCTCGGCCCAGGTGGAAAGCTTGACGCGCGGGCGCCCCAGCTGCTCGCCGCGCAAGCGCTCGACCGCATCGATCGACTCCCAGCCTGCATACGTCACCAGTTGCAGGCCACGCCCGGCCAACAGGTCGTCGATCCCTTCACCCGATCGTTCGCGCAGGAGCCCGGCGTGTGCGTCTTCGAGCAGGAGCTCGACCGTCTCGGTCGCGTCCTTCTTGTTCGTGCCGATGACGCCGGTCGCGCCGCGCTTGATCCAGCCGGCGCAGTAAAGACCCGGAATCGGCGTGCCGTTCGCGTCCACGACTCGCCCTTCGACGTTCGGCATCGTTCCCGAGCGTTCGTCGAACGGCACGCCGGGAACGCCCACGCCGAGGTAGCCGACGCTGCGAAAGACGATTCCGCACGGGATCACTTCGCGCTGGTCGGTCGCGACGGCGCGAACGCTTCTCCGACCGTCGGGCTCGAGCCGGTTGCGTGCCACCTCGATCGCCTCCACCCGTTCCTCTCCGAGGATCGCGACGGGTGAGGAGCGGAAGCGGAGTCGCACGGCTCGCGGCCTACCGGTTGGCTTCCGTACCGCGAAGTCGCGGAGAGTGTCGACGTTGCGCTGGACGATGTTCGAGCCGGCGACGAGCTCGGCCTCGCTCGCGGGATCGAGCTCGAGCTCAGCGGGATCGAGGACCACGTCAGCCCCTGCCAGCTCACCCATCTCCCCGAGCTCGGTGGACGTCCACGAGGCTTGAACGGGGCCGCGGCGCCCGAGCACGACGATCTCGCGGATGCCCGAGCCGGCGATCGCCTCGATCGCGGCATCCGTGGTATCGGTTGGCGCGAGCTCCTCGGGCGTCAACGCGAGCATGCGCGCGACGTCGAGCGCGACGTTCCCGTTCCCGACGACGACCGCGCGCTCGTGCGAGAGATCGAACTCGAGGTGCTGGAAGTCCGGATGGCCGTTGTACCAGGCCACGAGCTCGGTCGCAGCCCACGACCCCGGCAGGTCCTCGCCGGGAATCCCGAGCCGGCGGTCCGTCTGCGAGCCGACCGCGTAGACCACCGCGTCGTACCGCGACGCCAGCTCGTCGTGGGTGACGTCCCGGCCGACCTCGACATTCCCGAGAAAACGAAACCCCGGTCGCGCGGCGATCTTCTCGAAGGCGCGCGAGACGGTCTTGAGCTGCGGATGATCGGGCGCGACTCCCAGCCGGACGAGCCCCCACGGCGTCGGAAGCCGCTCGATCATGTCAACCGCGACCGGCGAATCCTCGCTCGCGAGCAATGGGGCGGCGGCGTAGAACGCAGCGGGCCCGGACCCGACCACAGCCACGCGAAGCGTCACGGGCAAGATCCTAGAAAGCTCGGAAGCTCAATTAGCGGCTTCGCGCAGCGAAAGCGGCTAGTGCGAGCAGCCCGAGCCGCAGCCGCCGAGCTCGGTGCCCTCGGGCAGCTCCTCGCCTTCCTCCACCTGGAAGGAATGGCCGCAGCCACACGAGGAGACGGCGTTCGGGTTGTCGATCTTGAAGCCGGCTTCCTGGATCGTGTTCAGGAAGTCGATCGTCGTGCCGTGCAGGTACGGGGCGCTGTACGGGTCGACGACGACAGGGATGCCCTCGAGCTGCAGCTCGACGTCTCCCTCGGCGGCACCCGCGTCGAAACCCAGGCCGTACTGAAACCCGGAGCAGCCACCACCCTGGATCGCGACGCGGAGGACCAGCGTGCCCGCGTCCTCCTCCTCCGCCATGAGCTCCCTGATCTTCGCCGCCGCCACCGGCGTGAGCGAGATCAGGGTGTCGGTGGGATGCTCGACGGTTGCCACAGGCTCATGGTAGCGGACGGGATGCGCGATGCCAGACAGGAGTTTGTAACACTCGTATCGCTCATTCTGTGCGGGATTTGCGATTCCTTCGTGCGCCCGAAGGGGGAGTGGTAGGTTTCGCGCGAGACAGACGTCCGAGGTCCATTGCCGGGGGTCTACCCGTGCTTTCGAACTGGCTGCCCTTCCTCTTCTACGCCGTCTTTGCGGCCGTCATCCCCGCGACGATGATCACGGCCTCGTTCATCGTCCCTCGTCGGCCCGTCGCGCGCACGCGCCAGAAGATGCTGCCGTTCGAGTCCGGCGTGGCCGAGGAAGCGCCGAGCCAGCGGCGCCGGTTCACGGTGAGCTTCTACCTCACCGCCATCCTGTTCATTCTCTTCGACATCGAGATCGTCTACCTCTACCCGTTGGCCGTGCAGCTCGACGCGCTGGGCTGGTTCGGACTGGGTGAGCTGCTCGTTTTCGTCGCGATCCTGGGCGTTGCGTACGTCTACGTCTGGCGCAAGGGGGCGTTGAACTGGCACTGAAACGGCAGTTGCCGGTGGTCAGCGATCGCCCGCTTGCGCAGGCAGGTCTTCAGTCCGAGCGCGTGCTCTGGCCCGAGCGCGGGCCGGGGGTGTTCGAACAGGAGGTCGCGGAGCTCGAGGACGCGCTGCTCCTCACGACGGTCGAGAAGGCCGTGGCGTGGGCCCAGTCGAACTCCGTGTGGCCGGACACGTTCGGATTGGCTTGCTGCGCGATCGAGATGATGTCGATCGTCTCGTCCCGGTACGACATCGCGCGATTCGGGATGGAGCGGTTCAGCTCCTCGCCGCGACAGGCCGACCTGCTGATCATCTCGGGCCGCGTCACGCACAAGATGGCCGCGCCGCTGCGCCAGGTCTACGACCAGATGCTCGAGCCGAAGTGGGTGATCGCGATGGGCGCATGCGCCAGCTCGGGCGGGATGTTCAACAACTACACGATCCTGCAGGGCGTCGACAAGATCGTCCCCGTCGACATCCACGTCCCCGGCTGTCCGCCGCGGCCGGAGGCGCTGATGGAGGGGGTCGTGCGACTCCACGAGAAGATCCGCGGCGGCGTACCTCCGGCGTACCAGATCCGCGGAGTCGCCGAATGACTACGTATGCGGGCGTTCCCGGTGTCGTCGAGACGCGCGAGGCGCTCGGCGAGACGACGCTCGTCGTCGACCCGGCTCGGCTCGTGGAGGCGTGCACGTTTCTGCGCGACGAGCACGGCTTCAACTTCCTGAGCGACATCGCAGCCGCCGACTACCTCGGCTGGGGCGCGCAGGAGGTCGCCGGATACATCGGCACGGCCGCCGGACGCGACCTCCACGAGCCCGGCTCTCAGGGTCACGCCCGTGTCCCAGAGCCGAAGCCGAAGCGATTTTCGATCTCGTACCACCTGCTGCGCGTCGGCGAGGAGGCGGAACGCCTGCGGGTCCAGGTCTGGCTCGACGACGGTGAGACCGTAGCGAGCGTGTTGCCCGTCTGGCCCGCAGCCGACTGGTTCGAGCGCGAGGCGTGGGACATGATGGGAATCCGCTTCGAGGGCCACCCCAACCTCGTCCGGATCCTCATGACCGACGACTGGGAAGGCCATCCTCTACGCAAGGACTATCCGCTCGGCGGCGAGCCAGTGCGGTTCTCGGACGAGGACTGAGCGACATGGCCGTCATCCCCTCCACCTCGATCTACGACGGCACCCGCATCCCCCAGCCGGTGCCGACGATCCTCGAGGTCGACCCGGACGCGCATCGGCTGGAGGACATCCTCACGATCAACTTCGGGCCGAACCACCCGTCCACGCACGGCGTGTTGCGCCTCGTCGTCGACCTTGACGGGGAGACGGTCGCAGGCATCCGCGCGATCATCGGCTACCTCCACACCGGTTTCGAGAAGAACATGGAGTCGAAGTCGTGGTGGAAGTCCGTCACGTACGCGCCGAGGATCGACTACGTCTCCTTCCACGCCAACGAGCTCCTGTACGTCCTCGCGATCGAGAAGCTGCTCGGGATCGACGTACCGCGGCGCGCAACCTGGGCGCGCATGGCCATGGCAGAGCTCAACCGCATCCACTCGCACCTCGTCTGGCTCGGGACGTCCGCGCTGGAGATCGGCGCGATCTCGCTCTTCTGGTACGCGTTCGACGATCGCGACCAGATCCTCGACCTGTTCGAGATGGCCGGCGGAACGCGCATGCACACGCGCTACGTCCAGGTCGGCGGTCTCGCGGAGGACCTGCCGCCGGGCTTCACGACGGAAGCGCGGAAGTTCTGCAAGTCGATGCCGAAGTCCGTGGACGAGTACGAGGCGATCCTCGACCGCAACGCGATCTGGCTCGAGCGGACGAGGGGCATCGGGCTCCTCTCGGCCGACGACGCGCTCGCCCTGGCGCAGTCGGGGCCGATGCTGCGATCGTCGGGCGTCGACTGGGACCTGCGGAGGAACATGCCGTACCTCGCCTACGACGAGGTGGAGTTCGACGTGCCGGTGTACCCGAACGGCGACGTCTACGACCGCTACAAGGTGCACATGGACGAGATGCGCGAGTCGGTGCGCATCGTCCGCCAGTGCCTTGATCGCCTCGACGAGATGGACGGCGAGCCATGGATCGCCGACGACCGCAAGGTCGTTCTCCCGCCCCGCCACGAGCTGCACACATCGATGGAGTCACTCATCCATCACTTCAAGATCGTCACCGAGGGGTTCACGGTTCCCGAGGGCGAGGTCTACGTGGCAATCGAGTCCCCGCGCGGAGAGGCCGGCTGCTATCTCGTATCGGACGGCGGCGCGCGGCCGTGGAGGGTTCGCTTCCGGGCACCGAGCTTCGCCGCGCTCCAGGCGACGGCGACGGTCGTGCAGGACTGCCTGATCGCGGATCTCGTTGCGGTCGCGGGCTCGCTCGATCCCGTCATGGGTGACGCCGACAGATGAGCGTGGGCGCCCAGATCCGGAGGCTTCGGAAGCAGTATCCACAGTCGACGTCGGCGGTCCTGCCGGCGCTCCGCCTCGCGCAGGAGCAGCACGGCGGCTGGTTGCCGCCCGACGCGATTCGCGAGGTCGCCGACGCCCTCGACCTCACACCCGCGTACTGCGTCTCGATCGCGTCCTTCTACGACCAGTTCCACCTCGAGCCGATGGGCCGGACGGTCATCGAAGTCTGCACGAACGTATCCTGCGCGCTCTCGGGCGCGCAAGAGGTTCTTAATGCGTTCGAGCGCGAATTGGGGATCGATGCCGGCTCCACCTCCGAGGACGGGGCCTTCACGCTCGGCACCATCGAGTGCCTCGGAGGCTGTGGCTGGGCGAGCGTCGTCGCGATCGACAACCGGCACCGTCTGCGCGTGAAGGCTGGCGACGTCGCAGGAATCGTCGAGGAGCTCCGTGCCTGAGTACCCGCAGATCGTCTTCGCCGGTACCGACGGTGGAGCGGTGACGAGCATCGAGCACTACGAGGCCGGCGGTGGCTTCACCGCGCTCCGCACGACCCGCGCCA
>JAIBJO010000075.1 GCA_020029615.1 Actinomycetota bacterium
ACGAGCGCGCGCGTGAGCGGCTCGTCGGCAGCGATATGGAGGTAGGTGAAGAGCGTGAGGCCTTCGCGCAGACGCGGGTACTCCGACGCGATCGGCTCCTTGACCTTGAGCAGGACGTCGGCGCTCGCCCACACGTCGTCGACCGACGCGATCGTCGCGCCGGCACGTCGGTACGCGTCGTCCGGGAACGCGCTCCCCACTCCGGCGCCCGCCTCCACGAACACCTCGTGGCCACGTAGGACGAGCTCACGGGCACCCGCCGGAGTGAGAGCGACCCGGTATTCCTGCGGCTTGATCTCCCTGGCGACTCCGACACGCATGGGGCCGCAATCTATCGAGTTTCCAGGAGTGTTATGAATGCCACCCACGCCGAAAGGAGGAGCCGTGTACACGTCGGGTGTCTGGAACGTGAAGGCAGGTCACGAGGACGATTTCGCGAGGGGGTGGCAGGCCAACGTCGACCGGCCGTCGCTCGAGCATCCGGGCATCGTGTTCCGACTGTTGCGTGACGTCGACCAGCCGGGGCGCTTCATCTCGATCGTCGGTCCGTGGCGCAACCGCGCGCAATTCGAGAGTGTCCGTGCGTCGGATGCGTTCCGGGAGAGCATAAGCGCAATGGCCGATGTCCTCGAGTCGTACGAGATCGCCGCGTACGAGCTCGCAGTCGAAGTCAGCTGAGGTGGAGCAGCGGGTCAGCCTCGTCACGCTCGGCGTCGCGGATGTCGCGCGAGCGCGGACGTTCTACGAGAACCTCGGCTGGACGACGTCCGCCGAACCGGGCTCGGACGTCGTCTTCTTCCAGGCCGGTGGGATGATCGTCGCACTCTGGAGCCGCGCCCAACTCGCGACCGACTCGGTCGTGGACGACGGCGGTGGCTGGGGCGGCATCACGCTCGCGCACAACGTGCGCTCGCCAGAGGACGTGGACGCGGTCCTCGCCGAGGCGCAGGACGCCGGTGCAACGGTCGCCCGCCCGGGCGCGGAGACGTTCTGGGGCGGGTACTCGGGGGTGTTCGTCGATCCGGACGGCCACCCCTGGGAGGTTGCCCACAACCCGTTCTGGACGCTTGCCGAGGACGGTTCGGTCCGCCTTGCGCCTGAGCGAGCCGACGCGTTCGAGGGTCTGGCTTAGGCCAGACCCCAGGTTGTACCGCGCGCTGCGTCCACAAGGGCGAGCGTGACCTCGACCATGCCCTCGAGGTCGGCCACGGCGATGTGCTCGTCCGGCGTGTGGATGTCCATCATTCCGTTCGCGAGGTTGACGCACGAGAGGCCGCGTGCATTGAAGACGTTCGCGTCGGCGCCGCCGCCACTCAGCGCGTAGGTCGGCTCGTAGCCCGCATCCCGCAGGGCCCTCGCCGCGAGCACGACCGGCTCGTCCGTCTCGCGGAACCGGTATCCCGGGAAGCTCGGTCGCACCTCGCTTTCGACCTCGCACTCGGCGAGGCTCGCCGCGAACGCGGCGGTCTCGAGCATCTCGCGCACGAGGTCGATCGCCTTGCGCTCGTCGTGCGAGCGCACCTCGGCGGTGAACGAGCACCACTCGGGAACGACATTGCGAGCCGTGCCGCCCGAGATGACGCCGACGTTCGCGCTCGTCTCGTCGTCCACCCGACCCAGTCGGAAGTCCGCGATCGCCCGCGAAGCCGCAGCGATGGCGGAGCGACCTTCCTCCGGCCACATGCCCGCATGCGATGCGCGCCCGTGGAAGCGAAAGTCCAGCAGGCGACCGTGCGGCGATCCGAGCACGATCTCGCCGATTGCGGCACCTTGGTCGTAGACGTAGCCGGTCGTCGCCACGAGGCGCGTATGGTCGAAGGCGTCAGCTCCACGCAGTGAGACCTCCTCCTGCGGGGTGAAGAGGAGCTCGACCCCGGCGTTCGCCAGGCCCTCCTCCACGATCCGCCGCGCGGCCTCGAGCATCACCACGACTGCCGCCTTGTTGTCCGAGCCGAGGATCGTCCCGGCGGCGTTCCGGACGATCCCGTCGTCGCCCACCACCGGGTCGATCTCGGCTTCGGGCGGGACGGTGTCGGTGTGCGCGCAGAGGAAGATCGGCGTCCCCTGCCCGCCGTTCGTTGCTGGGATGCGGCAGTAGATGTTCCCCGTGTCGCCGCCAAGCCTCGCGGCCGCGTCGTCCTCGTCCCACTCGAGCCCGAGCCGTGTGAGATATCCCGCGACGCGATCGGTGACCGCGCGCTCCTTCCCCGACGGGCTCGGGAGCGCGCAGAGCTCGAGGAAGAGGTCGAGGAGCGACGTCGTCAGCGGTTGTTGCACCTGTCCCACGGCGTCACGTTACGGCACCGGCGCGAGCCGAAGCGCGCGTATGGAGGGTTCTCAACCGGCCGCGGCGCGCACACCCATGCGTGCTCGCGATCGCTCGAAGGCCGCCGCGACGAAGCCGCGGAAGAGCGGTGCGGGCCGCGTGGGCCGCGACTTAAACTCCGGGTGGAACTGGCTCGCGACGAACCAGGGGTGATCCGGGAGCTCGACGATCTCCACGAGCCGCCCGTCCTGGAACGTGCCCGAGACGACCAGGCCCGCGTCGACCAGCCCGGGACGCAGCTCGTTGTTCACCTCGTAGCGGTGGCGGTGGCGCTCGTGCACGACCAGCTCGCCGTAGGTGTCGCGCGCCCGTGTTCCCTCCTCGAGCTCGACCGCCTGCGCGCCGAGGCGCATCGTCCCGCCGAGGTCCTCGATCTCCTTCTGCTCGGGGAGCAGGTCGATCACGGGGAAAGGCGTCTCGGGGTCCATCTCGGTCGAGTTGGCGCCCTCCATCCCCGCGACATGACGCGCGAAGTCCGAGACCGCGACGTGCATACCGAGGCAGATCCCGAGATAGGGGATCTCGCGCTCGCGCGCGACGCGACAGGCGAGGATCTTCCCCTCCCAGCCGCGTGAGCCGAACCCGCCGGGCACGAGAACGCCGTCGGCCTGCTCGAGCTCGTGCATCGCCTCCTCGTAGGACATGTGCTCGGCGTCAACCCAGCGCACGTGCACACGACAACCGTTGTGCACACCCGCATGCTTGAGCGCCTCGTGCACGGAGAGGTACGCGTCGTGCAACTTCACGTACTTGCCGACGAGGGCGACCTCGACGTCTTCGCGGACCTCGCGGCTCCTCTCCACGAGCTCCCTCCACTCGCCGAGCTCGGCGGCAGGAGTCTCGAGCCCGAGCTTCTCGCAGACCAGCGTGTCGAGGCCCTCCGCCCGCAGCACGTCGGGGATCAGGTAGACGTCGGGCACGTCTGGCGAGCCGATGACAGCGCGGCGATCGACGTCCGCGAACAGCGCGATCTTCTCGCGAATGTCGTCCGAGAGCGGCTCGGTAGAGCGGCAGACGACGATGTCGGGATGGATGCCGATTCGGCGCAACTCGTTGACGGAGTGCTGCGTCGGCTTCGTCTTCAGCTCGCCGGCCGCCTCGAGGAACGGCACCAGCGTGACGTGGACGTACAGGACGTTCTCGGGACCGACCTCACGGCGAAACTGACGAATTGCCTCGAGGAACGGCAGCGATTCGATGTCGCCGACCGTCCCGCCGATCTCGGAGATCACGACGTCCGCGGGTGCGACCTTCTCCGCGCGCTTGATCCTGGCCTTGATCTCGTTCGTGATGTGCGGGATGACCTGCACGGTGGCGCCCAGGAACTCGCCCTTGCGCTCCTTGCGCAGGACGGCGTCCCAGATCGCGCCGGCGGTGTGGCTCGCGTTCCGGGAGAGGTTCTCGTCGATGAAGCGCTCGTAGTGCCCGATGTCGAGGTCGGTCTCGGCACCGTCCTCGGTCACGAAGACCTCGCCGTGCTGGAACGGGCTCATCGTGCCCGGGTCGACGTTCAGGTACGGGTCGAACTTCTGTGCGCTGACCGAGAGGCCGCGGGACTTGAGCAGCCGTCCGAGCGATGCGGCGACGATGCCCTTGCCGAGCGCCGAGACGACGCCGCCCGTGACAAACACGTACTTGGCCACGGGATCCAACCGTAGCAGGCTTCGAGGTCAGACCGTGGCGGCGGTCTGGACCAGGTTGTGGAGACGGGCAAGCGCGTCCTTGGCGATACCGCGAGAGAAGCCGATCAGGAGCGCTCCCCTCACCTCGAGCTCGGCGCGGGTGCGGTCGGATGCGGAGGGCGTGAGCGCCAGCTCGGCGCGCAGCCTCGAGCGGACGAACTCGAAAGCGACGCGAGCGCACGGATCGACTGCCACGACGACCAGCATGTCGTCGTGATCGGCACGACGCAGAAGCGTCGCCTGTCGGGAGGAGACCTGCCAGCGCGCGCCTGCTGCGAGCCCGCGCCGGTCGGGCCTCACCGCCACGAGGTTGGGCCACCAGTCGGCGAAGTGGTACGGCTCGGCGAGGAAGCTCCACACGTCCGCCGGCGCGGCGAGGAGCTCGACCGAGGCGCGAGCGGTCGGCATCAGCGCTGGGCCGCGTCATCGGCGCCGGTCGGCCTTCCCCCTCCGACCGCGGCTATGAACTCCTGGCCTCCGAGCATCCGCTCGAGCTCCTCTCGCCGGAGGAGGTCGTCGAGCTCCTCGATGCGCGTATGCGTAGGGTCGCCCGGGATCTTCTCGACCCGGAAGTGTCTCTCGGCGACGCTGGCGATCTGTGGCAGGTGCGTGATCGTGAGCACCTGGGCGCGCTCGGCCAGGCGGCCCAGGGTGGCGGCCACGGCGTGAGCCGTGACCCCGCCGATCCCGGCGTCGATCTCGTCGAAGACGAGCGTCTCACCCCCTGCGACGGCGGCGAGGGCGAGCGCGATGCGCGAGAGCTCGCCTCCCGAGGCGGTGTCCGCAATGGGCGCGAACGGGAGGCCCGCGTTGGGGCGGATCAGGAACGCCACCTGATCCACGCCCGTCGCGCTCTGTTCGCATTCCCGGAGCTCGACGAGGAACTCGCCCTCCCCCATGCCCAGGGAGCCGAGCTCGTCGGCAACCGCTCGACCGAGCGCCTCTGCATTCGCGGCGCGTGACGCGCCCAGCTCGGCGGCAAGTTCGTTCACGCTCGCCTCGGCCGCGGTGACGGCCCGCGCGGCGGCCTCGACGGGATCGCCCTCCGACGCGGACGCAAGGAGCTCACGCCGCCCCGAAGCAGCCAGCTCGAGCAGCTCCTCGTACGAGGAGGCCGCGAACCGCCGTTTCAGGTCCGCGATCTCCTGGAGCCGCCCCTCGACACCCTCGAGAGCTCCGGGCTCCGCCTCGAGCGACGCGACGAACCGATGCAGGTCGCTGCCCACCTCGCGGAGTCGAACGGAGGCGTCGCGCAACTCTTCCGCCGAGGCACCCAGCTCCGGCGCAATGCGCTCGAACGGAGCAAGAGAGCGCTCCGCGGCGGCGGCGAGCGCGGCCGCTCCCTCGCCCTCCTCCGGGGCGATCGCCGACGCGGCCGACGCTGCGGCGTCTGCGAGCTCCGCGACGTGCCGGAGACGCTCGCGCCGCGCGAGAAGCTCGTGCTCGTCACCAGGCCCCATGCCGTCGGTCGCGTCCACGAGCGCCTGCAACTCGGCGATGCGGAACGCGACGGCGTCGGCGTCGCGCGTGAGCTCGTCGAACCGGCGACGAGCTGCCCCGAGCTCGCGCCAGGCGAGCTTCGCCTCGCGCCTGCGCTCCACCTGCTCCGCGCCGCAGAACGCGTCCAGCACGTCGAGCTGGAACGCGGGCCGCGCCAGCCTCCGCTGCTCGAACTGGCCGGACATCGCGACGAGACGCTCGGCAGCTGCCGCCACGTCCTCCCGCGCGACCGCGCGGCCCCACGCATAGGCACGCGTGCGTCCGTCGCCGAATACGCGTCGAGCAATGACGAGACCGACTTCACCCTCAGGCCGCAGCTCGGCGAGACTGGCGAGCTCCTCCTCGTCGAAGAATCCGTCGGGGACGTCGAGCTCAGCTTCGACGTACGCCTCCGCTCCGTCCGCGCCGACGGCGGACGCGTCGGCTCGAGCTCCGAGCAGCAGGCCGATGGCCTGTGCGAAGATCGTCTTCCCGGCTCCGGTCTCCCCAGTCACGGCGTTCAAGCCGGGGTCGAATGAGAGATCCGCCTCGTGAATGAGGACGAGATTCTCGATCCGAAGCCTACGAAGCAAAGCTCTGGCGGTAGCGGCGGACGAAGGTCGCCTCGGGAAGGGTCGCAAGGAGCGAGCGATCGGGACCGATCCCTATGACCGCACGCTCCGATTTGCCGAGCGTCGCGACGCGATGGCCGTCGATCATGACTCCGGCGTCGACGTCATCCGTTCGGTTCCACACGATCGCGTCGGCGCCGGGCGGAATCACGAGCGGTCGAGCACGGAGCGAGTGCGCGGCGACGTAGGTGAGCGCCATCGCTTCGAGCCCCCACATCAACACAGGCCCGCCGTTCGAGAGGTTGTAGGCGGTCGATCCCGACGGTGTCGCGCAGATGATCCCGTCACACGGCTGGCGCCCGAGCTCCTCGCCACCGACGGCAAGCTCGAGCTCGATCATGCGCCCGAGCGAGGCGCTCGCAACCACGACGTCATTGACCGCTCGGCCCGTCCCACCCGGATGCTCGACCTCGAGCGTGGGCAGCTCGACCACGTCGTACTCCCCCGCGAAGACTCGGGTGAGCCCCGCTTCGAGATCGCGCCTGCTCATCGAGCTGAGAAAGCCGACACGCCCGAAGTTCACCCCGACGACCGGGACACCCGTGCCCAGGAACCGAGTCAGGGCGCGCAGCACGGTGCCGTCGCCTCCGAGCACGACGACGATGTCGACCGCCGCGTCCTCTCCCGTGCCGTCGATTCCGTGCTTCTCGGCTTCGTCGGACGGAAGGACGAGCTCGACACCGTGCTCTGCGGCGACGGCCTGTAGTCGAGCAAGCCCCGCGCCGATTTGCCTGGGCTGGCCGTGCGTGACGACCGCGGCCCTGGTGACCGACCTAGCCAACGGACTCGGCGATCCAACGGTCGATGTCATCGGGATTGGAGTGAACCGTGCGATTGACGAGATGGACGAAGAACTCTCTGTTCCCCTTGGGGCCCGGCAGCCCGGAGTCTACGACGCCGAGCGTGGCCCCACCCCAGGCGCGCGCGGCTTCGATGACGCTTTCGAGGACTTTCCGTTGCACGAGCCGATCACGCACGACGCCCTTTTGCACGTCGGCACGACCCGCCTCGAACTGAGGCTTGACCAGGACGAGCGCCTCCCATCCGGAAGCCGCCAGCATGAGCACGGGTGGCAGAGCCTTCGTGACGCTGATGAACGAGACGTCGCAGACGACGAGCTCCGGGGCGAACGGAAGCTCGGTCAGCGAGCGCGCGTTCGTCCTCTCGAGGACGGCGACGCGCTCGTCCGCACGCAGTCGTGGATGCAGCTGCCCGTAGCCGACGTCGATCGCGACGACGCGCGCGGCTCCCGCCTGCAGCAGACAGTCCGTGAAGCCGCCCGTCGAGGCGCCGACGTCGGCGCACTCTCGGCCCGTGACGGCGACCCCGAGCACGTCGAGCGCGTGCTGCAGCTTCTCTCCGCCGCGCGAGACGAAACGCGGCAGGCGCTCGACGTACAGGTCGACTGCCTCGTCGAGCTGCTCTCCGGGCTTGTCGTGTCCCGGCACGAGGCCGGCGAGCACGAGCGCCTGCGCCTGTGCGCGCGATTCCGCGAGCCCGCGCTCGACCAGGAGGACATCGAGGCGCTTCCTCACGGCGCACTCGAGCGAAGCCGGCGCTGTCGAGTCAAGACGGCTGTCATCGATCGACGTCACGTCCGCGCACGTTCATCGTGGTTTCACGCTTTCACCGTCCCTTCACCCTTCCGAGGGTAGTAAGAGTGGAGAAATCCGCCGACTCACGTGGTGCCTGGGAGGACGCCCTGCCCGCGCGCCGAAGAGGAGGAACTGAAAATGCCAGCTTGGCTCACACTCATGATCATCGTGCTCGTGGCGATTGCGCTCTTCGCCGACCATCGGCGCAGTAGTCTCGAGGACATGTCCCACACAGCTGGGCACGAGAAGCTCCCGAACCCTATGCCCGACTCGTTGATCCGCCCGAACGTCCGCGACGGGAACCAGAACGGTCACCCGGCGAGCGTTCCGCGCCCGCTCACCTCACGACGAGCCGCGCGCGGCGTCCGAAAGCAGCGTTAACGCGCGATCCGAGTGGTGCCCGACAACGATGGTTAGGTCGGCACCACTCTGCGGGCACCCACGAGACGCCCGCCGTAGCCGTCGCCGCCGATCCTGACGACCTCCACTTCACGTCCACTGCGCGGCGCGTGGACCATCCGCCCGCGGCCGACGTAGAGCCCGACGTGACCCAGGCCCTCGAAGAAGAGAACGTCACCGGGCTCCATCCGCTCCTCGTCCACACGTCGGCCCACGGAGTACAGCGCGTACGAGTTGTGCGGCACGTCGATCCCGACCCGACCGTAGGCCCAGCGAACGAGCCCGGAGCAGTCGAAGCCGCTCGTGGGAGACTCTCCTCCCCACCGGTACGGCACACCCACAGCCCTCATCGCGATCCTCGCGGCACGCTCGCCTGCCGGGACGATCTCGGGCTCCACCGGGACGACACGAGGTCGCTTCCCTTCGTCGGCCGACCCTGTATGCGGCACAGCCATCGCGATGGCGACGAAGGCTGCGAGAGCGAGTATGGGCAGGCGGCTGCGGCGGCGGGGCGACATAGAGAGGGGAAGCGACGGCCCGCACGCGCGTGCGAGAAGCGCACGCTACGCGGGCCTGGTCTGTCCGTGAGGGTCAGATCGTACTCGGGGACGCTGCCGCGTCTATCCCTCAACCGGTTCTAAAGGCCACCGAGTCGGCGAGCTCGCGGAGCACGCTCGTATCTCCCGAGACGGCGTCAAGCGCCGTCCGTGCCCGCTCGGCGGCATCGTCGGCGAGCCGCCTCACCTCGTCCGTGGGGAGACGGGAAGCCAGGCCGTCGCCGTCGAGCATGTCGTCCACGACCTGGAAGAGCAGCCCGATCTCCTCCCCGAACTCGCGCCATGGCGCCTGGTCCGGATCGGCGACACGGGCAACACGTAGCCCGAGCCCGATCGATGCCGCGAACAGCCGCCCCGTCTTCAGCCGGTGCAACTCGACGAGGTCGCCGTCCGCGTCCGTGATGTCGCGGTACTGACCTCCGATCATCGCCAATGTCGCTTCCACGAGCTCGCGCACGATCGCGGCGTCGTCGTAGGTGACCGCGAGCCGGATCGCCTCTGCGAGCAGCGCGTCGCCTGCGAGCAGCGCGGGGCCGTCTCCGAACGCGACATGCGAGCTCGGCCGCCCGCGCCGCTCGGAGTCGTCGTCCAGCGCCGGCAGGTCGTCGTGGACGAGCGAGAAGGTGTGAACGAGCTCGAGGGCCGCGGCAGCGGGAAGGCCGTGCTCGACCTCTCCTCCGGCTGCCTCGACGACCGCCAGGCAGAGGACCGGACGAATCCGCTTGCCTCCCGATTCGAGCGAGTAGCGCAGCGCTTCCTCGAGTCGCCCGAGCTCGGGAGCGAATACGACCGATCGCAGGTACGCCTCGACGGCGTCGCGCAGTTCCTCAGCCTGGCGCATCGGCCATGGTCCGCGCGCTCGTGAGCTCGGCCTCGATCTGGCGGGCGAGCTCGGCAAGCTCGGCGATGACGTCGACCGCGGCCTCGCCGTCGACGTCGTCCGCCTGGGCGAGCCGCTCGAGCTCTTCACGCCGCTCGTTCAGCCGCGCCAGTAGCTCCTCCGCTCTGGCCAGGGCGTCGTCGACCGAGCTCATCGACCGCCCCTGAGGTGAGCGCTGGTCACGCGGCCTCGTCTTCGCGGGCGATACGTCCCAGGATCCCGTTCACGAGACGCGCCGCATCCTCGGACGCGTATCGCTTTGCAAGCACTACGGCCTCGTTGATCGCGACCTCGTGCGGCACCGTTCCCTCCTCGAGCTCGTAGACGCCGATGCGCAGGACATTTCGCTCGAGCGTACCCAGTCGGTCGGCGGGCCAGTCGGGCGACGAACGGGTGATGCGGTCGTCGAGCTCCGGCGCGCGGGATGCGACGGCGTCGGCAAGGGCGCGCGCGAACTCGTCGGGCTCGCCCTCGAAGAGCGAGGCCAGAGCCTGCCCCGTCAGATCCCACTGGTAGAGGAGGAACAAGGCCTGGCGTCGACCGGTGCGGCGTCCCACCGGAGGGCTCATCGCGGTGCGAGCGAGGGGAGGCGCCCAACGAGCCCCTCGAGTGTCGACGTCGAGTACGACCCCGTCGCGAACTCCGTCGACCCGAGGACGTCGAGGGCCACGTCACGCGTGGTCGGGATGCCTTCGATCTCGAACTCGGTCAACGCGCGGATCGCCCGCGCGATCACGAGAGGCCTCGTCTCGTCCCAAACGACGACCTTCGCTATCAGCGAGTCGTAGAAGGGGGGAATCTCCGCTCCCTCCCGAACCCCCGTGTCGACGCGAACGCCGGCTCCGAGCGGCGGTACGAACATGCTCACGAAACCTGGCGCCGGGAGGAATCCGCGGGCCGGATCCTCGGCGTTGATCCGGATCTCGACGGCGTGGCCCCGCCGCGGCGCGCGCCCGGTCGACCCGAGTGTCTCGCCGGCAGCGATTCTCACCTGCTCGCGCACGATGTCGATTCCCGTGACGAGCTCGGTGACGGGGTGCTCGACCTGGAGCCGGCAGTTCACCTCGATGAAGTAGAAGCCACCGTCGGAGCCCACGAGAAACTCGAAGGTCCCGGCATTCCGGAAGCCGATCGCGATGGATGCCTTCTCGACGGCGCTCTCCATCGCCTCGCGGGTCTGGGCGTCGAGCGCGGTGGACGGCGACTCCTCGATCAGCTTCTGGTGCCTTCTCTGGATCGAGCACTCGCGCTCACCAAGCGTGAGCACGTTGCCGTTGCCGTCGCACAGAACCTGGATCTCGACATGGCGAGCGGGCGAGATCGCCTTCTCGACGTACACGGTGCCGTCACCGAAGGCGGCTTCGGCCTCGGCGCTCGCCGCCGCATGCGCAGACTCGAGCTCGTCCTCCGAGCCGACGAGCCTCATCCCCTTGCCGCCTCCGCCCGCCGCCGCCTTCAGGAGCACGGGATAGCCGGCGTCGCCCGCAGCCCGCCGCAGGTCGGCAGGGTCCGCCACGCCGTCGGAACCGGGAACGACCGGGACGCCGGCCGCGCGCATCGCTTCTTTGGCCCGCACCTTGTCCCCCATCTGCTCGACGACGTCTGCAGGGGGCCCGATGAACACGAGATCGCTTTCGTCGCACGCCCGCACGAAGTCGGCGTTCTCGGCGAGGAAGCCGTATCCCGGGTGGACGGCCTCGCACCCGGTCGTCTCGGCCGCGGCAATCACGTTCGAGACGACGAGGTAGCTCTCTACCGCGGCCGGTGGGCCGATGCACACGGCCTGATCCGCGAGCGACACGTGGAACGCATCGCGATCGGCCGTCGAGTACACGGCGACGGCCTCGACCCCGAGCTCGTGGAGCGCACGGATCACGCGAACTGCGATCTCGCCTCGGTTCGCGACGAGGACGCGGGAGAACACGCACCCGCTCCTAGACGGCGGGGGGCGCCAGGATCGGGTCGACTTCGAACAGGAGCTGCCCGAACTCGACCGCCTGCGCGTTCTCGACGTGAATGGCGCGAACGATGCCCTCGGTTTCCGCCTTGAGCTCGTTGAAGAGCTTCATCGCCTCGAGGATGCACAGAGTCTGGCCCGGCACGACATTTCGGCGTCCGCCGAGACGACCGGCGCGATTGGGAATGCAGCAGCCGGGTCGTCGGCCCTGCGTACCGACACGCGCATCCCCTCGTCTTCGATCTCGATCTCGCCGACTCCACTCTCCTGCACGATCTTGACGAGCTCGCGAATTCTCTCCCCTCGCTCGGCATCGGCGTCCTCCGCAACGAGCACTGTGTCTCGCGAATGCCGCGCGCGAATCATCCGCAGGAGCTCCTCGGCGTCGGTGCCGAACATCGCGATGAGAACCAGCTCTTCCTCGCTCGCGGCGAGGCCTTCGGCCTGCTCGCGAACGTCCTCCGTCGTCACCGGGTCCTCGGCGGGCAGCGACCCCGGCGACAGGAGCTCCACGGCGCGTGCGACCGTCGAGTCGATCGGCTCCGGGGTGACCCCGTAGCCACCTTGCACCAGCTCGCGGAACTCGTCGATCACCGTCCCGTACCGCCGCGCCTCCAGCACGTGAAGGAGTGCCTGCGAGGCGAGGATCTGCCCGATCGGAGCAGCAAGAGGCGGCCAGCCGGCCTCTGCGCGCACACGG
>JAIBJO010000012.1 GCA_020029615.1 Actinomycetota bacterium
CGCTTCCGCTCCGAGTCGAGGTTCAGGACGGCGAGGAACGCCTCCTGCGGGACCTCGACGCCGCCGACCTGCTTCATCCGCTTCTTGCCCTTCTTCTGCTTCTCGAGCAGCTTTCGCTTGCGCGTGATGTCGCCGCCGTAGCACTTGGCGAGCACGTCCTTCCGCCGTGCCTTGATCGTCTCCCGGGCGATCACGCGCGAGCCGATGGCGGCCTGGACGGGCACGTCGAACATCTGCCGTGGGATCTCCTGCCGGAGCCTTTCCACCAGCTGCCGCCCGCGGTCGTAGGCGAAGTCGCGATGGATGATGAGCGAGAGCGCGTCGACCTGCTCGCCACCGACGAGGATGTCGACGCGCGTCAGGTTGCCCGGCCGGAACCCGGCGAGGTCGTAGTCGAAGCTTGCGTAGCCACGCGTTCGCGACTTGAGCTGGTCGTAGAAGTCGAGGACGATCTCGCCAAGCGGGAGCTCGTACGAGAGCAGCACGCGATCCTCGCTCAGGTACTCGAGATGGTCGAAGCTCCCGCGCCGCTCGTTGGCGAGCTCCATGACGGCGCCGACGTAGTCCTTCGGGACGATGACCGACGCTTTGACGTACGGCTCCTCGACCTCCTCGAGCTCGCGCGGCATCTCGGCCGGGTTGTGGACTTCGACGGTCTCCCCCGTTCGCGTCGTCGCGCGATAGGCGACGTTCGGGGCGGTGATCAGCAGGTCGAGGTCGAACTCGCGCTCGAGCCGCTCGCGCACGATCTCCATGTGGAGGAGGCCGAGAAAGCCGCAGCGAAAGCCGAAGCCGAGCGCCTGTGACGTCTCGGGCTCGTAGGAGAGCGACCCGTCGTTGAGCTTGAGCCTCTCGAGCGCATCCCGCAGCTCGGGATAGTCGTCGGAGTCGGTCGGGAAGATGCCGGCGAAGACCATCGGCTTCACGTCCTGGTACCCCGGAAGCGGCTGCTCGGCCGGGCGACGCCGAGACGTGAGCGTGTCTCCGACCCGCAGCCGCGAGACGTCCTTGAGCCCCGTGACGACGTAGCCGACCTCACCCGCGCCGAGCGAGCTCACGGGCTCTCGAGCGGGAGACATCACGCCGAGCTCCTCCGCCTCGAAAGTGGTCCCCTGCGCCATCGCACGAAGCGTCTCGCGCGTCTCGAAGCGACCGTCCACCACGCGCACGAACGCGACAACCCCGCGGTACTGGTCGTACGAGGAGTCGAAGATAAGCGCACGCGCGGGCGCGTCGGCGTCGCCGGACGGCGGCGGGATCCGCTCGATGATCGCGTCGAGGACGTCGGGCACCCCCTCCCCCGTCTTCGCGGAGATGCGGAGCACCCGGTCGGGTGACTCACCCAGCAGCTCACCGAGCTCGTGCGACGCGCCGTCGGGATCGGCCTGGGGCAGGTCGATCTTGTTCACCGCGGGAAGGATCTCGAGGTGCCCGTCGATCGCGAGGTACGCATTGGCAAGCGTCTGGGCCTCGATCCCCTGCGCGGCGTCGACGACGAGGAGCGCGCCCTCGCACGCCTGCAGCGACCGCGAGACCTCGTACGTGAAGTCGACGTGACCGGGCGTGTCGATGAGGTTCAGCTCGTGGCCGCGCCAGCGGACACGCACGGCCTGGGCCTTGATCGTGATGCCGCGCTCGCGCTCGAGCTCCATCGTGTCGAGCACCTGCTCGCGCATCTCGCGCTCTGTGAGCGCGCCGGTGAGCTCGAGCACGCGATCCGCGAGCGTCGACTTGCCATGGTCGATGTGCGCGATGATCGCGAAGTTGCGAATGCGGTCTTGCTCCATAGGAAGCGGGCGCTACGCGGGCTCCTCGCGCCGGGCCCGCAACAGTAGCAGCGCCTCGAGCTCGCGAAGCCCGAGCAGGCGAGCGCTTCCGAGATAGACGAGCCCGCCCCCGGCGAAGCCGGCTCCGAGCGACGCGATCTGGGAGAGGAGCGACTCGCCGAGCACGGAGTCGAGCCCGTACCACGCAAGGAATGCAGCGCCCGCGGCCAGCCCTGCCGCCAGAGCGACGCGGGCGACGACCCGGAGCGTCCCGCCGACGTGCTCGAGACCCACGCGCCTGCGCATCATCACCAGGAGAACGGTCGCGGCCATGATGTTCACCGTCGAGGTCGCCAGCGGGATGCCCCAGATCCCGAGCCGATAGAAGATCGTGTCGAACGCCGCGTTGAGAGCGACCGCGCCGAGCGCGATCGCCGTCGGCGTCCAGTTCGTTTGCACCGCATAGAAGCTGCGGTTCAGGATCAGCATCCAGCCGTTGAACACGAGCCCGATCGAGAACGCCTGCAGGCACTGCGCGACGATCACGGTGTCCTCCGGCGTGAACTCGCCGCGCTGGTAGACGAGGCGGACGATGGGCTCCGCCAGCACGATCGAGAGCAGGCCGGCGGGGACGAGGAGGAACGCGATCTGCCGCAGCCCTCCGTCGAGCGCGCGCCGCAGGCCGCCCGTGTCGCCCCGTGCGGCCAGGCGCGCGAGCGTCGGGAACAGCACGGTCGTGACCGCTACGGCGAACACACCCTGCGGGAGCATGTAGAGCCGGAACGCCTTGTCGATCGCCGCAGGGGCCAGCTCGGGATCGAGGAGTCGCGACGCGAAGAGCGTGTCGACGAGGAAGTTCACGTTGACGAGCCCGATCGTGAGCGTCACCGGGACCATCAGCCCGAGCACGCGGCGCACCGCGGGGTCGCGCCAGTCGATGACCACGGTGAGACTGCCGTCGAGCCGCCTGAGCCAGGGGATCGGCAGGAGCAGCTGCACGAGCGTCCCGAGGACGACGACGGCGGCGTACAGGTAGAGCTGCGCGTCCTCGCCCTCGATGCGCGGCACACCGATGACGAGGCCGAGGATGATCACCAGGTTCCACGCGACCGGTGCGAGCGCCGGCAGCGCGAAGTGGTGGTACGTGTTGAGGATCCCGACGATGATCCCCGAGAGCCCGAGGAGGACGACGATTGGGAAGAGGACGCGCGAGAGGCCGACCGCCAGCTCGAAGTCGCCCCCCGGCTGTCCGAAGGGCCGCATGAGGAGCGGAGCGAGCAGGATGAAGAGCGCGGTCACGCCCCCGAGCACGAGCAGCGTCAGCCAGAAGAGGGTCGACGCAACCCGCCACGCCCGCTGCTTCTCGCCGCGCTCGAGGAGCTCGCTGAAGACGGGGACGAAGGCGCCGGAAAGCGCGGCGTCTGCGACGAGCGCCCGCACGAGATTCGGGATCTGGATCGCGACGGTGAACGCGTTGATCGCGCCCGCGACGCCGAAGAAGTAGGCGCTCACCATCTCGCGCAGCAGGCCGAGCACCCGCGAGACGGCCGTCGCCAGCGAGAAAACCGCGGTCGAGCGTGCGATCCGACGGCCGTGGCCGCTGTCGGGCGCAGGTGTAGGGGTCGTGTCCGGAGGGGTCTCCATCAGCCGCTGTCCGGCCCGATTCTCCCAGTCGGTCCTGCTACCATCGCCCCGCCCGCGGCTGCGGGCGTTCTCTCGAAATGGCGAACATCCAGCAACAGCGCAAGCGCGTTCGGGTCCAGGCGAGACAGCGGCTCGAGAATCTCCGCTACCGCTCGACGATCAAGACGCTTACGAAGCGCCTCGAGACGGCTGCTGCCGAAGGCGACGCTGGCCTCGTCGCGAGCGAGCATCGTGAGCTCGTCCGCACGATCGATCGAGCGACGACCCGCGGTGCACTCCATCGCAACACGGCCGCGAGGAAGAAGTCGCAGGCCGCGAAGATCGCCGCCGGCACAGCCTCCTAGCGGGACCTACGGGGCGCGTGCCGTTCCGGGCCGCCGCGTCAAGTCGACGAGCGCGCGCTGGATCTCGAGATCCGGCGCGAGCCGGCTCTGCCCCTTCAGTGCTCCGTCGAGCTCTGCGAGGCGTACGACGGCGTCGTGCAGCTCTTCGGCCGAGAAGCTCTCGGCCTGGGTGAAGAGCTTGGCGGCGTAGAACGGGTTCAGCTTGAGCCGCTCGGCTGCCTCTTTCGAGCCGATCCCCTGCTCGGCGAGCCGCTTGACGGAGCGGAGCCGTGTGAGGTGGCCACCGAGTGCCCCGGCTAGCCTGGGGGCGATGTCTCGCCGCTGTCGTGACTCTCGTTCGAATGTCGTCTCGGAGACGTCCAGCGCACGCGCGGCATCGCGCGCGGCCCATGCTTCGGTGAGCTCGTAGACGGGCAGCTCTGCCACCGGAGCGACGAGCGCCTCGACCTCGCGCTCGCCGATCGGCTCGCCCGCCGCCCACGTCACGAGCTTGTCGACCTCCGCGGCGAGCGAGTGCGGGTCGTCGCCCACGAGCTGAATCAGCGCGAGCGTGGCTTCAGGCTCGGCGTGTGCGCCGCGCTGCCGGAACTGCTCGGCGACCCATGCCTGCAAGCTCTTCTTGACGACCGCGAACTCCAGGACCCGTCCCGCCTTCGCGCATGCCTTCCAGAGCGCGGTCGTCTTCTTGACGTCCTCGCCGACGAGCGCGAGGACCGAGCCGGGCGCCGGGCTCGTCAGGTAGGCGCCGACGGCCTCGACGTCGGCAGCTTTCCAACCGCCCTTGCGCCGCCCGTCACCGTCGCGTCGGCCGTCCACGTCCTCGATGACGACGAGCCGCGTGTCCCCGAAGAGGCTTCCGGCGTTGCAGAGCGCGACGGCGCTCTCACCGGACGTGTCGAGCGCGCTCGCCACGTCGATCGACTCCGCGACGAAGTGCTTGCGCAGTCGAGTGAGCGCCGTCTCGATCTTCGGACGGTCACTGCCCGTCAGCAGGTATACCGGCTTGTCGGGGGCGTCGGCCACGCACCTTCTACCCTAGCCTCGCGTGCGGACCCGGAGCCGGTGTCCGTCGGACTCGACGATCACTCGCCCGTCGGTGTCTGTGCGATACAGAGCGAGGCCGGGTGAGGCGGCTAGCGCGGCGAGTGTCTCCGCGCGCGGATGGCCGTAGTCGTTGTTCCGCCCGCACGAGACGACGGCGATTCGCGGGCGAAGCACCCGCAACTGGTCATCGAGGCCGGGGTCGGCTGATCCGTGGTGTGCGACCTTGAGGACCTCGACTTCTCCGAGCGGCAGCCGAGCGGTGACGTCGGACTCCGCGTCGGCAGGCAGCAGGACGTCGGTCTCGCCGAACGTCGCGAGCAGCACGACCGCGTTCAGGTTCGGGTTCTCGGTGCTTCCGCCGGCGTCGGGAGGCCAGAGCGCACGAAGGCGCAACCCTCCAGCTTTCAGCTCCGAGCCGGCGCGCAGGATGCGAATCGGCACGCTGCGTTCTCGTGCGGCCTCGACCGCTTCCTCGTGGTCGGGGCCGGTCGCCGCGAGGCCGGGGTCGAGGACGGTGCCGACACGGAGGCGTCGGAGCACGTCCGCCGCCCCACCCACGTGGTCGCGCTCCGGATGCGTGAGCACGAGAGCCGACAACGAGCGGACTCCCAGACGACGAAGTTGGCCCGCGACATCCGCCTCGGGCGGGCCCTGATCGACCAGCACGCGGGCACTCGGCGTCTCGAGAAGCACCGCATCGCCCTGCCCGACGTCGAGGAAGGTGACCCTGAGCCCGCCGGGCTGCTGCCAGGAGGGCGCCGGCCGGACCGCCCACCAACCGACGAGCGCGATCGCAACCACGCCGCCGATGCTCAGGACCGCCGGCCACTGCGCCGGCCATGGACGCGACTGCCGCAGTGCAAGCCATGAAACGGCAACGCCGACGATCAGCACGAGCGCCGCCCTCGTTCCGACCTGGGCGGACGGCAGCGACGCGACGACTCGTGCGACGATCTCGATCCAAGCGGCCGCCCAACCCGCAAACCACGCAAGCGCAGCCGCGGCACCGGGAGCAACGGGATCGACGACACCTGCGAGGAGACCGAGACCGAGGACGAGCGGGACAGCCGGTTCTGCAAGGACGTTGGCCGGGACGGTGTACAGCGGGGCCTGCCCGAAGTGCAGGAGCACGATCGGAGCGGTGACGACGCCGCAGACCGCAGCGACCCCGAGACCCTCGGCGAGCCGTGCCGGCACGGGATAGCCACCCAGGCGCTCGCGCACGCGTGGAACTCCGACGAAGATGCCTGCGACGGCGGCGAACGAGAGCTGAAATCCCGGTTCGAGGATCGAGGTCGGCGCCCACACGAGGAGCACGAGCGCACCGAGGGCGAGGAAGTGCCAGCGGTCCCGTGGCCTCGCGACGAGCCAGGCCAGCGACGCGAGCCCTCCGGCGACTCCCGCTCGGACGACGGACGGTTGCCAGCCGACGGCGAGAACGTATAGCCCGATCCCACCCAGCGTCGCGAGCTCGCGGGCGACGCGAGGAAGCCGCAGCAGCCAGCCGAGCCCGTAGATCCCGAATGCGAGGAAGGCGACGTTCTGCCCCGAGACCGCGAGCAGGTGATAGAGGCCGGACGCCCGGAAGTCGCTCCGGACCCGCTCGGGGAGCCCTTCGTCCTCTCCGAGGACGACGCCGAGCACCAGGGCACGCCTCACGCCCTCGACACCGCGCCCGACGGCCCGCTCGACACGATCCCGGAGCCGGTCTCCGACGCCGGCGACCCCACCGCGCGCTCCGATCTGCCTCCAGGTGCCACCGCGGGCCACGACGTGTATCCCCTGACGCGCCAGCCAGGCTCGCTCGTCGAATCCGCGGTCGGGCTCACGCGGCTCCGTGACGCGAACGACGGTCTCGATGACGGCGCCGCGCGGAGGCGAGCGGCCGACCGGGAGCAGGAGCAGGACTCGCTCCCGAACGCGCGTCTCACCGAAGCGCCTCACCTCGGCCTGCACGCGAACGGCCCACGAGGTGGTTCGCGCGGGGCCGACGACGACGAGCTCCGCACGTGCCGACTCGCCGATCTCGCGCTCGAGCGTGCTCGAAGCCATGGCGTCGAGCCGGAGCCCACCCCACCAGAGACCCGCGACGACGAGGACCGCTCCGACCGCGGCGACGCGCGCTCCGTCTGCGAGCACGGCGACCGCCGCCAGTCCAACCCCCGCAGCGACGGCCAGCTCGACCCTCCCGAAGGAGACGACGTTGGAGACCGCGACGCCGACGCAGCCCGCACCGACCAGCAGCGACGGCCACTGGTGCTCGACCACTCGCCTCACGGGGTCACGAGGTCACGCAGCTGCTCGATCCGCGTAGGCCCGATTCCGGGGACGGCGTCCAGGTCGTCGACCGACCTGAACGGACCGTGCTCGGCCCGGTAGTCGAGGATCTTCTGCGCGGTGATCGGTCCCACCCCGGGGAGCTGGTCCAGCTGCTCGGCCGTCGCTGAGGACAGGCTGGGCTTGCCGCCGAGCGTCCCTGCGGCGCTCGCGGACCCGGCGGGCCCGCTACCCGAGGAATCGCCCGTAGCGTCCACGCCTCCGGTCGCCCCCAGTCGGCGAGGGACGAGCACCTGCACCCCGTCGACGAGCGGCGCGGCGAGATTGAGGGCGGCGAGCTCGGCTCGGCGCGTCGCCCCACCCGCTCGCGCGACAGCATCGGCCACGCGTGCGCCGTCACGAAGTCGATAGAGCCCCGGCCGACGCACCGCGCCCACGACGTGGACGATCAGCACGGACCGGGCCGGCGCCTGTGCCACCGGTTCGAGCGGTGCGACCACCTCGGGTGAAGTTGCCGAGCCGGCCTGGGCCAGGCGGTGCCCGGCTAGGGCGAGCACGACGAGGAGCGCACTGAGCGCGACGAGCGCAGTCGACCGCGAGACGGCGAACGGCATGCGTCGATCGTCGCCTCGGAGAGCTCACGGGTGGGACACGCCTTCGTGCCGAACCAGTGCCAATGGAGCACGGCGCGGCCCTCGACGGCCGACGCACGGCCGCGTCTTTCAGGTGACGAAGCTGACGAGCTTGCCCGGAACGACGATCGTCCGGGCCGCCTCGCCGCCGTCGAGGTACGATTGCACGCGCTCCGACGCGCGCGCAAGCTCGACGAGCTCGTCGTCGGGCGTGTCGGGTGGAACGCGCAAGCGCTCGCGCACGCGTCCGTTCACCTGGACGACGACCTCGACCGTGTCGACCTCGAGCAGCTCCGGATCGGCGACGGGCCACGGCGCCTCCCACAGCCGCTCGCGACCGAGATGCTCCCAGAGCTCCTCCGCAACGTGGGGCGCGTACGGCTGGATCAGCGACACCACGGTCTCGGCCGCGAACAGCGAGTCCGGCCCGGCCGGCTCGCGTGAGAGCTCGTTGACGAGCTCCATGACGGCCGCGATCGCGGTGTTGAACGCGAAGCGGCGGCCGATGTCGTCCGAGACCTTGGCGATCGCCCAGTGCGCCTTCCGGGAAAGCGGCCCACCGGCAGGCGCGCCCGTGGGGGCGACCTCGGCAACCTCGTTGACGACGCGCCACATGCGCCGCACGAACCGGGTCATGCCCTCCACGCTCGTCTCGGTCCACTCGATGTCCTGGTCGGCGGGGCCGAGGAAGAGGATGTTCAGGCGGCACGCGTCGGCTCCGTAACGCTCGACGAAGTCGTCGGGTCCCACGACGTTGCCGGCCCGCTTCGACATCTTCGTCTTCCCGGTCGTCACCCAGCCGTTCGAGTAGAAGCGCGCGAACGGCTCTCGGAAGCCGAGCAGGCCGAGATCGTTCAGGACCTTGACCCAGAATCGCGCGTAGATCATGTGCATCGTCGCGTGGTCGACGCCGCCGATGTAGAGGTCGATCGGGTTCCAGTAGTCCACGGCCGCGCGGTCGAACGGCGCAGTGTCGTTGCGCGCGTCGCAGTAGCGCAGGAAGTACCAGGACGAATCGACGAACGTGTCCATCGTCTCGGTCTCGCGCTTCGCCGGACCACCGCAGCGCGGGCACGCGACGTTTACCCAGTCCTCGGCTTGCGCGAGAGGAGGCCGGCCCTTGGGCTTGTAGTCCTCGACGTCCGGGAGGAGAACCGGTAGGTCGTCCTCCTTCACCGGCACGATCCCGCATCCCTCGCAATAGACGACCGGGATCGGGCAACCCCAGTAGCGCTGCCGTGAGAAGCCCCAGTCGCGCAGGCGGTAGTTGATCGCAAAGCGCCCGCGACCATCCGCGGCGAGCTTCTCGACGATCCGGCGGCCACCCTCCGGCGCCGGGAGCCCGTCGAACTCGGCCGAGTTGACGAGCACCTCGCCCTCCG
The DNA here is from genome assembly GCA_020029615.1 of Actinomycetota bacterium. GTDB lineage: Bacteria > Actinomycetota > Thermoleophilia > Gaiellales > Gaiellaceae > GMQP-bins7. The sequence goes on from JAIBJO010000012.1 coordinate 9,090, forward strand.
TGTGCTCGACGTAAGCCGCGCGCTCGTCGACGTCGACGTCCGGTGGGCGAACGACATGCCTGACCGGGAGCTCGAACGCCGAGGCGAAGTCGAAGTCGCGCTGATCGTGCGCAGGCACGGCCATGATCGCTCCGGTGCCGTAGTCAGTCAGCACGTAGTCCGCCACGTAGACGGGTAGGGATTCTCCGTTCACAGGATTGACCGCATGCAGGCCTGTGATGACGCCGGTCTTCTCGACGGCTGCGGCACGCTCCTCGGTCTTCTTGACCGCAGCACGCCGAACGTAGTCCCGAACCTCGTCCGACTCGATCCTGGCGACGAGCTCGTGCTCGGGGGCGAGGACGAAGAACGTCGCGCCGTAGAGCGTGTCGGGCCGCGTGGTGAAGACCGGCACGTCCACGTCGAGCTCGTCAATGCGAAAGAGGATCTCGGCGCCTTCCGAGCGCCCGATCCAGTTGCGCTGACGCGCCTTGATCGACTCCGGCCAATCCACCGTCTCGAGGTCGTCGAGCAGCGCCTGCGCGTAGTCGGTGATGCGGAAGAACCACTGCTCCATCAGGCGAGACTCGACCTCCGTGCCGCAGCGCTCGCAACGGCCGTCGTGGACCTGCTCGTTGGCGAGCACGGTCTGGTCCAACGGGCACCACTTCACGGGCGCGCCCTTTCGATAGGCCAGCCCGCGCTCGTGGAACTTCAGGAACTGCCACTGCTGCCAGCGGTAGTACTCCGGCTCGTGCGTCGAGAGCTCGCGCGTCCAGTCGTACGCCCAGCCGACGCGTCGCATCGAGGCCCTGATGTGCGCGATGTTGCGCTCGGTGATCTCGCGCGGATGGCCGCCCTCTCGAATGGCAGCGTTCTCGGCCGGGAGCCCGAACGAGTCGAAGCCCTGGGGATGGAGGACGTGCAATCCGTTGCGCGCCCGGAAGCGCGTGACGACGTCGCCGATGGTGTACGGGAGCATGTGGCCCATGTGGAGGGTCCCGGACGGGTACGGGAGCTGCTCGAGGACGTAGGACTTGGCACCTTCCGCATTCCCGGGCGCGGGATTGGCGACCTCGAAGGCGTGCTGCTCGCGCCAGATGCGCTGCCATTTCGCCTCGATCGCGTTCGCTTCGTACCGCTTCATCGATCGCCTCAGTCGCCGGGGTTGACGTGGAACTCAGAACAAAAAAGCCTCTCGGAGAGAGGCTTCACGAGAACGCACGCAGCTGTCGCCACGCTCGTCCCCTGACCTATGCGAGAAGCCGCTTCACGAGTCGAAAACGGTACCAGGCAGACTTGGCGGATGCTCGACCTCTTCCCCGAGTCGGCGCGCATCGCAGACGGCGAGCTCATGCTCGGAGGCGTGCGCGCAGCCGAGCTCGCGGAGCGCTTCGGCACACCTCTCGTCGTCTACTGCGAGGAGACCCTCCGCCTGCGGGCGCGGGCGCTGAGGGAGGCGGCGGGACGCGAGGGACGCGTCTTCTACGGAACGAAGGCGTTTCCGAATGTCGCACTGTTCCGGCTCCTGCGCGATGAAGGTCTCGGCGCCGACGTGGCCTCGGCCGGTGAGCTCGCCTTTGCCCGCGCGGCGGGGCTCTCGGGCGACGAGCTCGTCGTGCACGGCAACAACAAGGACGCGCAGTTCCTCCGACTCGCGGCCGAGATGCGCACGGTCGTCGTGCTGGACGCACCGGACGAGGCCGCGCTCGCGACGGCTGCCGGAGTCGAGCGTGCTCTCGTCCGAGTGACGCTCGGAGTCGACGCCGACACGCACGAAGCCATCGTGACCGGCCATCACGGATCGAAGTTCGGGCTCCCGCCCGCCGAAGCGAAGACACTCGTCGGCGACGCGCTCGAGCGAGGGCTGGAGGTCCTCGGCCTGCACGTCCACGTGGGCTCCCAGCTTCCTGACTTCACCGCCCAGGCGGAGACCATTCGCCGGCTCGCCGAGTTCGCGGCGGAGTGCCGCGATTCGCTCGGCTGGGAGGCGCGGGTCGCCGACCTCGGCGGAGGCTTCGGGATCCGGCACCATCCCGAGGACGCCGTCCCCGACGCGGTCGAGCTGGCGTCGACGGCCGCCGCGACGGCACGCTACGCGTTCGCCTCGAATGGGCTCGCGGAGCCGGCGGTCTGGCTGGAGCCGGGACGGTGTCTCGTCGGACGGGCCGGAGCGACGCTCTACACGGTGGGTGCGGTCAAGCGGCTTCGCGAGCGAACCTGGGTCGCCGTCGACGGTGGCATGTCGGACAACCCGCGACCACAGCTCTACGACGCACGCTACACCGCGCTCTCGGCGACCCGCGCGGACGAGCCCGCGACCGATGCCGTCAGCGTCGCCGGCATGCACTGCGAGTCGGGCGATGTGCTGATCGACGACGTCTCGATCGCCGCTCCTCGCCGTGGAGATCTCCTCGCTGTCCCGGCGACGGGCGCCTACACGCTCGCCATGAGCTCGAACTACAACGGCGTCGGGAGACCCGCTGCCGTCCTCGCCCGCGACGGCAACGCTCGTCTGATCCGACGTCGCGAGACCGTCGAGGATCTGCTGGCGTTGGAGGAGGAGTGACGTTCCGACTCTGCGACGACCTCGGGCAGGACGGCTTCGGCTGGATCGCCGAGGAGGCGACGACCCGCACCTCGCACGCCCTGGCGGCCAACGGGAACGTCTGGCTCGTCGACCCACTCGACTGGCCGGATGCGATCGACCGCGCGCTGGCGCTCGGCGACCCCGCCGGTGTCGTTCAGCTCCTCGACCGCCACGATCGCGATTGCGCTGCGCTTGCCGAGCGACTGGGCGTGCCTCGCGTCGTCGCGCCCGACGACCTTGCGGGAAGCCCGTTCGAGTTCGTACCGGTCAAGCGCATGAAGCGCTGGCGCGAGTCTGCCCTGTGGTGGCCCGCTACGCGCACGCTCGTTGTGGCGGACGCGCTCGGGACGAACCGCTTCTACACCGCCGGGTTGGCGCCGCTCGGAGTGCACGTGTTTCTCAGGCTCACACCGCCGAAAGCGCTCGGCGAGCTCGAGCCCGACCGGGTCCTCGTCGGGCACGGCGACGGCCTCACCGGCGTCGGGGCGGCTGACGCACTTCGTGAAGCATTGCGGACGAGCCGGCGTGGTCTTCCCGGCGTCCTCGTGCGACTACCGTTCTCCGGCCGCAGCCAGTAGCCCAGGCCGGACGAGACGCGGGGGTGCGACGAGGCCGGCGTCATTCACGGGCGGGTTCAACGGCTCGGCGAGCGGCTCTGCGCCGAACGACGCGCCCACCCGCTCCTTCGGCGCGTCGTCGTACAGCGTCGTCCGCTGGCGCGGCACGCGTCCCGCCGAGCGAATCAGCTCCTCCATCCGCTCGGGAGGCAGCTCCTGGCCGAACGCGGCTCCGGCGGAGCGTGAGATCGACTCGTTCATGAGCGTGCCGCCGAGATCGTTCACCCCGGCGTCCAGCGCCTGCCGTGTGCCCTCGGGGCCAAGCTTCACCCACGACGCCTGGATGTTCGTGATCTCGGGGTGGAGCGCCAGCCGCGCCACCGCATGCACCAGCAGCGCTTCGCGGAACGTCGGCCCACGCCGCGCGCGCCCCTGAAGGTAGATCGGCGCCTCCATCGGGACGAACGGCAGCGGCACGAACTCGGTGAAGCCGCCCGTCAGGCGCTGCTGCTCTCGCGCGCGCAGGAGGTGACGCGCCCACGAGCGCGGCGTGTCGGCGTGCCCGAACATGAGCGTGACGTTCGAGCGCAGCCCGACGCGATGTGCTGCGTCGTGGACCGAGAGCCACTGCGCGGTCGTCACCTTGTCGGGGCAGATCACGCGCCGGACCTCGTCGTCGAGCACCTCGGCAGCCGTCCCCGGGAGCGAGCCGAGCCCGAGCTCGCCGAGCCACCCCAGGTACTGCTCGAGCGAGAGCTCGAGCGTCGCCGCCCCCTGCCAGATCTCGAGCGCGGAGAACGCGTGCACGTGGATCCCGGGGACGGCCTCCTTGATCGCGCGCACGACCTCGGCGTAGTAGTCGCCCGTGAAGGCGGGATGGATCCCGCCCTGGAGGCACACCTCGGTCGCTCCGCGCTCCCACGCCTCCTCGCTCCGGCGGACGATCTCCTCGAGCGGGACGAGGTAGGGGGCGCCGCGCAGATTGGCCGCCAGCTTCCCCTTCGAGAACGCACAGAAGCCGCACCGGAAGTAGCAGACGTTCGTGTACTGGATGTTGCGGGTCACGACGTAGGTGACCTCGTCACCGCACACCTCGCGCCGCAGGCAGTCGGCGACTGCGAAGACACGCTGTGCCTCCTCCCCGCGGGCCTCCAACAGGCGCGTGATCTCGTCCTCGCCTAGCTCGTGGCCGTTGAGCTCGAGCGGCGCTGCGTCTCGGCGAACCACGAACGGCGGCGCGACCGGGTCGCCAGGCGCCCACGTGTCGTCGCGGGCGAGCCCGACCGCGTCGGAGGCGCGGCGCACGAACGGCACAGCCGCCGGATCGAGCCACTGCTCGTCGATGTACTCGGGGTACACGGGAAGCCGCGGAGCGAGCTCGAGCCCACGCGAACGGGTCGCCTCGGCGAGCCGCTCAAGCTCGGGCCAGGGCGCCTCCGGGTTCACGTGGTCGATGGTGACCGGCGAAACCCCGCCCCAGTCGTCGATGCCGGCGTCGAGGAGGCGTGGGAAGTCGTCGAAGGCGAGGTTTGGAGGCGCCTGCACGTGCCACGACGAGCCGAGCAGGATCCGCGCGACCGCGATCGTCCAGAGGTGGTCGTCGAGGGCGGGCTCCGGGTGCGACGCCATCCGTGTACTGGGCTTCGCACGGAAATTCTGGACGATGACCTCCTGAAGGTGCCCGTGCTCCTCGCCGAGCGCCTTCAGCACGAGCAGCGCGTCGATCCGCTCCTCGCGCGTCTCCCCGATCCCGATGAGGATCCCGCTCGTGAAGGGGATCCGGAGCTCGCCGGCGAGCCGGATCGTCTCGACCCGCCGGGCCGGGAGCTTGTCGGGCGATGCCCAGTGCGGGCCGCCCTTCGCGCCGAGGCGTTCCGCGGTCGTCTCGAGCATGATCCCCATCGACGCCGACACCGGTCGGAGGGCGTCCAGCTCGGTGCGGGTCATCACGCCCGGGTTGAGATGCGGCAGCAGCCCCGTCTCCTCGAGCACGAGCCGCGCGCAGCGCTCGAGGTACTCGAGCGTCGTCTCACATCCGAGCGCGGCGAGCTCCTCGCGCGCGACCTTGTAGCGCAGCTCGGGCTTGTCGCCGAGTGTGAAGAGGGCCTCACGGCAGCCCGCGGCAGCGCCCGCGCGGGCAATTGCGAGCACATCCTCCTCCGTCATGAACGCCCGCTCGCCGCGTCGCGGCGGCCGGGCGAACGTGCAGTAGCCGCAGACGTCGCGGCAGAGCGTCGTCAGCGGGATGAAGACCTTCGGCGAGTACGTGACGAGCCGGCCGGGGCGCAGACTACGCGCCTCCGCGAGCAGCTCCTCGAGTGACGCCGAGGTGATGTCGGTGACGACGCTCACGGTCTGCCCGAGCATATGTCGAGGCGCAGCGAGTGCGTGCGCCGGGAGCGTTCCTCGCCGAGGACGTCAGCTGCCGCTCGGTGGTTCGCGAGCGCGTCGCTGGCGTCCCCGGCGAGGGCCTGCTCAGATCACCCGCCGAAGGCGCACGCCCAGAGCACGGGGTCGATGCGGCGGAGCTTGGAGTAGTCCATGCCGGTCAGCCCGTAGACGTCGCCCACGATGTCGCCGCGGTTGTTGATGTCGGTCAGGTCGGTGACGACGACCCGGCTCCTCCGGGACGCAGCAGGGATCGCGAGCGGCCTCAGTGCCGTCCATCCGGTCCGCCAGATTCGCGGCTCGGCCGCGAGGAATCCGGTATTCGTGAAGTGGCCGGACATGCCGGTGGCCTGGCCGCGGTCGTTGACGTCGGTGAGCTCGGCGAAGTCGTGCACGCGAGCAGGGCGGCCCAGCATGCGTGGCATTGCCGCGCGAGACGACCAGACCACGGCATTGTCCCGCTCCGGGTCGTTATTCGGAACGCCGGGGATGCCGTCGGTGCCGATGTTGCCGAGATATCCGACGGTCAGTCCCGATCGATTCGTCGCCTCGGCAGCACCGTCGGCGCGGCCCGGGGCGGTCGTCATGGGAACGACCTTGCCGGACGACGTCCAGATCACGGGGTTGTTTTCGTCGTCCTCTTTGGGCAGCGTGCGCGACCAGCCCGAGACGACGCCGTCGTCGTTGATGCCGAAGGCGTTCGTCCACTTGTCGCCGTCGAGCCCTTCGAGCCTTGTTGCCCTGCCCGCGGGCGACCAGCGCACCGCCTGTCTCTGCCCCGCGATCACAAGCGTGGCTGCCATCTGCCCGCGGTCGTTGATCGTGTTCCCATCGGGCTGGTCGGCCTGTTGTCGTCGGCCGTTCGGCCCCAACAGCACCGTCATGCGACCGGCTTTCCAGCGAAACGGGAACGTGCGCTCCTGCTTGTCGTAGAGCAGGCCGAAGACGACGCGGCGGTTGTTCACTCCATACGCCTCCGAGGAGACGTATCCGGGCAGCACACCGAGATCGACGGCGCCCTCTGCCTTTCCGCCCTCCCACATGATCGCGTGTTGGGGCGTCCCGCCCCCGCTGTCGGCGAAGCCGACGATGTCGCCACGATCGTTCAACGCCTTCGCCTGAACCTCCTGCGCGCCTGCACGCGGCGACCCGAGAATGGTCGCGCTCGGCGCGCAGCCCGTCCGTGCCTGTCGGCTGGCCGACGCCGAGGCGTCCAGACTCAGCCCCGCAACCAGGGCCGCCGCGACGCCCATGGCGCCGAGGGACAAGAGAGCAATCCTTCCCTTCGTTCTCAATCGGAGACGCATCGAACCCTCCTTCGGTTGACGACACACGCGGGCGGGTCGTCGACCAGGCCGCCCGCTCGGCGCATGAGCAATTACGGCTTTCGCGGGTAGCCCGACGCCGCCAGGATCGCGTCGGCCATCGCGCGGTACCCGGCATCGGTCGGATGGGGATCGCCCTTCGAGCAAATGAAGGTGAACGCGCAGAGCCTGGCCTTCCGGGCTTGCAGGCTCCCGGTGGGGTTGAACACGGGGAGCATCCGCGCGATCCGCGCGTCCGCTGCGGTGGCTGCTCGTGCGATGGACGTCTCGAAAGACCGATAGACCGCCTCGAGCTGCCCGAGCGAGTTCGGATCGGGGTTCCACGCTCCCGTAACGATGATCTCCGCGTCCGGCGCGGCCGCTCGAATCCGTCGAAGGATCGCGGTGAGACGAGAAGCGAACGCCTTGGTCGCACTCGGCGCCTGCTTGCGCGCACACGCCACCTTCGCGTTGCAGGTGTCCAGCAAGACCGGAAGCCAGTCGTTGCCGTACAGCGTCACCGTGATCGGACTGACGTCTCCGGGGTGAGCCCGGAGGAAGGACAGCGCGGCGTCGAGCTGCGATCCCCGGAACGCGTCGTGCAGCGCCTTGACGTCACCGCGCCCCTCGCATCCGCCGGCGACGAACGTCCGGGTCGACTCTCCCGGGCAGCCGTAGTTCACGACCTGCAGTTTCGGCGAGAGCTTTCGCAGACGCGCGGCGAAGGCGTCGACATACCCGGTTCGGAACGCCGACGGCCCCGCGCCGGGCTTGACCTTCGTCGGCTGAATGCCGTACGCAATCGAGTCCCCGAGCGCCAGGTAGTAGTTCTGAGGAGATAGCGCTGCGGACCGCGGCGTCGCGCTGCCCGGAAGCGCGAGAACCGCTGCCATCGCCAAGCTCGAGACGAGCGCTGCACCGAACAATTGGCGTTGGGTCGAGCGTGGTCGCCGCATCGATGTCGTCTTCAGTGTTCTCATCGCGCACCTCCCATTTGAGATCCCGCACCGAGTGCGGTTGTCGGTCAGGGATCAGGGTGCCGGTCTCGAGCTCCGCCGACGATCCCTCGGGATGCCCGACCTCCGTTGCGCGAAGGGAACAGTTTCTGACCGTTCGGCAAGGTGGCCCTGCCGACCGGCTGACCGATTCAGCCGCTAGGCCACTCTGGGCACGTCGCGCGAGAGGGCGTCCCCGGCGGCAGGTACAGCTTCCACTCTTCGCGGCGCAGGTTGCGGCCCACGACCGCACAGGCACGCTGCCGCCAGACCGCCGGATCGACGTTCCACAGCATCCCGAGCGTCTCGACTCCCGAGACGGCCAGCAGCTTGCCGTCCGGGCTGAACGCGTTTCGCAGCCCGAGGAACGGGAGGTCGATTGTCGGCGCATGCGGTCCGAGCCACCTCGTGCTTCCGATCAGCTCCTCGCCGTAGCGGAGGCCCGAGCGAGGGTCCCAGAGCCTGGTCCCGCCGAACAGGCTCGTGGTTGCGAGTAACAAGCCGGCCGCATCGAAGGCCGCGCCGGTGATCGGGCCAGCATGTCCGGTGAGGGGCGGGAACGCCGGTCGCTGATCCGAAGCGCGCCAGACGCGGGCCGGACCGGTCGCACCGCCGCCGGCGATGAGCCGGCCAGTCGGATCGAAGGCAACGCTCAGGACGCCGTCGTCCGAGACCCTCATGGGCTTTCCATGATGTGCTTGGGTGGTCACGTCCCACAGATCGAGCCGCTCGCCGCTGCCGGTCGCCAGAAGCGTGCCGTCCGGGTTGAAGGCCACGGCGAACACCGATCCGGCGCCCGGCACGATCGTCCGCCCCACCCGACTCCGGGAGCCCACGTCCCAGAGCTGCACTTCGCCTTGCCGTTGCTGGGCGTAGAAGCTGTCACCGCCACCGTTCGGATCCACGACGACTGCGAGCAGCCGACCGTCCGGGCTGAACGCCACCTGCCAAACGGCTGCTTTCCCCCTGTCGAGTGGGAAGTCCACGGTCGCCCTGCTCTTCGGATCCAGGAGCCGAACCCGGCCGTCGATCGTTGCAACGGCGACGTGCTTCCCGACGGGAGCGTAGGCGACGGAAGTGACGATCGAGCCGACGTGCAGCAGACGGACCTGCCGTCGCGTCGACGTGTCGTGCTCGACCACGTCTCCGTCGAACTGCCCGGCGACGAGCCGCGTCCCGTCGGGGCTGAAGGACACGTCGGTGGTCAGGTCGATCCCTCCGTCGATCGGCTTTCCGAGCGCCTGCTCTCCGTCCATGCTCCAGACGACCGCAGACTGCTGGTGAGCGCTCACGAGCGTCCGGCCGTCGGGGCTGAAAGCGACCTCGTTGACCGGGCTCGTGTCGACCCTGAGCGGAGGGCCGTACGGTTCTCCGGTCTTCGCGTTCCACACGAAGACCGATCCGTCGAACGTCGCCGCGGCCAGCAGCCTCCCGTCCGGGCTGAGATCCAGCGAGTCGGCCGGCAGGTTGCCGACCGAGAGCGGCGGACGGCGGGGTCGTCCTGTCCCGACGTCGACCATGGACACCGAGCCCGAGTCATCGCTCGCGATCACGGTGCGGCCGCCCTCGGCGAAGATCGCTGCCTCGACGTCGTCGGTCCCGATCGTGAGCGGCTTACCGACTCGGCGCCCCGAGGCCACTTCCCAGATCCCCACGGTCCCGGAGCCGCCCGGGACGGCGATCCGCTTCGAGTCCGGGCTGAAGGAGATCCGTTGCGCGCCGCCCGACCCCGGCGGCTTGACGGTGATCGGTCGACCGATTACCCGACCGGTCGCGGTAGCCCACAGCGTGACGTGGTTCGTCTCCACCGGGCCCGCAGCGATGACGCTCCCGTCGGGGCTGTAGCGAACGGTCGAGAGCGCAGGCTGATCGTGTGTCGCCGCCGGATCCTTCAGCTCCTTGAGCTCTTTTCGGGTCGACACGTCCCACAGCTCGACGCGGCCCTTGTCGCCCGCGATCGCCAGCGTCCGTCCGTCGGGGCTGAAGTCGACGCCCGACCAGCCGCCCTGCGACGAGTGCAGAGGGGGGCCGACGAGCTTCCAGGTACGCGTGTCGTAGAGCGTGGTTCCCTTGATCGTCGTGGTCGCGAGGAGCGTCCTGCTCGGATTGAACGCGGTCGCGACCACGGGCGAGTCGAACTCCTGGAGCCACGCATGGATCCGCGAGCCGTGCTCGAGCGCGCCGAGGAGCGCGCCCCGCGAGTCGACGGAGTCGTCGAGGTTGCCTCCCTCCAGTGCGAGCAGGAGCCCCAGGTCCGGATGCTGCGCCGCGACCTCGCGCGACTGCGCAGCCAGACGTCCGGCTTGCGCGACGGTGGCTGTGTGCCGGGCGCTTCCGCGCTGGACGAGCGCGAAGGATCCGGCGATCAGCGCCACCACCAGCGCCGCTGCGACGATCGCGAGCAGGGCGCGCAGACGACGGGCCCTGCGCTGCGCATTCAGGAGCTCGCGCTCCTTGGCGTCCCGGCTCGTCTCCAGGAACTCGCGTTCGACTGCCGCGAGTTGCTGCTGAGCACCCGTGCGCTCCAACGCGGCCTCCAGGCGAGTGCCCCGGTAGAGATCCCCGTCGTCGCGTCCGTTCTCCTCCCACGAGCGAGCCGCAGTCGAGAGCTGCCGGAGCGTGAGGAGCTCTTCACGATCGTCGGCCAGCCACCTGCGCAGCCGGGGCCATTCGCGGATCAGGGCCTCGTGCGCGATCTCAGCAGAGCCGTCGCCCACGACCAGGAGCCGGGCGTGCGCAAGCTGCTCGAGCACGGCGCTCGCCTCACCGCCGCCGTTGCCCTCCGATGTCAGCTCCGCCAGCGGGACCCGCCTTCGCGTGTCCTCTGTCGTCTCGCCCAGCTCGGTGAGCTGGAGGCACATCCGCCGCATGAGCACTTGCTCGTGCTGACTGCAGCCCACGAAGACCTCCTCGGCCGTGTGAGCGATCGCCCCTCGAACACCGCCGGCCGCACGGTAGCCCGCCAGGGTGAGGACCCGACCATCCCGGCGGCCCCACGCTTCGTAGAGGGCGTGGGAGAGCAGCGGGAGAGCGCCGGGCTCACCTTCGACATCGGCCAGCATCGAGTCGACCAGGCCGTCCTGGAGTCGAAGTCCCGCCGCGCGGGCGGGACTCTCGATCGCCCGGCGAAGCTCATCGATCCGCATGGGTCCCAGCAGGTGCTGGTGTTCGGCCAGGGCGGTGGCGAAACGAGGATAGTTGGCGCATCGTCCGTAGAAGTCCGCCCTGAGGGCGACCACGATCGACACGGGGCCTGTCTCCCGCAGTTCCATCAGAGCGTCGATGAAGCGGGCCTGGCTCGCTTCGTCCGCACAGAGCGTGAACACCTCCTCCAGCTGGTCCACGACCAGGAGCGAGGGCGGGCCTGCGGAGAGCGACCGGCTCAGCTCCGCTTCTGGATCTGCGCCGGGCGTCATCACCACAACGGGCCCTTCCCGCGCTCGGAGATACGACGGGACGAGCCCGGCACGGACCAGCGACGACTTCCCGCTCCCCGACGCGCCGACCAGGGCCATGAAGCCACTGTCGAGGAGCCCCTCGAGGACGGAAGCCACGACCTCCTCCCGTCCGAAGAACAGGTCACCGTCCTCCGACCCGAAGGCCATCAGTCCGCGATACGGGCACGTGCCTGCCCGTGGGGGGATCGCGAGACCGGGCGCGACGAGCGCCCACGCCGGCGGGCCCGCCGGCGACGCGGTGTCCCGCACCTCGGCGAGGCCGATCTCCGGCGGAAGCCGACCATCGATCGTCTCGGCGGTCGGGTCGTCGAGCAGGACCTGGCCCCGGTCGGCCATCTTCAAGAGCCGGGCCGCCCCGGATGCCGACTCTCCGCGGTAGCTCCCGGCCCGGAGCTCGGCCTCTCCCGTGACTGTGGCCACCCGCGCCTCGAATCGACCCGCGAGCTCGCGGGCGGCGTCGAAGCCATCCTGCGCTGACGCGAACGCCACCGTCAGAGGCCCGTCGTCGCCGGGTGAGACGCAGTGGCCCCGATGCGCACGGGCGACCTGGTTCACCGAATCCTCCGCGCTCCGTGCGGGCAGGGCGCTCACGTCCGCCAGCACGAGCGTGACCGTTCCGCTCGGGAGGGCGCCGCCCCACCATCGCTGCAGCCTGGCGACGAAGGCGGCCGCCGATGCATCGCGACGCCCCGGATCGGTGGCCAGGTTCGCGCGCACGATCCGCTCCAGCGGCGGGATCCGCTCGCGCTCGATCGCGCCCCAGCTGGACGCTCGCCCGGACGGAGGTTCGCCGGTGAGCAGCGCCAAGGCCGTGGCGGCAAGCGAGTACACGTCAGACGCCGCGGTCAGTCTCCCTCCGGCTGCGACCTCAGGTGCCACGTAGCCGGCCGTCCCCGCCCGGCGCAGGTCGTCGGCGGGCGTGGAGGACAGACCGAAGTCGACGAGGACGATCCGGCCGGAGGAGGTGAGGATCAGGTTCGCGGGCTTGACGTCTCCGTGCACGACGGGTGGGTCGTGAGTGTGCAGGTGCTCCAGTGCCTCGGCGGCCTGTTCGAGGTAGCTGATCGCGAGCGCCGGGTCGAGCCCGGGGCGGCCATCGACGTCGAGCAACGCCTCGAGGTCAGTGCCCTCGATCCAGTCCATCGCAATGACGTAGCGCTCGTCGACGAAGAAGTCCTCCCGAACGAGCGGGAGGCCAGGGTGCGGCGCGAGCGAGAGCAGCAGCCGCGCCTCGGAGAGCAGACTGGCTCGGGAAGCGTCACCTCCGACGGGCCTGATCTTGAGCGCGACCTGGCGACCGTGGAGGTGATCGAGCGCCCGGAGCACCTCGCCCTCACCGCCTCTCCCCACCACTTCGAGCGGCTCGTACCGCTCGCGGAGAAGCTCGGTCCTCATCGCGGATCGGCCGCCGGGCGCAGGTCGCCCAGCTTGACCGCCCCGCGAGCGACGGCCGCGTTTGCGAGCTTGACGCGTCTCCGCTCGCCCTCCGCGCCAACGTCGAACTTGTCGTAGAGACGCGAGAGGTGCTGCTTCACCGCAGCCTCGGAGACGACGAGCTCCGCGGCGATCGCACGGATCGAGGCCGGTTCGGTGAACGCGTCGCCCCCGAGCAACGGGCGACACAGCGCCACGAGGACATCGTGCTCGCGCTGCGTGACCCGCGGCGGTTCCGCGATTGCGGCAGTCTCGGTCCCGTGGACGGGGCTGCGAAACACCAGCCGGAGCCGTCCGAGCAGGATCTCGTCCCCCGAATGGAGCGCGTGCTCGCCGATGATCCGGCCTCCGTTGACGAACGTGCCGTTGCGGGAACCGAGATCGCGAACGCACCACGTGTCGCCGAACCGCTCGAGGACGGCGTGGACTCGGGAGACACCGTCCTCGTCCACGACCACGGCGTTGGACTCGACGGTTCCGACCGTCATCCGCTCCTCTTCGAGCGCTCGCACCTCGCGTCCGCTTCGGCCCCAAATCTCGATGTAGCTGCTCACCGCAACCCCCGGCTGCCGCCGATCACGTCACGCCGATCCTACGAGCACGTCGATGAGAACACCAGAGTGGGCGGCCTTGCCAAGACGTCACAGATTGCTCCCTGGGGGACAGGTGGATCGGCTCGATCGGGAGATGGTCACCGAGGCTCGCGCTCGTCACTCTCGATCCCGAGGGCCGTCCGAACTGCCACGAGACGGAGAGGAGTCTTCAATCATGGACACGAAGCGGCTGTCCGCCCTCAGCGGTTCATCCCATTCGCTGACTTCTTCGCGCTCCTGCTGATGCTCGCCTGGATCGTGGTGACGAGCGTCGTTCTGGCGCGCGCAAGGCGCGAACCTGCATACGTCGCGGCACCGGTGCCGCGTGAGGAGGGATCATCGATGAAAGCCTTCATTGCTCTGCTCGCGGTCGGCGTCGCCACGCTCGCAGGCTCGGCCTCCGCGACGCCGCCTGGAGAGAACGGCGAGATCGCCTTCACGCGATTTGCCGTCGGTGCCGTAGGCGGCGACGGCAGGGCCGGCTCGATCTTCACGATCGGGGTCGACGGGAAGGGCGAGCGACGAGTGACCCGTCCGCCGGCCGGCGCGAGCGACGTTCAGCCGGACTGGTCGCCCGACAGGTCACTGATCGTCTTCGTGCGGGAGTTCGACGAGAAGCCGTTCGAGATCTGGAGTGTCCGGCCGGACGGCTCGGACCTCCGGCAGATCGACCCCGGCTGCCCGCCCGGAGTCGCCACGGACCAGATCTGCGAGGAAGACACTCCGGCATGGTCTCCGGACGGCAAGCAGATCGCGTTCGGCAATCCGTACGGCGGCCTCGAGGAGATCGGCGGTGAGACCTGGATCGACCACTTCGCGGTCGCGGTGATGGATGCGGACGGGTTCGAACCTCCGCCACCTGACGCATCCGAAGCGCCACGAATACGAGGACTCCGAGCCCGTGTGGTCTCCCGACGGCACGCGGATCGCATTCAGACGGTGGAACGGGACGGCAACCCCTCGCGGCAAGCAGGCGATCTTCGTGCTCGACCTCGCGAGCGACGCCGTTCGCCGCGTGACTCCCTGGAACCTCAACGCCGGAGACCATCCCGACTGGTCGCCCGACGGGCGCCGGACCCTCTTCCGTTCGACCACGTCGGATCTGTACGGACCGCTCTACACGGTCCGCCCCGATGGATCGGGACTGAGGCGGCTGACGCGCTTCAAGGCGAGAACCGAGGTCCTGTCCTCGTCCTACTCGCCGGACGGGAAGTTCATCGTCTTCTCCCGTAGCGGCAGAGGCGGGCTGCCGGATCTCTTCGTCATGCGAAGCGACAGCACGAAGATCCGTCAACTGAGTCGGACGGCTCGCTGGGACAGCGCGCCCGACTGGGGGTCTGCGAAGTAGCAGAGCGCGGCGGGCGCGACGCCGGCGGACGCCGCGCCGTCGCCGACCTCTAACTACGCGGCCGACGCGCGCAGGTACGTCACCACCGCGAGCACACGTCGATGCGTGTCGCCGTCCAGCGGGAGGTTCAGCTTTCCGAGGATCGAGCGCACGTGGGTCTCGACCGTCTTCTCCGTGAGCCAGAGCTCCTTCGCGATGCTCGCGTTCGTCCGGCCCTCCGCCACGAGCGCGAGCACCTCACGCTCGCGCGGTGTGAGCTCGGCGAGCGCGTCACCGTCGTGTGGCGGTGACAGGAGCTGCTTGACCACCTCGGGATCGAGCGCCGAGCCGCCGCGACTCACGCGGTCGGCGGCGTCGAGGAACTCGCCCACGTCCAGGACGCGGTCCTTGAGGAGGTAGCCGAAACCTCCCCCGGAGCTCACGAGCTCGACGGCGAAGCGGCTCTCGACGTGCTGCGAGAGGACGAGCACGCCGATGCCTGGATGGAGGCGACGAATCTCGACGGCGGCTCGCATGCCCTCGTCCTCGTACGTCGGCGGCATGCGCACGTCGACGATCGCGAGGTCGGGCTCGTGCTCGGCGACGACGGCGAGCAGCGACTCCGCGTCCCCGACCCGGGCGAGCACCATGTGACCGGCGTCCTCGAGCAGGCCCGCGAGCCCTTCGCGCAGAAGCACCGTGTCCTCGGCGATCACGATTCGCACGGAATCGCCACCTCGACGCGCGTGCCGCCACCACGCGGGCTCACGATCCGGAGCGTTCCACCGTGTGCGGCCACTCGGTCGCGGAGGCCGGCGAGCCCCGATCCGCGACGTACGACCGCTCCCCCCACGCCGTCGTCGGCGACCGTCACGTGCAGCGTGCCGTTCTCGCGAACGGCGCGAACCGCCACTTTCGATGGCGACGCATGCTTGACGGCGTTCGTGATCGCCTCGCAGGCTACGAAGTAGGCGGCTGCTTCGACGCTTGCTGGGATCCGCTCCCTCGGCGCCTCGACGTCGACGCGAACCGGCGAGGTGCGCGCAAGGTCTCGCAGTGCGGCCGCCAGGCCGTCGTCGAGGCGGGCCGGTCGCACTCCCGCTGCGATCTGGCGCAGATCGGCGATTGCGGCCCCCACCTCGCCGACGATCTGATCGAGCGCGGAAGAGAGGATCTGCGCCTCACGAGGCAGCGAGAGCTGCAGGCGCCGGAGCTGGACGCCGAGTGAGACGAGGCGCTGCTGCGCACCGTCGTGCAGATCGCGCTCGAGGCGGCGGCGCTCCTCGTATCCGGCCTCCACGATCCGCGTCCGCGACGCTTCGACCTCCGCGAGCTGGAGGCGAACCTCGACCCGGAGCCGCGCCATCTCGATCGAGAGGGCGGCCGCCGAGAGCACGCCGTCGAGGAGGTCGCGCCGCTCGAGCAGCGTGGGATCGTGGAGCAGCATCGCGGTTTGCGTGTCGTCCCGACGGATCTCCCGTCGAGCTCTCGCGTCGAGTGGCAGCTCAGTGACGATCTCGCCGTTTGCGTCTGCATACGCCTCGGTCTCCGGCAGCCAGAAGAAGAGCTCGGCGAGCGGGTCGCCGAGCGACTCAGCGACGACCGATCCGATCTCCTCGGGAGCACGCAGCCCGTTGCGCACCTCGTCCTCGAAGGCATGGACGAGGCGCACGCCGTGGTAGCGCGCACGGCGATACCGTCGGTCGACGAAGTCCTGGATACGGGCACGCAACGGTCGGAACGCGAGCGCGACGACGAGCGTCGCCAGGGCAATCACCCACGGCGAGTCTCCGCCGACGAGAACGCCGAGCCCGATGGTGATCCCCGCATAGCCTGCGAGGAGAAGAGACGTAAGCGCTCCGTAGACAACTGTCGCGTTGACAATCCGCTCGATGGCGTACAGCCGATAGCGGAGAACCGCGATACCGATCGACGCGGCGACCGCCGCCTGCACTCCGAGTAACAGCGGCAACACGACCCAGTCGATGAAGGAGTTGCCGATCAGCACCGAGGAGAGGAGGCAGACGAGCAGGACGAGCGGGACGAGCGCCGCCGACCACGCCAGCCACTTCATCTGCAGCCGCTCGACGCCCGTCGACCGGCGCATCCGAAGGACGATTGCCACGACGCTGGCAACGAGACCCACGATCATCCCGAGCATGAGCGGAAGAAAGATCCAGCCGGTGTCGAGCCATTCGCCGACGGTGGTGTCCGCAACCGGGTTCGTGACCGATGCATCGTCGCCGTAGAACGGATTCGGGTCGAGGAGCGCGACCGTCATGAACGCGACGAAGCACGCTGCTGCCGCCCCGACGGGCCATCGCCAGCGAGGAGAGAGAAGGTGGCCGTCCGGGAAGGCGAAGGCGATTGCAGTCGGCCAGGCGTAGAGCAGGGGCCAGTTCGCTCGGTCGAGCTGGAGCATCCAGCCCTCGCCGAGCACCAGTCCGACGGGCATGGAGATGGCTAGAGCGAACGGCCCCAGCAGCATGATCCAGGCCACGGGGTTTCGCGGCTGACGGTTCGCGATGAGCAGGCCGACCGCAACTGGCACCACGAAGGCGACGACGATGAACGTCTTCAGCCAGAGCGGAACCCAGCTCAGGCTGTCGTGAACGCCGAGAAGGGTCGGGAAGCTCAGGAAGAGGAGCGTCGCGACCGCGACGCTCCACGCGGCGATCCGGAGCCCGCTCATCAACGACATCTTTCGCCTTGCGGGTCGCAATCGCAATAGGTGCTACCACCGAATCGCGGATCGGTAGGAGCGCCGACGCGGCTTCGGTGCCCGCGTCGATGTGCCTTGGGAGTGCCGGATCTAGCGTCGAGACGTCAGCCGATACCTCGCCAAGGAGGAGCATATGTACAGTCACAAGCGAGTCGCCTCGTTCGTTGGTCTCGCCACCCTGGTGGCCTCGGCCGCGATCCTCGTCGCGACCAGCGCGTCCGCGCAAGCCGGGCGCACGCTCACCTTCACGGAGCTCGAGAAGGGATCGACCTTCACGCACATCCGCAACACAAAGTCGACGTCAGAGCGCGCCAACACACAGGGCGACGTGCTGGCGTTCACATATCCACTGGCGGCTGCCTCGGGACGGGTCGTCGGCAGGCTCCACGTCGAATGTGTCACGACCGTCGGCGCTCGCAACTTCGTCAAGTCGATCATGACGTGCTCGGGCGTCGCCGTCCTCAAGGACGGGATCCTCGCTATTCAGGCGACCGCCAGCCCGGGCGTCCCGACGACCTCCGGAGCGGTCACCGGCGGCACCGGCGCCTACACCAACGCCCGCGGCGTCTTCGTCTCCAGGCCGGGCCAGCATGGCTCCGTCGACACCTTCACGCTCGAGGACTGAGGAGGAATCATGGAAACCACCAATCGCACAGCCATCGACGTCGCCGCGGGGCATCCGCGACCCGGCCTCGCTCTGGTACTCGCCCTGCTCTCGATCCCCGGCTCCACGATCGCCTGGGAGCTCCCGTGGGGCGGCTTCTGGATCGGGCTGCCGCTCGGCCTCGCGGCCATCGTGCTCGCGATCCACGCGCTGCGTCGACTCGGGCGCTCGCGCATGGCGGTGGCCGCAATCGCGATCTCCGTGCTCACGATCGGACAGATGGCCATCTGGACCATCGTCGGACTCTTCTCGTAGACCTCCGGCAGCAAGGAAGGAATGTCTTGATGCGGTTTTCCACGGCGATCCGTCGGCGGTGGCGACGCAGAGCTAGCTCGTGGGGGCGGACAATCGGAGCGGGCCGGCGCGCGCGGCCTGCTCCTGCCCTCCGCGTCGTGTCCGACCGCTCGGGTGGCTCTTCGTCAGTTTCGCTTCGACGTCCAGAGCCCGCCGAACGGCACCCAGCGGCCCTTCGTCCAGCGCCCTAGCTGTCCCTGCTGGATCGGGAAGTTGTCGCCCTTGCCCGTCTTGACCGAGACGCCGGGGAGCAGGAACGGGTTGCCGGCGCTCGTGATGGAGCGAGCTCGCGCCATCAGGCCCGCGCGGGTCGGATTTGCGCCCAGGCGCTTGAGGAGGCCGACCGCCTCGTAGGCCACGGCCATTCCGTACAGGTGGTTCGCGTCGTTGGGGTTCGCGCCTTTCGCGTACTTCGCAAGGATCGCCCTGTACTGCTTCATCCCGGGGTCGTTCTTCCAGCGCGTGTCGAGCGGGTCCTTGAGCGGGGTCGTCGAGATCGTCCCCTCGACCGTCTTGTTCTTCCCACCCTCGGACGCGAGCGTCATCGTGTTCGAGGTGGCCGAGACGGCGTTGTTGATGACGAGCGGGCGCCAGCCCAGCCGGTTAGCGAAGACGTATGCCTGGATCGCGAAGGTCGGCGTGGCGAAGATCGCGAGGACGTTCGCTCCGGAGGCTTTGAGCTTGCCGATCTGCGAGCCGACGTCGGGCGACGTCACCTGGTACGGCTCGGCAGCGACGATCTTCGATCCCGAGCGCCCGAGGCCCGCCTTGAGGCTCCCGAGCAGGTCCTTTCCGTAGTCGTCGTTCTGGAAGAGGACGCCCACCCTGGCCTTCTTCTGCGTCTTCGCGAGGTACTGGCCGTAGACGAACCCTTCGGCCGCGTAGCTCGGCTGGAACCCGATCGTCCACGGGTACCGGGCCGCGTCGCGCCCCCACGTCGTCGCCCCCGACGCGACGAAGAGCTGAGGCACCTTCATCTGGTTCAGGTAGTCGCGAATCGCAAGATTCGCCTCCGTGCCGAGCGTGTTGAAGACCGCAAACACCTTGTCCTGCTCCACGAGTCGGCGGACCGCCTGCACCGTCTGCGCCGGGTTGTAGGCGTCGTCGACGATGCGGTACTCGATCTTCCGCTTCGCCGCGCCACCTGTTGCGTTGATCGAGTCGAAGTAGGCCTGAGCGCCCCGCGCGACCGTCGCATACGAGGCCGCCGGGCCGGTGAGTGGCGAGGTGCCGCCGATGAGGATCGCCGTCGCGCTCACGCCGGGATCGGCGGTGGAGCCCGCGAGCGCCACGGGCAGCGCGAGCACGAGCGCCGCGATCAGCGCGACGGGAAGTCCAGACCGAAGTCGCATCTACTTCGGCCGAGAGTAGCGACGATTCGAGATGAGCTGCCCGACTCGACGGAAGAGACCGCCGACCCCGTTCGGGATGACGAACATGAGCAGGATCAGGATGACGCCGTAGACGATCGCCGCACCGCCCGGTTTCTGCGTCTCCACGATGATCCGATCGGGCAGCAGCGAGCCGAGGTCCTGCCCTTGCGCCCAGAGCGGCAGATAGAAGATGAAGATCGCCCCGAAGACGAGCCCGGAGAGGCCTCCGAGGCCTCCGACGACGATGCCGACGAGCAGGTAGATCGACAGCGCGATCGGGAACGCGTCCGGATTGACGAACGCGCTCGCGATGGCGAAGAGACCGCCCGCGACACCCGCGTACGCGGCGCTGATCCCGAAGGCGAGCGTCTTGTAGCGGGCGAGACTGACGCCCGAGGACACAGCGGCGGTCTCGCTGTCTCGCACCGCACGAAATGCGCGCCCGGTCCGGCCGCGGAGGATCAGCCAGGCGACCGCGAAGGCGACGAGCGCGATCGACCAGGCGAGGTAGTACATCCAGTCGTTCGGCGTCAGCGAGACGCCGAGGATCTCGACGTTCGAGATCGAGCCTGTGAGCTCGGGCGTCCCGAAGAGCTGGATGCCCGAGCCTCCACCCGTGAACTCCTCGAAGCGCTTGACGGTCGACGGCATCGCCACTGCGATCGCGAAGGTGGCCAGCGCGAGGTAGAGGCCCGAGAGCCGCAGCGCGGGTATGCCGAACGCCAGGCCCACCAAGCCGGCGACGAGCCCGGCGATGGGCAGCGTCCAGACGTCCTTCATCCCGCCCGAGATCGGGCCGCCGAACTCCTCGTTGCCGGCCATCAGGATCGCCGTCGTGTACCCGCCGATCGCCATGAACGCGCCGTGCCCGAGCGAGATCTGCCCCGTGTAGCCGGTGAGGATGTTCAGTCCGAGGAGCGCGATCAGGTAGATCCCGACGTAGGAGTAGTCGCGCGCCTTGAAGTCGCTGACGAACGCAGGCAGAACGGCGACGAACACGACGAAGGCCGCGAACGCGACGAATCCGATCAGCCGTTGAGTACGTGGAGTCAAACCCGCTTCACCTCCGGCCGGCCGAAGATGCCTGTGGGGCGCACGAGCAAGACCGCCAGGATGATGAGGAGCGCCGCCGGCAGGCGCAGCTCCTCGGTGAACCAGTCGAAGGCTCCGTACTGGCTCAGGTAGCTCAGCATGTTCAGGAGCACGCCGAGGAGGAGGCCGCCGACGACCGCACCGATCGGGGAGTCGATCCCCCCGAGCACGGCGGCCGCGAAGGCGTAGATCAGCACTGCCTGCATCATCTGAGGATCGAGCCCGACGGTCGGGGCGGTCAGCATCCCCGCGACGGCGCCGAGCGTGGCCGCAAGGCCCCAGCCCAACGCGAGCATCCAGGTCACGCGTACGCCGACGAGACGCGCCTCCTCCGGATTCACGGCTGCAGCACGAAGCGCGAGCCCCACCTTCGTGAACCGGAAGAAGAGCCAGAGTAGGCCAACGATCCCGAGCGCGACAGCGATCGTGCCGATGTCGTGCGCCGCCACGACGACTCCGCCGAGGTCGTACGTCTTCGTCCCGAACGGGCCTTGGAGCTGCTGCGGCTCACCGCCCCACTTCCAGATGACGAACCCGTTGATCGCGACGAGCAGCCCGATCGTCACGATCACGATCCGCAGGACGCTGCCACGCTCGACGGGGCGAATCACTGCGCGATGGATCCCGATGCCGCCTGCAAACGAGAGTGCCAGCGTCACGACGAACGCCGGCCAGTAGCTCCAGCCGTGGTTCACGATGAGCGTCCAGGCGATGTACGCCGAGAGCGTCGCCATCTCGCCCTGCGCGAAGTTGATGACCCCGGTGGAGCGATGGATGATCACGAGCGCGAGCGCCAGCAGCGCGTAGATCCCGCCCGAGGCGAGGCCGGAGACGACCTGCTGCATGAAGTCCGAGAAGTCGAAGGCGGCGGCGACCAGCATGCTCAGTACCCGAGGTAGCTCCGCCGAATGGACTCGTCTCCCTGCAGCTCGTCGCTCGTCCCGGTGAGCGCGACGCGGCCGACCTCGAGGACGTACGCACGCTGCGACGCCCTGAGAGCGATCCGGGCGTCCTGCTCGACGACCAGCACCGTGAGGCCCTCCTTCTCGTTGAGCTCACGGACGATCCGGAAGAACTCGCGCACGATCAACGGCGCGAGGCCGAGAGACGGCTCGTCGAGGAGGAGCAGGCGAGGCCGGCTCATCAGCGCCCGACCGAGGGCGAGCATCTGCTGTTCGCCGCCCGAGAGCGTCCCGGCGCGCTGTCCGCCGCGCTCCACCATCCACGGGAAGTACTCGCCGACCCGGGTGATGTCCGCCTTGACGTCGCGATCGCGCCGCGTGTACGCGCCGAGCCGGAGGTTCTCCAAGACCGTGAGCTCGACGAACGTCCCGCGCCCTTCCGGGACGTGCGCGATCCCGGACTTGGCCGCCACCTCCGGCCCCCCTTTGAGGATCTTCCCGTCGAGCTCGATCGTCCCGCTGCGCGAGACGGTGCCCGAGATCGCACGCAACGTGGTCGTCTTACCGGCACCGTTCGCGCCGAGCACCGCCACGACCTCACCTTGTCCGACCCGAGATACGCCTCGATCACGTCCGGATCGGCCTGCACCTGCGCAGGCGGGCCGTCCGCGATCTTGCGGCCGAAGCTGAGGACGTTCACGTGGTCGGAGATGCTCATCACGAGGTTCATGTGGTGCTCCACGAGGAGGACCGTCAGGTCGAAGTCGTCCCTGATCCGCTGGATGAACGTCCCGAGCTCTGCGACCTCCTCGTGGTTCAGTCCTCCGGCCGGCTCGTCGAGCAGCAGGAGCCGCGGCTTCGCGACAAGAGCGCGCGCGAGCTCGACGCGCTTCTGGATCCCGTACGGCAGCGCGGCCGCCGGGAAGTGGGCGCGATCGCGCAGCCCGACGACGTCGAGCATCTCGAGCGCCTGCCTCTCGCCCATCTCGCGGCCGCGTCCGTGCGCTCCGACGAGAACGTTCTCGAGCACCGACATCGTGCGGAAGAGCTGGATGTTCTGGAATGTGCGGGCGATGCCCTTGCCCACGATCCGGTACGCAGGCTGGCGCAGGATCGACCTGCCGTCGAGCGCGACCTCGCCCGAGTCGGGCTTGTAGAGCCGCGTGATGACGTTGAAGGCCGTCGTCTTCCCGGCGCCGTTCGGGCCGATGAGACCCGAGATGTGCCCCGCTTCCACCTCGAAGGAGACGCCGTCGAGCGCGACGATGCCGCCGAAGCGGAGTGTGACGTCCCGTACCTCGAGGAGGGCCATCGGCGACGAACCCTAAACCGGCCCGGAGTCGTGTGGCAACGACCACCGATGCGCCGAACGCATTACGATCGTGTTCGTGGACCTGCGCGACACGCCCGAGGAGGCCGCGTTCCGCGCGGGGTTGCGCGCCTGGCTCGAGGAGAACGTCCCCGAGGTATTGCGCGGGCACCGAGGAGGAGCGGCGCGCTTCGACGGGCCGGAGATGCGCGCGTGGAGCCGCGCGCTCTACGACGCCGGCTACGCCGGGCTCACCTGGCCGGACGAGTACGGGGGCGGTGGCGCCCCCTACACGCACCAGGCGATCTTCCTCGAGGAGATGGCGCGGGCGGAGGCTCCGCCGCACGTGGGCGTTATCGGGCTCGGAATGGCCGGGCCGACGATCATGGCCCACGGCACCGAGGAGCACAAAGCCCGCTATCTCGCCCCGATCCTGTCCGCGGAGGAGATCTGGTGCCAGGGATTCTCCGAGCCGGGCGCGGGCTCCGACCTCGCCGGTGTCCGCACGAGCGCGCGCCTCGACGACGGCCACTTCGTCATCGACGGCCAGAAGGTGTGGTCGTCGTTCGCCCACCTCGCCGACTTCTGCATCCTCCTCACCCGCAGCGATCCCGAGTCGACGCGTCACGCCGGTCTCACGTACCTGATCGTCGACATGACGTCGCCCGGGGTCGAGGTGCGACCACTCAGGCAGATCACGGGGGAGGCCGAGTTCAACGAGATCTTCTTCACGGGCGTGCGCGTTCCGGTGGAGAACCTGCTCGGAGAGGTCGGCGGAGGCTGGCAGGTGGCGATGACGACGCTCCTCCACGAGCGCGGGACGCTCGGCTTCGCGCTGCAGGCGGCGCTCGAGGTGCAGGTGCGAAAGCTGGTCGCGCTCGCGCGCGACCGCGGCGCGGACCCACTCCAGCGCGACCGGATCGCGCGCGAGTGGATCGAGATGCAGGCGGTCCGGTTCACGAACTACCGCTCTTTGTCGGTGCTGATGAAGACTGGCATGCCGGGTCCCGAGGGCTCGATCTCGAAGCTCGTCTGGTCGGAGTCGAACCAACGGGTGACGAAGCTCGCACTCGAGATACTGGGGCCCGACGCAGCGCTCGCCGCGGCCAACGCGCCGTACGGCGGCTACTGGCAGCACCAACAGCTCCGCAGCCGCGGCAACACCATCGAGGCGGGGACCTCCGAGGTCCTCCGCAACATCGTCGCCGAGCGCGTCCTCGGTCTGCCGTACTCTCGCTGATGGACTTCACGTTCACACCCGAGCAGGAGGCGCTTCACGAGCAGGCACGCGAGTTTCTCGTCGCGAACACGGAGCCGTCCTGGGCGCAGCTCGCCGAGCTTGGTTGGACCGGCGTTTCGATTGCCGAGGAGGACGGCGGGGCCGGGCTCACGTTCGTCGAGGAAGCCGTGCTCTTCGAAGAGCTCGGTCGGACGCTCTATCGCGGCCCCTACTTCTCGACCGTCGCGCTGACGCTCCCCGCGCTGCCCGGCGACTTGCGTGCGGAGGTCGCCTCCGGTGAGGCGAGCTGGACACTTGCCTTTGGGCCTCTCGTCCCCGATCTCGACACGGCCGACCGGGTCGCGATCGTCGGCGGCGACGGGATCTTCGAGCTGGAAGGGGCGGAGCGGGAGGTGCTCGAGACGACCGATCACACGCGCACGCTCGGCGTCGTCCGCGGCGGCGAGCCCGGACGTCGCCTGTCGGACGCGACCGCCCTCACAGGTATCGAGACACGCTCGCAGGCGGCGTTGGCGCTCGAGGCGTGCGGCGTCGGGCGACGGGCCCTCGAGCACGCGGTCGAGTACGCGTCCTCGCGGGAGCAGTTCGGCAAGAAGATCGGCGCGTACCAGGCCGTCTCGCATCCGCTCGCGGATGCGTACACCCGGGTCGAGCTGTCGCGCTCGCTCGCGCTCTGGGCTGCGTGGTGCGTCGCCACCGATGACCCACAGGCGCCGCTCGCGGCAGCCGCGGCGAAGTCCACCGCAGCCGAGGCCGCGGTCCTCGTGTGCGAGACAGCGATTCAGGCCCTCGGCGGAATCGGATTCACCTGGGAGCACGAGCTGCATCGGCTGTACAAGCGCGCGCTCGGGATCGAGAGCTACGGGACCTCCAGCACTCGGCTGCGCGCCGAGATCGCCGCATCGCTGCTCGAACCAGACAACGTCGGGGTGCCTGGCTTGAGCCAGGCACCACGGCGACAACGAGATCGCGAGCCGCCTTCCGGACAAGAGCTGGCATCGCTACACGTACGCCGACTTCGTCTCGCGCACGAAGAAGCTGATCGTGGCTCTCCGCAAGCTGGGACTCGACGACGGCGATCGGGTGGGGACGTTCATGTGGAACCACTCGGAGCACCTCGAGACGTACATGGGCGCGCCTGTCGGCGGGTTCGTCACCCACACGCTGAATCTCCGTCTTCACCCTGACGACAACACGTACATCGCTACTCACGGCGGCGACCGCGTGATCGTCGTCGACAAGGTGCTCTGGCCGCTCGCCGAGCAGTTCGTCGGCAGGTGCAACTTCGAGCACGTGATCGCCGTCGGCGACGGGCCGACCCCGGACGGCGCGATCGACTACGAGGAGCTGCTCGCGGATGCCGACGAGTCGGGATTCTCCTACCGAGACCTCCCGGAGCGATCCGCCGCAGCCATGTGCTACACGAGCGGTACGACGGGTGAGCCGAAGGGAGTTCTCTACTCCCATCGTGCGATCGCCGTCCACGCGCTGACGGTCATCGGATGCCTCGGGATGTACGCGGACGACGTGTGCCTCCCGGTGGTCCCGATGTTTCACGCGAACGCATGGTGCTTTCCGTTCTCCTGCACGATGACCGGTGTAAAGCAGGTGTTTCCCGGCCCCAATCTCGATCCGACGAGCCTGCTCGAGGACTTCCAGCAGGAGAAGGTCACGGTCACGGCCGGCGTGCCGACCATATGGATGGGGATCCTGCAGACGCTCGACGCCGACCCTGGGGCGTACGACCTCTCGACGATTCGCACGATGACCGTCGGCGGGTCCGCACCACCGCGCGCGATGATCGAGGCGTTCTCCGAGCGGCACGGCCTGCACATCACGCACGGCTGGGGCATGACCGAGATGAGCCCCGTGGGCACGCTCTCGGGCGCGCCGGGCCAGGAGCGGGGACTCTCGCCACAGGACGCGTACACCCGCCGCGCGATGCAGGGCATGGCGATCCCCTTCGTCGAGATTCGGTCACGGGGCGCGGACGGGCTCGTCCCGTGGGACGGCCGGACGATGGGCGAGCTCGAGGTGCGCGGCCCGTCGATCGCGTCGGCGTATTACGAGTCCGACGACAGCGCGGACCGCTGGACCGAGGACGGCTGGTTCAAGACAGGCGACATCGTGTCGATTCACCCGGACGGGTTCGTGGAGGTGCAGGACCGTGCGAAAGACCTCGTGAAGTCGGGCGGCGAGTGGATCTCGACCGTCGCGCTCGAGAACACCCTCATGGGGCATCCGGCGGTCGCGGAGGCCGCGGTCATCGCCGTTCCCGACGAGAAGTGGTCGGAGCGACCGCTTGCCGTCGTCGTGCTTCGGGAAGGCGCCAGCGCCACAGGCGACGAGTTGCGCGAGTTCCTGTCCCCGACCTGCGCGAAGTGGTGGCTGCCCGACCGCTTCGAGTTCGTCGACGAGATCCCGAAGACCGCAGTCGGCAAGTTCCGCAAGACGGCTCTTCGCGAGCGCTTCGCAGCCACTCTGGTCGCGAGCGACCAGAGTGGTTAGGACGACGCATGGGAACGTTCATCTCCTCGGAGCTCGATGGTCTGGTGGCAGTCGTCACGATCGACAATCCGCCGATGAACGCGCTCTCGGCTCCGCTCCTGGAGGAGCTCGAGGCGGAGGTCGAGCGCCTCGACGCCGACGACACCGTCCGTGCGATCGTGCTCAGGGGCGCAGGTGAGCGCGCGTTCGTCGCCGGTGCGGACATCAAGGAGTTCCCGGCGCTTCGAGCGGCGGCAGAGGAAATGCACGAAGGGGGCTCTGCCCGCGGGATCCAGAAGCTCGGGCACCGGATGGACGCGGCACGGACGCCATTCGTCGCCGCGATCCACGGCTTCTGCCTCGGAGGCGGGCTCGAGCTCGCCATGTGCTGCGACATCCGCGTGGCTGCCGAGGGGGCGCAACTCGGACAGCCCGAGATCAAGCTCGGGCTCATTCCCGGCGGCGGCGGGACGCAGCGGCTTGCGCGGCTCGTCGGTTTCGGCCGGGCTCAGCTCCTCAATATGACCGGCGACTTCATCGACGCCGCAACGGCGTACGACTGGGGGCTGGTCGAGAAGGTCGTGCCGGCGGAGGAGCTCCAGGACGCCGCACTCGCCGTCGCGCGGACGATCGCGGCTCGCTCGCCCGTCTCGATCGGCGTGTTGCGCGAGCTGGCTCGGACGACCCGCGACCTCCCGCTCGAGGAGGGACTCCGCCGGGAAGCCGACGGCTTTCGTCGCTGCCTCGCGAGCGAAGACGGCGCCGAGGGCGTGGCTGCATTCATCGAGAAGCGCGAGCCGAGCTTCACGGGGCGGTGAGAAACGGGTCGCCTGCTGGGGTCTGGCTGAAGCCAGACCCCATGTCCACCTCAACGTACGCGCCGGCTGGGGTCTGGCTTCAGCCAGACCCTGGGTCGAAGTCAACGTATGCACCTGCTGTGGTCTGGCTTCAGCCAGACCCCAGGTCGAAGTCAACGTACGCGCGTGCTGGGGTCTGGCTTCAGCCAGACCCCGTGTCGACGACGTGAGGGCGGCCGTCCTCACAGGCGTCGGCGGGCCGGAGCAGCTCGTCGTGCAGGACGTGCCCGAGCCCGAGGCCGCCGACGGCCAGTCGATCGTCGACGTCCGCGCAGCGGGGATCAACTTCGCAGACGTCCTGATCCGGCTCGGCATGTACCCGCAGATGCCGGAGCTGCCGGCAGTGCTCGGCTCGGAGGTCGCGGGCGAGCTCGACGGCGCCCGCGTCATGGGCTTCGCGCGCGGCGAGGGCGGCGGCTACGCCGAGAGAGTCGCTGTCGATCGGCGTTGGCTCCTCCCGCTCCCGAACCGCGCCAGCTTCGCGGAGGGCGCCGCATTTCCCATGGCCTTCCTCACCGCCTGGATCCCGCTCACCGAGCTGGTTCGCATCGCATTCGGGGCGCGAGTGCTGATCACGGCGGCCGCGGGCGCGGTGGGAACCGCAGCGGTGCAGATCGTGCGCGCGCTCAACGGGAAGCCGATTGCGGCCGCGGGCAGTGCCGAGAAGCTCGAGCTCCCGCGCTCGCTCGGCGCCGTCGAGGCGGTGACGTACGACGCGATCGGCGAGCTCGAGCCCGTGGACGCGGTCTTCGATCTCGTCGGTGGCGAGATCTTCGCCGCGTCACTCTCCCTGGTGAAGCCGCTGGGGACTGCAATCGCGGTCGGGTACGCGGGCGGGTTGTGGGCCGACGTGAGCCCGACCTGGCTCGTGGGGCGCAACATCGGGGTGCACGGGTTCTATCTCGGCCGCTTGCTGGCGCGAAGTCCCGACCTCGTCGAGCGCGCCGCGAAGGATGTCCTTCGCCTGTGGGAAGGCGGAGCTGTCCGACCGATCGTCGGGGCAGAGTTCCCGCTCGAGCAGGCCGGTGACGCGCACCGCCTGATCGAGGAGAGGAAGTCGACAGGGAAGGTCGTGCTCGTTCCATGACAGCGCTGGTGACGGGGTCGGCAGGAGGCATCGGCAGGGCGATCGTCACGAAGCTCCGAGCCCAGGGTTTCGACGTCAAGGAGCTCGATCTGGTCGACGGGTTCGACGTCGCCGATCCCGCGGCGTGGGAGCACATCGGCTCGGTCGACCTCGCGTGCCTGAACGCCGGAGTTCTCACGGGTGACGGCGACATCGCGACGCTCACGGACGAGCAGTACAGACGCGCGGTCGGCGTCAACGTCGACGGTGTCGTCTTCGGCGTGCGGCGCCTCGATCGCGTCATGCCGACAGGGAGCACGATCATCGTGACGGCGTCGCTCGCCGGGCTCGTCGGGATCCCAGACGACCCGATCTACGGGCTCACGAAGCACGCGATCGTCGGCTTCGTCCGCTCCGTCGCCCCACAGCTCGCGAAGCGGGGAATCCGCATCCAGGCTGTGTGCCCCGGCTGGGCCGACACCGCGCTCACGCCCCCGGAGTTCAAGCAGGGCCTCGTTGCGAGCGGATTCCGGCTGCTCCAGCCGTTCGAGGTCGCCGAGGGCGTGTGGGCCGCCTACGAGAGCG
The DNA here is from genome assembly GCA_020029615.1 of Actinomycetota bacterium. Taxonomy (GTDB): domain Bacteria; phylum Actinomycetota; class Thermoleophilia; order Gaiellales; family Gaiellaceae; genus GMQP-bins7. The sequence continues at coordinate 38,306 of JAIBJO010000012.1, forward strand.
AGGGGACGGGCGAGGCCTGGGTCGTCCAGCCCGGTCGGGAGCCGCTGCTCTACGAGTTCAAGGGCGTCCCGGGCCCACGGTGACCACGGCGCCGCCGCCTACCATGACCCACGCGCCATGACCCGCCGTCCGTCACACCGTGTCGTTGACCGGTCGGCGCGCCCGGTGCTCACGCTGTTCGCATCGCTCGGCGTCGTCCTGGCAGTGGCCGGATGTGGAGGCGCTCAGACCGTCGCGATCCCCGAGGACGTTCCCCCCGCACCAACGCCGGCGTCCGGTGGGATTCCGTGGCCGGCGCCGCCGAACCCGCTCGAGCTCACGCGCGACGCCGGTCTGACGCCCGAGACCCACGAGTTCTTCGACTACCACGTCCACGCACACCTGGACGTCTTCGTGAACGCGCAGCCTGTGCCCGTGCCACCCGGGCTGGGGATCGACATCGAGAATCCCGCCGTTCGCCACGGCCGCCTCGAGGACGGGACGGACTCGTACGGCGGAATCGACCCGCCGTGCTCGAAGCCGTGCATCTCCCCGCTGCACACGCACGACCAGACCGGAGTCGTCCACACGGAATCGGCACAGTCGAGCCCGAACCGCCTGGGCCAGCTCTTCACCGAATGGGACGTCCGGCTCAACGCCGACTGCGTCGGCGGCTACTGCCGCCCCGGAACGAGCGTGCTTGTGTACGTCGACGGCGAGCTCTACGAAGGCGACCCCGCGGAGATCGAGCTCACCGACGGGAAGGAGGTCGCGATCGTGATCGGGACCCCACCCGCGCAGATCCCGTCGAGCCCCCCGGTCTAGGCTTACTCGAAGCGCCAGCCGTCGCCGGCGGCGAACGACTTGAGGATCCGCCGCGCGACGACCATGCGGTGCACCTCGTCCGGGCCGTCGTAGATCCGTGCGCCGCGCGCCATCGCCAGCATCGCCGCGAGAGGCGTCTCGTCGGTCAGTCCGCGCGCTCCGTGCACCTGCACCGCGCGGTCGATCACGTCGTGCAGGACACGCGCGGCGTAGAACTTGATGACCGAGACCTCGACGCGGGCCTCG
>JAIBJO010000013.1 GCA_020029615.1 Actinomycetota bacterium
GCGTCCGCGCCGTGGAGCAGCGGTAGCTCGCCGGGCCCATAACCCGGAGGTCGCGGGTTCGATTCCCGCCGGCGCTACTCGATGAAGCATCTCTTGGCTCGCGTGCGCTGCCGTCTCCAAGGCCACCTGCCTTCGGAGAACTTCTCGGCGTTCGCGCCCGGCGAGCTCCGCCAGCTGATGGCGTGCCCGCGCTGCCTCCGCGTGGTCGACGACAAGACGCGGCGCGGCCAGTACCCGCTCCCTCGCTGACTCCACGAGCGCTTTTCGGTAGGAGGCTGCCACCATCCGACAGTGGTATTACATTGCCGGGCGGTGGGCGTCTACAACGTCATCAAGCCCGTACGGATGAGCGAGGCGCAACGCGACTTCTACGCCGCCTCCGCCATCCGCGCCGGCGAACGGTTCTCGACATGGGCCAGGGGCGCGATGGACATGCGCGCCGCCCGCGAGTCGAACTTGAAGGTCTCCGTCCAGGCGGAGAAGCCGGCCGGCGGCGACGATGTCAGAGGGCCAGCACGCGACGCACGAGACGGCACCGCGCAAGCGGACCCGTACGTCGGGCTGCCCGGGCCCATCCGTGAGGACGGCCCTGCGTCGCCGCCGGCCGACCACCACCCCGACTGCATCTGCCGCGCCTGCAAGCCCGACAACGTGAAGGCCGTCTGAGCGTGCGCGACCTCCCCCTCTCCCCCGCGAACGGCTGCCGACGCTGCGGCCAAGATTTCGGGAGCGCCTCCGCGTTCGACCACCACTTCGAGAACGTCGCCGCCCCCCGATCGCTCGACGGCACCGAAGACGGCTTCCGCTGCCTCGTCGGCGACGAGCTCAAGGCGAAGGGGATGCACAAGGACAAGTTCGGCCGCTGGCGCCGCGACGGCACCTCACCGAACCCGCACGTCACCGGCGTCCCCCGCGAGCCCGAGCTGTGGAGCGCCTCGAGGAGCGCCGCGTGATCGACGCGGGAGACCCGCAGCGCGACCGGATTCAGGAGGTCCTCCAGGAGGTCGGTCCGATCTCGACGCCCGACCGGGCGGCCGTCTTGACCGGCTGGGCCGTTGTCACCGAATGGATGGACGAATCGGGCGAAAAGTGGATCGCGAAAACGTCCTCCGACTCGATCACGTCCTGGCAGGCCGGCGGCCTCTACCACGAGGCGCTCTACGGCGACTGGCCGGGCGAAGAAGAGGATGAATGAGCGTCGCCGGCGACCTCGACCGCAGGCTCGCGATCCGATGAGCGGGTCTTCGGAGAGGATCCCGACCGTCTTCGACCTGCCCGAAGGATCGCTACACAACTGCGGCGTCGCCGTCTGCCAGTACCTAGACGTCGACGGCGAGATGAAGTTCGCCTACGCCCACGACCCCGGCGCGCCGCTCTCGACGATCCTCGGTCTCCTCGAGGCCGCCAAGCTCCACATCTACGGACGCTCGTTCGAGGAGGACTAGGTGCCGATCCCCGGCTCCAAGCACAACGACGAGTACGGCGACCTGCCCCCCTCGATGGACTTCGGCGACCTCACGTTGCCGCCCGGCGTCGCCCACTCCGTCGGCTGCGGCCGCTGCTCGTTCACGTACACCAGCCTGGACGCCGCCCTGAGCGCCCGCGCGCTCGCCCGCCACGCCCTCGAGGAGCACACCGCGGATCCGACCGTGGCGGAAGCTCGGGCGATGCGGAAGGCCGGTCTGATCCGATGAAAGCCGCTCTTCTGGCAGTTCTCCTGGTCGCCGCCGTTGCCGCGGTCCCGGCGGGCGCGCATCCCGAGGCGACCCCGCTGGGCCCCGGTCTCCACCGGATTTGTACCGCGCTCGGCGTCTGCCGCGACATCGCGCCGCGGCCGGGACCGATGAACCCGTGCAACGACTCGAACGTCGGCGCGATCGAGCAAATTTGGGATGCCCGGCTCGGCGCATGGGTCGAGTGGCAATGCCGCGGCGACGGCCATTGGTATCGGCTGCGGATCGTCCCGGACGACGGCCTACCCTGGACGCCGTCCTACCGGATGGAGGTCGTGGACGCCACCCGCGCTTGCGAGGCGATCTTCTGCATCAAGGTCTGGCGGCCGCACTGGTATCCGACCCGGTGGGCGTTCGGACGCTAATCGTCCTCCGCCGCTGGCAGGATTCCTCCGATGACCACCCTGGCCGCAGAGACCGTCGAGCTGACCCGCGGCCACGTCGAGTCGATCGTCGCCATGACTGCCGAAGGCCGCTGGCCCGACCGAGCCGCCGGCGAGCTCGGCATCCTCAAGGCGACGTTCGAGACGTGGATCGAGAAGGGCATGAACGACGCTGTCGAGGACGCCGATTCGCTCGAGCGCGAGCTCGTCGAGAGGGTCTACATCGCCGACTGCCAGGCGGAAGGCAAGTGGTTCATCGGCCTGCGCGGCCGCATCGAGACCAACAAGTTCTTCGCCGGCTACATGGCGTTCATGTCGCGCCGCTGGCCGGAGCGGTGGATCGAGCGGAAGCCCGACCAGGCGCAGCCGCTCACGTTCGAGGACGAGGTCCGCAGCTTCTACCGCGGCGTCGAGACGGCCCGCGAGGAAGCCCGCAAGGCCGACCAGCCGGCCTAGCCGGTGCAGACTGACGCCAGAGAGGCCATCCGCGGAGTCCTCGACGACTTCGAGCTCTACTGCGCCACCTGCCTGAAGATCGAGGAGAAGCCGCCGCCGGGGATGCCGGCCACCGGCCGGCTGATCCCCTTCGTGTGGAAGCCGATCCAGCGGAAGCTCGCCCGCATGCTGCTCGACAGGTGGCTCCGCGGGGCCCCCATCCGGTTCATCATCTTGAAGGCCCGCCGCGAGGGCGTCTCGACGCTCGTGCAGGCGTTCTACTTCTGGATCTGCGCGACCCGGGAGAACCGGCGGGCGTTCACCGTCGCCGAGCTCGACGAGACCGCGCAGTACCTCCACGGCATGACCGAGCGCTTCTACGAGCAGCTGCCGCCGCCCGTCCGCCCGCTCCGCCGCACCGCAAGGAAGGGGCAGGTGCTCGAGCTCGCCAACCCGTCCAAGAGCCCGGACGAGCAGCGGCTCCGGCCCGGCCTCAACTCGAGCCTGTCGATGGTGTCGCAGTCGAAGAGCGCCGGCGCCGGCAAGGGCGCCCAGCTGCTCCACCTCTCAGAGGTCGGGCTGTGGCAGGCACAGTCGGCCAAGAAGACGCTCGACACGATCCTCCAGGTCGTCCCCCGCGCCGGCGAAACGTCCGTGATCCTCGAGTCGACCGCGCGCGGCATGGGCAACGAGTTCCACACCCGCTGGCAGCTCGCCGAAGGCGACAGCTCCGAGTACGAGGCGATCTTCTTCGCCTGGTACGAGGAGCCCTCCTACCGGCACGCCACCGGGGCCGGCTTCTCCCGCACCGAAGAAGAGGAGGAGCTCGCCCACGAGTTCGCGCTCGACGACGAGCAGCTCTTCTGGCGCCGCCTGACGATCGAGAACGAGTGCGGCGGCGACATCGACACGTTCCACCAGGAGTACCCGGCCACCCCCGACGAAGCCTTCCTCTCGACAGGCCGGCCGTACTTCACGCAGTCGATCCTCCAGGCGCACAAGCGGGCGGCCGACAAGACGAAGCCGTGGAAGCGCGGCCAGCTCGTCGAGCGCAAGAACTCGGCAGGCGAACCGTTTGCGGTCTTCGAGGACACCAGGCGAGGCAACCTGACCATGTGGGCCGCCCCCGACCCCGACGACGACTACCTGATCTTCTGCGACGCCGCCGGCGGCGGGGACGGGGGCGACTTCCACGCCGCCTACGTGCTTCCCCGCTCCCGGCTCGAGGTCGTGGCCGCCTGGCACGGCCGGATCGACCGCGACACGCTCGGCGACCAGCTCTTCATGCTCGGCAAGCTGTACGGAGGCCACGACGGCGAGGCGCTCGTCGCGATCGAGGTGACGGGCGGCTGGGGCGACACGCCGCTGACGGTGATGAAGCGGCGCGGATACGGGCGCCTCTACCAGTCGCGCACCTTCGACCGTCGGCTCAACAAGCGGAAGGTCTCGCTCGGATGGAAGACAACCGGCGAGAGCCGCGCGCTGATGCTCGACAGCCTCAAGCAGATGCTCCGCGAGCTCCCGCCCGGCGAGGACACATCGTGGGTGAACGACCCGCGCGCGCTCGCCGAATGCTTGACGTTCATCTACGCCGACAACGGCAAGCCGCAGGCCGAAGAGGGCTGCTTCGACGACCGGGTCATCGCCCTCGCCGGCGGCGTCTACCTGTGGACGGCCGAGCCGCGCCGGACGAAGCAGGAGAAGCCGGTCGATCGCAAGCCCGTTTCCGCCGTCACCGGCTACTAAACGCCGAACGGCCCCGAAGGGCCGAAACGGCGGTGGCCCAGCGAACCGAGCCTACCAGTGCCAGCCGGCGCCGACCGCCGCGAGGGCGATGCAGGCCGCGAAGACGTAGCGACGCATGGGCTTGAACCTCCTCTCTAGCTGCCCGGCATCGTACTGCCTCGTCCTGCCGTGGTTGTACCGTGGCGCCCGTGGAGATCGTTCCGAGCACCGGCCACTCGACGTCGGGCGTCAAGTACGCCTTCGCCGAGGTCGCCGTGTCGCAGACCGATCAGGTTCTCGTCGCGGCGGTCGCCGGCAAGAGGATCCGGGTTCATCAGACCCGCCGCATCGTCGGCGGGACGGCGACGACCTCCCGGATGAACTCGAAGGGCGCTGGAGCCGGCACGGCGATCGAGCCGACGGTCACGCCGGCTATCAACGGCGGCCACGTCGACCCCTTCTCCCCCGTCGGGTGGATGGAGACGAACGTGGGCGAGGCGCTGACGATCAACACCGGCGCCGGCTCCGTGACCGGCATCCTCATCGGCTACACGTTGGTCTGAGCCGTGGCCAAGGTCGGCGAACGGTTCGAGCCCGCCTACGGCTACGAGTGGTGGGACGGCAACGCGAACGACGGGCCGCCCCGCGGCTACTTCCCGCTCAAGGCCGACGGGACGACCGACTTCAAGACCCGTCTCCGCTGGATCGACGACGCCCCAGGCGACCCGAACGACTCCTCCGGCCACTTCGAGGTCATGGCCTCCGGCGCCGGCTACGGCTACTACCACGGCGTCGGCGGCGACTCCGGCGGCGGCGGCGGGACGCTCGGCGTCTCCGCGCCCCGCATCGTTCCGCTCGAGGCGACCGTCGAGGGCAAGGCGTCCGTCGACGGCAAGGAAGACGGCTGGACGCGGATCAAGTACCTCCTCAACGGCGGGAAGCCGTGAGCGAGCTCGCCGTCGTCCGGCTCGAGCCCGTCCGCTTCCACGTCCTGCCGGCGGCCGAGCTTCTCCTCCCGAAGATCGAGCTGCCCCGCGTGCGGCGCGCGCTCGAGATCCTGCTCATGGCGGGGTCGAAGACGAACTTCGCGGAGGACGCGCTGGCCTCCGAGCTCGTCGGCGGGACGGCGTTCGGGGCGCCGGCCAACCTCTTCTTCGGCCTGTGGACGGCCGCCCTGTCGGACACGTCGACCGGGTCGTCCGGCTCGGAGGCGACGTACGGATCCTACGCCCGCGTCTCGAAGACGAACAACACGACCAACTTCTCAGGGACGACGTCGCCGCGCACGAACTCGACGGCGATCACGTTCCCGCAGTCCACGTCGGGGTCCGTCACCGTCACCTACGTCGGCGTCTGCTCCGCCTCCTCGGCGGGCGACATGTACCTGTGGGCCGACCTGACCTCCTCCCGGACGGTCGACGTCGGCGAAACCCCTGAGTTCGCCATCTCCGCGTTCTCCTACACGGAGGACTGACCGATGCGCCGAGCTCTGCTCGTGCTGCTCCTCGCGGCCGTCTTCGCGGGCAACGCCCACGCGCAGACGACGATCAACCTCCTGAATGAGCGTTTCGTCTGCACCGGCGCACTCGCCGCGTACGGGCCGCTGCCCATCACGCTCGAGCAGAACCTCTCGAACGACTCGGCTGCCGCCCAGCACATCCGCGGAGCCGTCGCCCTCGACGGCTGCTTCGGCGACGGCAACCCGGAGACGATCGACCTGATCGTCCACCAGTACGGCAACGGCCGCGAGCTCGGCCCCGCGTTCGACGCGCTCGTCTCGAGGCCGCCGACGCACGACATGAACATCACGGGGTTTCTCCGCTGCGGCTACATCGGGCCCGGAGCCCATCAGGACGGCGCCGACATCCGCGGCATGATCGACTCGACCTTCGAGGACTTCGAGATCGGTGACTGGTCGACGCTGACCGCCTTCTGCCAGGGCGCAGGGGCGGGCTTCTACCCGTCCGGCTTCCAGAACGGCGGGCCGCTCGGCAACCGTCACCCCGACTACGTCCAGCGTGTCCTCTGCATTCGCTGTCGGATCGTCGCGTCGAAGGCCGGGCTCGACCCTGCCGCCGGTGACGCCGGCACCGGCGCGGGCATCTACGAGTCCGTCGACTCGGGCGCGATCGACTCGTGCTTCGCCGCCCGCCGACCGTTCATCGTTCGCCTCGACGTGCCCGCAGGCGAGCGAGGCGCGATCCGGCCAGTCGACGTACGCAACGTCAAGATCGACACGGACGACGGCACGCCGGACAACCCATCGCTCTGCGTAATCGGCGACGACCCTCCGCCGCCGCCGCCGCCGCCGCCGCCTCCTCCTCCTCCTCCGCCTCCGCCGCCGGGCTGTGACGCCGCGTGCGTCTCCGCGCTCGAGGCCCAGGTCGCCACGCTCACCGCCGGTCTCGTCCTCGCGACGGCCGAGCGCGACCTCGCCCGCGCCGCCCTGGCCGTGTGCCAGGCGACCCGCTCTGCGGCCGACCTGCTCTTCCACGACCGCCCGCACGACGGGACCGTCCGCTGGGCGTTCCAGATGCACAACCGCGTCCACAAGGAGGACCCATGCGTCGTCTAGCCATCCTCTTCGCCGTGCCGGTGCTGCTCTTCGCCGCCGCGGCCGCAGCGCCCGACCCCGTCGCGCCACCCCCGGCTGCCGCGCACACCGTCACCTGGACAGCCTCCTCGTGCGGAGTCGAGAAGGACGGCCACAACCACGTCGACAACATGACGGGCTCGAGCTGCGCCGACGTGATCCGTGGGTTCCCGGCCGCCGATCAGATCAACGGTGGTGGCGGCAACGATGAGCTGTGGGGCGGCACGGGCAACGACGTGATAAACGGCGGCCCGGGTGAGGACGATTGCACCGGGGGCGACGGCATCGACATCTACTCGAACTGCGAGCACACGCACTGATGCTGTACGTGCCGACCCGTGGCGGCCTGAACTTCTCGGTCAACAATCAGGCGACCCCGTCGCTGACGCCTGGGACGTCGATCACCCCTGGGAACAACAGCTTCCCCGCCTACGCGGAGATCCTGTCGGACGCCTCCGTAACGGAGGACTGCTTCGGGATCTTCATCCGCATCACCGGCATCAGCGTGGCGGCCACGTCCAAGTCGGCGCTGGTGAACATCGGGTCTGACCCGACGGGCGGCACGTCGTTCGCGACGATCATCCCGAACCTGCTTTGCTCGGAGGCGGCCACGTCGAACGCGACCGTCCCGTCCGACGGGATCGACTACTACTTTCCGCTGTACATCAAGTCGGGAACGTCGCTCGCGGCGCAGGGCTCCGTCAACAACGCGACCGTCGGCACCATGCGCGTGTACGTGAAGCTGTTCGGTGGGCAGGAGTACGCCGAGCGGCAGAAGTGGGGGTTCACGGTCGAGCAGTTCGGAGCCGTCACCGCCTCGAGCAAGGGCACCGACTTGACGCCGGGCAACACAGGCGCTGAGGGGACGTACGTGCAGATGGGGTCGAACCTCACGAACGACTACTTTTGGTGGCAGCTCGGCGTAGGCATCACTCAGGGCACAACTACGAACCTCGCCTACGACTGGGACCTCGCACGGGGCGACGGATCAAGCAAGCAGATCATGATCCCCGACGAATCGATCGTCACCGGGACGTCTGAGGCGACGGTGAAGCACTTGCAGGCGCTCGGCTGTTACGAGCGGCCCGCCACCGTCGGCGAGGGAATCTACGCGCGCGGCACCTGCTCCGGCACCGCCAACACCGGCTGGTCAGCGATCGCCTACGGGATGCCCGTCTGATGGCCGTCACCCGCTACCTCCACTCGACGGGCGTGACGATCTCGACGACCGAGATCGGTTTGACGAACGGCACGAGCACGATCGCGTCTAACACCGATGACGGCGCCTACCAAGTCACCCTCGACCTGGGCGCCCTGGTCGCTGGCGACGTGTTCCAGTTCGCCTACTACGAGAAGGCGCACGACTCCGACACGGCCGTCCGGCAGATCCTCGCGAACCTGTCCGGCGTGATCCCCGGCGCCGAGCTCACGTTCCCGCCGATCACGCTCGGCAACGGCTGGGACTTCAGCCTCGACAAGATCAGCGGCACCGACCGCTCGATCGGCTGGTCTGTGTGGCGGTGGACATGAGCTGGAGTTGGAGGCCACCGCTCGGGTCGACCGACGACGCCGCCGCGCCGCTGCCCTTGCAGGCCCGCCAGAATCTTCCGAAGGCGACGACCCCCAAGCGCGCTACCCTCACCTAATGTCGCTCTACATGGCCCTCCCGAAGTCGTCCCATGCCGCCGTCGAGGTGGCGACGGGAACGGCGATCAAGACTCTGCTCCAGGTCGCGACCCCCTCGACGACGAACATACGCATCGTCGCCTGGGGCGTCTCTTTCGACGGCGTCGTGTCGACGAACCCGGCCGGCATCGTCACGCTCGGAGACTTCGACGTGGCTGCCACCGTCACAGGCGTTTCACCGGAAGAGTGGGGAAACGTCGATAGCCAGGCGTCCCTGTGCGTCTCCGGTGCGTCGGCGACCGGCTACAACGGATCGGCCGAAGGGTCGATCGCCGGATCGACGCTCCTCGACGTCCAGGAGGTTCATCCGCAGACGGGCTACTCGCTGTGGTTCCCGGAGCGGGCACAGCCGCTCGTCAAGGCGTCCCGATTCCTTCGCATCCGCGCGCTCTTCTCCGTCGACATCAACTCTGTCCCCTGGATCCTTTGGGAAGAGCCCGCCTAGGCCATGCGCGGCCTCGCCGCGAACGTCCGACGAGCTCGAGTACCTACCGCCGCAGCGGTCGTCGAATCGCTCGCCGCTTCGGTTGCCGGCGTCGGGTCTGTCACCGCTAGTCTCACCGAACGGGTGTCCCTGGCTGCCTCCTGCGCCGGCGCCGCGTCCGTCACCGCCGACCTCACCGAACGGGTCGCGCTCGCGGCCTCGACGCTCGGGGCCGCGACGGTTTCGGCCGACCTGTCGGGGACGGAGCCGGCCGGAGAGGCGCTCGCCGCCACGGTCTCCGGTACGGCCACGGTGACGGGCGGGCTCACGGTGAAGGACGTTCTGGCCGCCGCGGTCGTCGGCGCGGCCGTCGTCACCGCGAATCTGACGGAGCGAGTTTCCCTGGCCGCGAACGTGGCCGGGGTCGCGACCGTGACCGGCCAGCTGACCGAGCGGGTGAGTCTCGCCGCGACGGTCATCGGGGTCGCCCAGGTCACGGGCGACCTGACCGGCACAGGCGAAGCCGTAGGCGGCGCCCGGTTCCTGCTCACCCTCGGGGTAGGCAACTAGTGCCACGTCCCGCCGTGGTAGTACCCTGATCCGCCAGATGCCGCTTCTGCCGACCGCATCCCCGTTCGGAGCCCCGCTCGGGGACATGGGCCCGCAGCTCCCGCCGGAGCTCATGGGCGGCATGGGGCCCGACCCCTCGATGGGGATGGGCATGGCGCCGCCGCAGGATCCGCTTTCGGCTGCACTCGCGGCCCGGGCGCAGCTCGACGCTCTGATCGAGATGCTGATGGGCCCGGCCGTCGCCGAGCCTGCCGCCGTCCAGCCCGCGCCGGCCGTCGGCGGCGAGGCCGTCGGCTACTAGCCGGTATGCGCGCAAGCGTAATGCGCGTTCGCGACCTGCTCCATCTCGGCTGGACGTGGGCGACGTTTCCCTGGCAGTACCGGAGGCGCTTCTAGTGGCGCTCGGCAGTGACAAGAAGCTCGACGCGCTCGTCCAGGAGCTCACCACCTGGGACAAGGATCTCGAGCCGCTCCGCGAGACGATGCGGCTGATGTGGGGCGAGTGGACGCCGTCGCCGCCCGGTGCCGCCGAGGAGAACCCTAAGAACCCGTTTCTGTCGAAGGTGCGCATTCCGTGGGGACACAACGCCGTCGAGACGATCGTTCCCCGCGTCGTCGGCTTCGAGCCGACCATCGCCTACCGGGCGCTCGACGACTCCGACGACATCCCGATCGCGCACCTCATGGGCGGCCTCGTCGGCTGGCAGCTCGAGCGGATGGGCTTCGAGTATGAGACCCGCTCGTTCATCCGGCAGGGGCTCATCGTCGGGTACACCGTCGCGAAGATCGGCTGGGTCAAGGAGGAGCTCGAGATCGAGACCGAGGAGGAGTCGATCGTCCAGGCGCTCGGCGCGATCTTCCGGTTGAAGCGGCCGAAGAAGCAGACGGTCACGGTCCGCAACGCCCCCTTCTTCGAGACGGTCGACGTCGCCGGCGGCGACTTCGTGTGGCCGCAGCTCGCCAAGTCGATCGACGACGCGAGCGCCGTGTGGCAGCGTCGCTGGGTAACGATCGGCCACCTCGAGGAGCACGCCGACGTCTACAAGGACATCGACAAGATCGCGCACAACGCCGCCGGCCGCTACCGCGACGCCAGGCGCGCGCGCGCCGACCAGCAGGGCGCGACCCTTTCGGCAGGCCCGGACGAGGGGGCAGACAGGTCTGAGTGGATCGTCGAGCTGTGGGAGCGCTGGACGGACGACTACCTGTGCGCGATCGCGAACCCGCTCACCGACCCGGTGAAGCTGCGCGAGGACGAAAACCCGTTCCATCACGGCCGCAAGCCGTACGGCGACTGGTCGCCCGTGCCGCACCCGTTCCAGATGCACGGGCTCGGCGTGATCCAGACGATCTACGATCAGAACGAGGCGCTCAACACGCTCCACCGGCAGGTGTCCGACTGCCTCACCTACCAGCTGAACCCGGCCTTCAAGAGCCGCGGCGGCCTCGGCTCGCAGCTGTCCCTCTTCCCCGGCAAGAACGTCGACCTCGACGAGCTCGAGGACATCGAGCCGCTCAACATGCCGCAGGTCGACCTCGGCGCCGCCCTCGCGTGGGTCCAGGGGATCAAGGAGGACATGCAGCGCACGACCGGAGCGTTCGACTGGCTCGCCGGCGCCCCCTCCCGCTCATCGCAGACGGCGACAGAGATCGCGACGATCTCCGAGGAGGGCAACAAGCGGATCTCCGAGATGATCCAGGTGTTCGACGAGCGCACGATGAAGCGTTTTGGCCACCTGCTCGCGATGATGAACGCGCAGTACGTGGACTCCTCGGTCGTCGCCGACTTTTCGGACGACCCGGCAGCCGCGCAGGCGTGGGCCGAGCTGGCCGGCGCCGAGGCGGCCGTGGCGCAGGAAGGGCCCGTGCCGCTGTCGCCGGAGATGGTGAAGGCGAAGGGCCGTCTCGAGCCGCTCCCGCAGGTCGGCCAGGACAAGATGCTGTCCGACATCCAGAAGCGGTCCGACGCTACCCAGGCGATGCAGGCGCTCGCGCCGCTTCTCAGCATCCCCTCGGTCGGCATGACCGTCGACTTCGTCGCGCTCGCCTCGTGGATGCTCGAGCAGTTCGGCGTCGACAAGATGACCCGCCAGAAGATCCTGTCGGCGAACCCGCAGCAGATCCAGGCGATGGTCGCCCAGCAGGCGCTCGAAAACACGAGCAATGCGACGCCCCCCGGCGAGGAGTCGGGCCCGTCCGGCGAGAACGCGCCGACCGGCGACGTCGTCGGCGCCGCGGGCGCGGCAGGGCCGATCGGACCGTTCGGCCAGGCGGCCGCGTGAGCCTCCACGACGAGTCCCTGTCCGGCTTGCAGCTCGCCGCCCGCGCGCGCCGCGTCGAAGACGTCATCTACCAGGACGGCTGGCGCGACATCGTCGCCGAGCTCGAGCGCGACGCCGCCACCCTCCGCTCGAAGATCCTAAAGGGTGACGAGGACTACGTCACGTACCGACAGTATTGTGCGCAGCTCCAGATGGTCGAAAAGCTCTTGACTCTCCCTAGCCGGCTCATCGCCCAGGCTCCGAAGGAAGGAAGCCCCGATGTCTGAAACCGCGCTCGAAGCGCCCCCCGCCGAGCAGCTCGACGAGTTCGGCGACCCGGTCCCGACCGACCCGCAGACGGCCGACGCCGCGCCTCCTGGACAGGAGCCCCCGGCTCCCCCAGCCGAGCCCGCCGCCGAGCCGCCCCCGTGGGCCGAACGGTTCCAGAGCGTCGACGAGATGTGGGAGACGTTCCAGAACGTCGATACGCTCCGCGGTCGGCAGGCGAACGAGCTGGGGCAGCTCAGGCAGCAGATCGCCGCCCAGCCGGCGCCCGCCGCCGCCCAGCCGGCGCAGATGATCGGCGAGCTCACCCTCGAGCAGTTCTCGCAGTGGAAGGACGAGGAGCCCGAAGAGGCCGCCTTCTACTTCGCCGAGGTGCGCGCCCAGGAGGCCGAGGCGCGGGCCAACGCGCGCATCGACCAGGAGCTCGCGCCGCTCCGCCAGAACGCCTACCAGGCTGGGGCCAAGTCCGCCATCGACCTGCTCAAGCAGGAGTTCGGCGACGAGACGGTGCTCCGCCACCAGCAGGCGCTCGGCGAGCGCATCGAGGCCGACGCCGCCTACTTCATCGACGAGTCCACGCTCCACGCTCGCATGTCCGACTTCGTGAGGGCACGCGAGTACGAGCGCCTCACCTCGCCCCAGCGACAGCGCGCGACGGACGGGACGTACCTTCCCGGCCCCGCGGTTCTTCCTGCTCCACCCGTGCATGTGGAGGGCGGCTCAACGCCAGCACCCTCCGGTGCAGTAGCGCCCGAAGTCGATTCGGTCATCGCAGAGATGGACGCAATCGGCCCGGGCCGTGACGCATTCGGTCGCCTCGGGCCCGGCTAACCGCCGACACCCCGCTTCCGAAGCCTCCTCGCCACCACATAGCTCCACGATCAGGAGGCTCACATGCCCACCGCACCAACAGTTGTCACGGGGGTCCGCTCGTCGACCGTCGGTATCAACCAGGACCGGCGCGTCGTCGACATGCGCAACAAGATCTTCGAGTACGACCCCGACGCCTCCCCGTTCCTGACGATCGTTTCGCGACGTCCGGGTTCGGTGAAGGCCAGCAACTCGGTCTTCAAGCATCTCGAGGACCAGCCGCTTCCCTGGCACGACCTCCAGAACGGGGGCGCCACGGCGACGGCCACGACGGTCAACGTCGACACCGGCGCGTACTTCCGCGGCGGCCATCTCGTGCTCAACCCGCGCACCGCCGAGATCTTCAAGGTCGTCTCGGTGGCGACGAACGCCCTGACCGTGATCCGCGCCTACACGGGCGACGGCATCAACGGCGTGGCGATGAACGACAACGACGCCCTCTTCATCATCGGCTCGGTCTCCGAGGAGTTCTCCGGGGCTCCGACGATCAAGTCGACGACGGAGGCGACGGTCGAGAACTACACGGAGATCTTCAAGGACGCCTGCGGCGCCTCGGAGTCCCTGTCGGGCGACAAGCTCTTCGGGGGCGCGGAGCGTCCGTACCAGCGTCGGAAGACCGCCACGCAGCACAACTTCTCGATCGAGCGCGCGTTCATCCACGGCAAGAAGAAGGAGACGACCGGGGCCGGCGGCCACCGTGAGCGTTCGACCGGCGGGATCCTCTCGTGGATCACGTCGATCGCGCAGAACGCGAACGGGACGCTGACCGCGGCCACGCTCGAGACGTGGTGCGAGGCGCTGTTCCGGTACGGGTCGTCCACGAAGCTCGTCCTGGCGTCTCGCCGGGCGGCTTCGCAGCTCGACCTGATCTCCGAGGGCCGCTTGCAGACGGTGGTTGGCCAGGACTCCTACGGCGTCACGGTCAAGGAGTTCCAGTCGACGCACGGTAAGCTGCTCGTGACGATCCACGACATGCTCGTCAACTACGGCGGCTTCGGCTACGCCGACCACATGATCGCGCTCGACATGGAGAACCTCGGCAAGAGGTTCAAGGTCGACTCCGAGGGCCGCGCGCGAGACTCGCAGCTCCACACGAACATCCAGAACAACGACGAGGACGGCTGGAAGGACCAGTACCTGTCCGACGTCGGCCTCCACGTCACGCTCGAGAACGCCCACGGCAAGCTGACGGGGATCGTCTAGACCCCGAGCTCATAGCGTCAGGCGGGCGCCGGGAAACGGTCTCGGCGCCCGCCCCGCAACAGGAAAGGACAGCACCATGCCGCAGGAGACCAGCCCGATCGAGACGCCGGAGCCCGAGGTGGCTTCGGACGCCGTGACGGACGAGCCCAGCGCAGACGACCCTCTCGCCGCGCTCGCCACCGCCATGAACGACGGCTTCGACAAGATCGCGAAGATCATGGTGGCTCACCAGGAGCAGATCGACGAGCTCAAGACGGTGCCCGCGCCCGACACGATGGCCGCGCCGGCCGAGCCGCGCGCCCCCCGGGTTCTCCCGGAGGGGACGTTCCGCTTCTGGAGCCCGTACAAGGACTACGCCATCTGGATCGAGCCGGCCGGCCGGATGGTCGTCGACGGCCGACCCCACCACAACTACGGCAAGCTCGCGTCGTTCTCGCAGGGGATCTTCGACACCGACGACGCCGGCGTGGCCGACTACCTCCGCAACCACAAGGTCCACGGCTCCGAGTTCGTCGAGGCCGCCGACGCGCAGCCGCACGCGGGCGTCACCGTCATCGACGGCCCGAAGACGTCCGGCATGACCGCGCGCACCGACGAGCGGCCGGCGGCGGAGCTCTCCGTCCCACTCTGAGAAAGGACTGATCCAATGGGCACGCCCACCGTCGCCAAGTCCAGCCCGACGCCCCCGAGGTCCGGGGTCGAGAGCCTGGCCGGCCAGCTGCGCCTCTCGCTCTTCGACTTCACCTTCTCGACTTCGTACGCCACCGGCGGCGAGGTCTTCGATCCGGCCACGACGAACCCGAACGAGGTCAAGACCGTCCTCGCCGTGTTCGTGATGGACGCGGGCTCCGGCCACAAGTTCGGCTGGGACTCGGTCAACAAGAAGATCAAGGCGTACTGGTCGGGTACGGCGTCGGCCGTCTTGAACGAGGTCACGGCCGCCACCAACCTGTCGGTGACGCCGGGGCTGCTCAAGGTCCTCGTCGTCCACCGCTAGACGGATGGCGTACGACGACATCGCAGGCCGGCCGGTCTCGACTCCGGCGCCGGTGCGGCGCGACTCGCACGCCCAGCACATGCACGCGCCGGCCAAGCGCCCGGCGCGTCTCGGCGTCACGAGCTCGAGCCTCGCGGCGGCCCCCGACATCTTCGCCCGGGCGAAGCGGCGGCGTCGGCGCCCCCCGGCGCCCCCGCTTTCCTTCGACTTCCCGACGTACCGGCCGATGCTCTCGCACACTGGCCCGCCCGAGGGGATGCCCACTCAGGGCTACGACGCCGAGATGCTCGAGCAGGTGCTCGCCCTCCGCGACTACCTGATGTCGATGGATCGTGCCCCTCGCGCAACCGGCTACGGCAACTGATGTGCCGAGCCATTTCCTGACGCACCTCTCGCTCCAGGAGCAGGTCGACTACGTCGAGTCGTGCCAGCAGCGCGTCGCCGCCGACACCGTCGTCCGGGAGGCGAAGACGACGTTGGCGTTGACGGCGGGCGATTTCACGTACGACCTGCCGGCCGACCTGATCGAGCTCGAGGGGATCTACAACGACACGGTCGCCCTCGACGACCTGACGATCTCCGAGCTGATGGCCGTCCTGTCCGGGACGGGCGCGTCGAACTACCTGGGCCCGCAGGGGTACGCGGTCGTCGGCCGCACCCTCTACGTGCTCCCCACCCCCGCCGCGGCGGACACGCTCACGCTCGTCTACGTCCAGCGGCCGCCGGCGTTCGATTCGCAGGCCGAGCTCGAGCTGGACGGCGCGGAGCGGGAGATCCTCGAGGCCCTCCTCGATGGCAACGTCGTCTTCGACCGCGGCGAGACCGAGGTAGGGTCGGCCGCCCTCGCCCGCTACATGGTCGAGGCGCAGCGCCGCCGGGCGCACAACCGCGGCCCCGTCGGCCCCCACCTGCCCGTCATCGGGAACGACGTTTTCCTGTAGATGCCGTACCTCCCCGCACCCGGAACCGAGACGATCGAGCCGAGCCCCCCGCTCGACTTCCTGAGGATGCGTCTGCGCATGAGCGCTATCGAGGAGGAGCTCTTCGACGACATGCACCTCCTCGAGCATTTCTCCGAGGCGTACCAGCGTGCCTGCGAACGGTCGCGGGCGCTTCAGGCAATCACGGAGGTCGCGCTCGACGGCTCCCAGGAGTACCAGCTTCCCCCGGATCATCACCGCACGCTCTCGGTTTACCTGCACGGCTACGAGCTCGACCGGATCCCGACGCGGAACGCGCTGCGGGAAGGGCTCTTCGGCTACTACGAGTACGGGACGACGATCGGTGTGCGCCCCACCCCGCCTTCCGGCGGAAGCCTCTTCCTGCTCTACGCCCGCTCGCCCGAGATGTTCGCCATGTACGAGGACGTGCCCGAGGCTGGCTTCCCGCCCGAGT
This sequence comes from Actinomycetota bacterium, assembly GCA_020029615.1. Lineage (GTDB taxonomy): Bacteria > Actinomycetota > Thermoleophilia > Gaiellales > Gaiellaceae > GMQP-bins7. The sequence continues at coordinate 16,561 of JAIBJO010000013.1, forward strand.
TCTACCACCTGCTCGTCCACTACGCGCGCTGGAAGGCGGCCACCGTCGCCGGCGGCGCTCAACGGATCGGGCAGGCCGCGATGGAGAAGGACCAGTTCGATCTTGGCGTAGCGCTTCTGCGCACCCGCAACCGGCGGATCAACTCCGCCCGGCCGGCGCGGGTCATCCACGTCCTCGAGCATCCGCGCCGCCGGTTCGCCGGCCGCCTGGGGAACGACGTCGATGCCGGCTGACCAGCAAGTGGTCCTGACGCTCGGCCGCCGCGGCCTGAACCTGCGCGACCACCCGGTGCTCGTCCACCGCTTCGAGCTCGTCGACTCCCTCAACTGGCAGATCGGCGTCGAGAACGCCCTGATGAAGCGGCTCGGCTATTCCGCCGTCGGCGTCGAGACCGCCGCCAACATCCTCGAGCTGGCCGTCTTCCAGCCGGCCGGCGGCACGCCGCTCGTCATCGCCTACTGCACGAACGGCAAGGTCTACTCGACCGACGACGGCGACCCGTGGACGGAGATCGCCACCGGCCTCTCAACGTCGGCGCGGCCGACGTTCGTGCAGTACCTCGACAACCTCTACTGGTCGAACGGCGTCGACCAGCTGCGCCGCTGGACGGGCTCCGGGTCGGCGTCGTCGATCGCGTCCGCCCCGCTCGGCGAGCTCATGGCCGTCTGGAGGAACCGTCTGTGGATCGGCCAGCGCAACGCCCGCAAGGTGTGGTGGTCGAAGTCGGGCGACCCGACCGACTGGACGAACACCAACAACGTCGTCACGTTCCCGAACTGGCCGGCCCTCACCGGCCTTTGCACGGCGCCTAACATCGGCACCGAGGCCGACGCCGGCGACGGCGTCCTCGTCTTCACGAGCAGGTCGACGCACCGGATCATCTTCGACGACGACAACTCGGCCGGCGTCACGAACGGCGGCGGCAACGTTCTCGTCGACGGATCCCACGGGTGCGTCGCCAACCGGACGATCGCGAACGTGCGCAAGCGGATCTACCTGCTCGGCGCCGACGGCATCTACTCGACGGACGGCCACGAGAAGCTGCGGCTCGAGTCGGCCAAGCTGACGCCGCTCTTCGTCGCACCTCAGATCGCCTACGGCTCTGCCGCCAACATGATCGGGCTCGACTGGAACGGCCGCTACCTCTTCGGCTTCACGTCGGTCGGCGGCACCGTCAACACCCGGATCATGGAGCTCTACCTCGACCTGCCGGCCGACGAGGACGGCCAGTACCCGTGGATGCCCCACGACGTGCCGGCCTCCGCCTGGGTTCGCTTCCCCGCCTCGTCCGGCGACATCCTCTACTTCGCCGACTCGAGCACGGGCGACGAGAAGAGGCTCCGCAGGCTTTTCACCGGCGGCTCGGACGTGGATGGCGCCTCCACCCTCGTCGACATCCGCGCCTACGGACGTTCGGGAGGCATGAACTTCGACATCGAGCAGCCGAAGCTCGTCCGGCGCATCTACGGCCACGGCCACGGTGCCCTGACCATCACGGTCATCCCTGACTTCGACAGCGGCCTCGCGGAGGGGGCGCTGCTCGACCTGCGCACCTCCGAGACGGACGCGCTGTGGGACGGCGGCGTGTGGGACGGCGGCGTGTGGGACGTCGCCTCCGGCCACCACGGGATGCCCGCCTACATGAACGTGCGCGGCCGCTACGTCTCGTTCGAGGTCGTCGAGGTCTCCAAGGAGACGACCGCCTCCGACCCTAGACTTGGCCTCGGAACCGTCGTCGTCGGCGGAGCAGCCCTTCACGCCCTCCAGGTGACGCACGCCCCGCTCGACGCTCCGTAGACGATGGCTGCCATCACGATCCCCAACCGTCCCCTCGGCTCCGATACCCGGGTGATCGCGCAGATCCTCGCGGACTTCGACGCCATCTTGGCGCAGGCGAACGGCAACCTCGAGTCGTCGACGAACGTGAAGGTCGGCGTCTCCGGCTCCACCCTCGACGGCAACGCGTCCGCCGAAGGGTCGAGCTCGAGCCTGGCACGCGCCGACCACACGCACATGATCCAGGGCGTCGAGCGGCGCGCGGCCGACCCGACGACCTCGAACTTCGTCGGCCGGCTCTACTTCAACACGACGACCGAGCGGCTCATGTATTGCATCGACACCGGCGGCTCCGGCACGTTCATCGAGGTTCTCGCGCTCGAGTCAGGCAACGACGGGGCGATGGTCTACGTCGACAACGGCGTCCCCGTGTGGACGGCCGCGCCGACCGCCGATCAGATCCTCCGGTCCGTCGCCGACGTGCCGACCTGGCAGACGATCCCGTACGCCGTCGTGCAGCGCACCGCGAACCAGACGATCGCGAACGTGACGGACTCGACGGTCGACTTCACCGCCACAGACATCGCCGACACCGCCGCGATGCACGACCCGGCCTCGAACCCGAGCCGGATCACCGCGCCGAGCGCCGGCCTCTACGCCTTCGGCGCCGCGGTCGATTGGGGCCCGCACGACCCGGGCGCCCAGGAGCAGCTCGACGCCTGGTTTCGCATGAACGGCTCCACGCCCGACAGCCTCGCCAAGACACGCGAGGCCAGGCCCGATCCGACGGCCGGGCAAAACGTCTTCCTGAACCTCAACGGCATGTACCCGCTGGCCGCCAACGACTACATCGAGCTTCGCGTCCGCCACAACTCCGGCGGCAACGAGACGCTGACCGCGATGGCATGGATGGCCCGGATTGCCTAAGCGTCTCGAGCCCGGCTACGAGCTCCCCGAGCGCCAGGGCGGGATCCGCCACCGCCGCCCAGGCGACCGCGAATCCGGCTACGGCTACGAGTTCCCCGACAACGAGAACCCGAACCGGCGGAAGGAGTTCCCGAAGGGCAACGCGCCCGGCAAGCCCGGCGCCATGTCGCCGGCCGCGCTTCGCGCGTTGCAGCGGCAGAACCTCGGACGGGCGCTCGCAGGTCTCACGAACGCGCTGACCGACTCCGGCCTTCCGTCCGCCGACGCCGGCCGGTTCGCCAGCCTGATCCTCTCGAGGCCCGGCGTCGCGATCATGCGCGACGGCTCGATCCGCCACAAGGGGCAGAGGTACTCCGCGAAGGACTTCGCAACCTCGCAGCTGGCCGACTTCGTCACCGGCCGCCGCGCCCAGGCTCAGAACAAGTCGGCGATCGAGGGCGACCCCGGCTACCAGCAGGAGCTCGCCGACCTGACGCTCGCCCGCGACGAGGCCGTCGGCTCGTTCGACGACCAGCGGCGCCGCGCGATCCTCGAGTTCGGCGACGCGTCCTTCGCCGACGACCCGCTCCTCGGCGGCCAGGCGTCCGCGAACCCGTTCTCGACGTCGCGGCTGATGCAGGCCGCCTACGAGAAGCAGGCGGGCGAGGTCCGCCAGGCCGCCAACAGGTACGGCACGCTGTTCGGCGGCGGCCTCACGTCCGGCATGGCAGGCGCGTCGCGCGCCGCCGCCGGCCAGCAGACCGAGGCGACCCGGTCGTTGCAGGATCTCCTCGCGAACCTGGCGCAGCAGTCGGCCGGCGCCCGCCGATCGTTCGACTTCGGCCGCACCGGCTCGTTGCAGTCGGCGACGCAGCGGCTCCTCGAGAGCGGCACCATCCACGCCGCCCGAGCTCCGACCCTGAAGAACCTCGGCTACCGCTTCTGGAACGGGCCGCAGCGGCGAAGGCTCGGCTACTGATGCCGCGCGGCGTCGGCTACTACGGGTTCCCCTCGGAGGCGGCGCTCGCCGCCCGGGCGATGCGGCTCGCCGAGGCGTCCGTTCCCACGCCCGGGTCGATCCGGCGGCGGTACGACCGGCCGATCGGCGACGTCGGCGGGTTCACGCAGGCGCTCGTCGCGCTCCTGCGCGGCTCTTCGCCCGGCTCGAGCTACGACGAGGCCATCGCCGGCCAGCGCTCCACGAACGAGGCCGCCCAGGCGCGGCTCGCGGCGCTCGGCCCCGAGTACGCCGGCGCCGGCGTCGCCGCAGGCAGCGCGGCAGACTCCGGCCTCTCACGGCTCCTGGCCAGCAAGGCAGGCGCGACTGCGTACGGGGCGAAGCAGCCGGGCATCGCCGCCAGCCGCGGCGCGCTCGCGCAGACCGGACTCGTGAACGCGCGAGAGGAGGCGCTGACGCAGCGCACCGAAGGGTTGCGCTCCGCCTTCTTGCAGGCGTACGAGCAGGTGCGCCAGAACGCGCTTTCGCTCGCGACGGCCAACGCGAGCATCCACCAGTCCGACCGGGCTTTCAACGAGCAGATGCGCCAGTTCGACGTCTCCGCCGCGCGGCAGGCCGCCGAGGCGGGCGCCCCGAAGGCGCCGGACATCAACGAGGACTACCAGCAGGTCCGCGGCGACGCCTTCACGATGGCCGAGAAGTTCTACACCCGGGAGATCCCGAATCCGAGGTACAACCCGAACGCGGTCGACCCTGGGCCGGAGACGATCCAGAAGGAGCTCCCCTACGGTGAGGCGTTCAAGCGGATCCGCTCGAACGTGCGTCCCTTGCTGCGCCAGCTCGGATACTCGAACTCGGCCATCACGAAGCTGATCCGGCAGGCGCTCCAGGCGGCCGGCTACAAGACGCCGGCCAACCCCGGCGGCGGCCAGCAGCGCGACCCGACCTACGGCCCCCACTAGGCCATGCCTCCTCTCGACGAGAGCGAGTCGGTTCGCTCCGAGCCGAGGCGGAAGAGGAAGCGTCGCCCGCAGTCCGTGGCGAGCCCGTCCCGCCATCGCGTCGGCTACCGCACGTCCGACAGCGGCGAGGCCGCCAACCGGCCGGCCCGCGTGCGACCGCAGGGGGCGGACAGCGCCGAGGCTGCCCGGCTGCGCGGCATGGACGCCATCACCCGGCTCGAGCTGCGCCGCACCAACCGCGACCTCGGCGGGAACGTCGTCAACCGATCCGAGATCGGCGACCTCTTCGCGTCCCTCGCCGACCGCCCTGCGCCGCGCGAGACGGCGGCCTACCCGTCACGGGGCGCCCCGTCTGCCGAGGTGCGGGAGCTGATCGCCGCACTCAAGGACGCCGACGCCGGGCCCGACCCCGACCCGCGGTTCGCCGGGCTCGGATGGTCGCCCGACCAACGGCAGGAGGCCGAAGCTGTCGCCGACACGGTCACGTCGTACGCCGAGGCAGGCGAGCAGATGCTCGGCCACTCCCTCGGAGCTCTTCTCCCGATCGCCGGCGGCACCCCCGCATCCGAAGCCGACCCGCGCTGGGTCCTGCCGGACGCGGCGATGGCCGGCCTGCCGTTCCTACGCGGCCCCCGCGCGGCGGCACAGGCTGTCCGCACCGTCCGCGCGGGCGAGAAGGTCGCCGGCATCGCCAAGCCCGGATCGAAGGTGGAGGAGGCGTTCACCGGCTCCCGGCTGGCTCGCGAAGGAGAAGAGACGATGGGACGTGTCCGTCTACCTCGCCGCGCGCACGCCATGACCGGATCCCGCACCGTCGGCTACCGCGACATCCACGCGCAGGCGCCGTCCTCGCCGTCGACCGTCACCGCGTACGGGCAGCGGCTCATGGACCGCGCCTTCGAGGTGACGGGGAAGGCGGCCGACGACCTGCGCCGGTCCGACTCCGCGCTCGCGCGGGCGCTCGGCGCGTCCATCACTCCGGTCTCGTCGAGGGCGAAGGTGCCGAAGCTGGCCGGCAAGCGGCTCCGGCAGGAGTCCCGCCGGGCGAAGGCGCTCCGCGCCGAGGAGTTCCGCACGATCAAGCACGTCGGCGGCGCCTCGCGCACCGGCCGGGCCGCCGGCTACATGCGCAGCGCCTTGAAGAACGAGGGTCGCGCGCTCGCCCACTTTTGGTATTACCAGCTGCCCGTCGCGCTCCGCAACAGCGAGGGGCTCGACATGGTGCGCGGGAAGCTCCGCGCCGAGCATGAGGCGTACACGTCCGGTCAGGTCGGGCGGCAGGTCGACGAGTCGATCGAGGAGGCGCGGCAGATCGCGTGGGACGCGAAGCGATCCGGCGACGACGAGGGCTACTACGGGGCGCTCGAGGAGGTCGAGCGGCTCCAGCGGATCCAACAGGACATCCCCTCTCGGATCGTCGACCTCGGCGAGAACATCGCGAAGCTGGAGCGGGTGGGCAAGAAGGCGCCGGAGGTCGACGATGACGTCATGGAGGCGATGCGCGTTCTCGAGGACGAGAGCGCCGAAATCGGCATCCGTGCCGGCCTCGACGTCGAGCGGGCCGCCGAGCGCACCGGCCTGGTCTCCCGCTGGCTCGGGCTGACGCCGACCGGCGAGGAGGGGTTCATCCCTCACCGGATGGGCAAGACGACGGGCGCGCGTGACTCGATCCTTCCTGGGGGCGTGTCCGTCGGCGAGACCCGCAAGCCGAAGGGGCTTTTCCGGGAGAACCAGCTGGCGCTCGCGTCTACCGGACGGCTCCGGCAGGACCTCGACGTGGTGCTCGAGACGTGGCAGGAGCGGCAGGTGTACGAGCTCACGAACATCGCCAAGGGCGACCTGTCGGCGATGGGCGACCCGGTCGACCTGATCCGTGGCGTCCCCAAGGGCTCGGTGCTCGTCAACCCGAAGGGCCACACGATCCCGCGCACCTGGCGGCGCGACCCCGACAAGCAGGCCGAGATGGAGGGATTCGACGAGGTCGACGACGTCGTCATCCGCGACGTGGACGAGTACCTTCACAACACGTACGCCGGCTTGGCCGACGACCCCGCCGAGGCCGCGCGCGAGATCGCCGAGATGATGGCCAAGGCCCGGACGGCAGGCCACCTCGAGGACCTGCGCGTCGTCCCGATGGACGTCGTGAAGCGCTACTACGGCCAGTTCGTCCCGGCGAAGGTGTCCGTCACGAGCCTGGGCGGCCGGCAGGAGCGCAACCTGCTCGGCAAGGGCGCCGACATGGTCAACGACCTGCTCTACATCAGTTTGATCTACTCGAACCCGGGCTACATCCCGGCCGCCCTCGTCGGCAACCTCGCGATGGCCGCCCTCCACCAGGGGCCGTTCATGGCGGTCAACCTCGCCCGCGCCGGCCAGATCCTCACGACGGCACCGAAGCGGCTCCGCGACCAGCTCCGCGCTGAGGTAGGCCACGGCGGCACCGTCTCCGCGGGCTCCGGCCAGGGGAAGCTCCAGAAGGTCCCGCAGGTGGTCGGCGCCCTCCCCGACGACGGGCCAAGGATCGCCGCGTTCCTGTACGAAGCCTCCCGGCTCGGCGTCATCTCGAAGACCAAGCCTGTTCTGACGAAGAGCGACTACCGGAAGCTCGAGCGCTTCCTTACCGACGAGAACGCGCGGCCGATGCTCAACGAGGTCAGCGACCGTGCCGTGCAGGCGATGGTCGATTTCGAGCGGCTCGGTCCGATGGAGCGGGCGTTCGCGAAGCGGCTCTTGTTCGTGTGGCCGTGGATCCGTGGTGCGACCCGCTACCCCGGACGGTTCGCGCTCGACCACCCGATCCGCTCCGGCATCCTCGCCTACGCCGCCCTCGAGGGGCGCGACTACCTGGAGGAGCGCACGATCGGCGCCGACGAGGGGCCGCCGTGGATGCAGGAGGCGATCAAGACGGGCGAGGAGGCCGTCGCCGGCAAGATGTTCCCGACGATGCTCCGCACCGCCCCGATCTCGCCGGTGTCGACGCCGACGGAGATGATCCGCTCCGCCATCGCCGACCCGGGCGCCCGCACCTTCGGCGAGTTCCTCAACCCCGGCATCCTCAGTCTCGTCGACTCGGCGCGCGGCCTGAAGCGGAGCTCGGAGGGCGACTACTTCAAGGTCGGCTACGGGGAGGCCGCCACGTCAGCGCTCGAGCGACTCGTCCCGAACTACGGACTGACCAAGGATCTCGTCAACCCGGAGGGCGGCGGCCTCTACCCCGGCGACGTCTCCCGCGTTGGCCGGCTCAAGCGCGCCTCCCGCATCTTCCCGGTGCCGTACGACCCGGAGAAGGCGAAGGAGATGGCCGTCGACCAGCCTGACTCGGCGGAGAAGCGGCGGACGGAGCTCGGCGCCGACGTTGCCCGCGCCCGCAAGCTGTTCCGGTCCGTCGGCGAGAAGATGCCCGACGAGTACCGCGAGTTCGCCGAGCGCGACCTGCTCTACGACCTCGGCCGCGAGGACCTCAAGGAAGACCTCGAGGTGAAGAAGCTGACGGAGGCGCAGGAGACCGGCCTTCTTCTGTCGATCGCGTTCGCGAAGATCCCGGAGGTCGCGCAGGTGCAGGACGACTGGATCACCGCCTACCAGGAGGCGCGCGGCGATCCGCTGGATCGGGAGACGGACACGCTTTCGGCGTCGGGGCCGATGCACAAGCTGAGGCTCCGGCTCGAGGAGATCCTCGGGTTCAACGTGCTCGCCCGCTACGAGACGTACCTCGACAGGATCGAGAGGCACAACCTCGGCAATGGCTAGCCCTGCCGCCCGCATCAACAGCTACCTGGCCGCCCGCCGGTCCCCGCTTGCCGGCCACGGCGCCGACTTCGTCCGCTGGGGCCGCCGCTACGGCGTCGACCCGATGCTCATGGTCGCCATCTCGGGCGCCGAGACGAGCTTCGGGACGTACGGGCCGTCGCAGCGGATCCACAACGCCTGGGGGATCGGGCCCGGCCAGCGGTTTTCGTCGTGGGGCGCCGGCATTCAGGGGCTCGCCAGGCTGCTCCGCGAGAACTACCTGGACAAGGGGTACAAGACGCTGCCTGCGATCGGCGGCCGCTACGTGTACGGCTCCGAGACGCCGATGGCGCCGGGCGCGAACTGGCTCAACAACGTGCAGACGTTCCTCGGGCAGCTCGGCAGCGACGGAGGCTCGCCCGCGAGCGGCGGCGGGAGGGCGGCCGGACCCAGCCGAGGCGGCCGCGTGTCTCTGCCGCAGGCGAACCTAACGCCGATCCAGACCAACCTCACCCTCCCCGACCCCCGGGCCGTGCTTGCGGGGCTGGGAGCGCGTTCCCCTGATCCGCAGACGGACATGTCCGCGCCCATGCCGACACTTCCTGCCATGACGGACGGTGCCGAACGGTTGCGCGCCCTCCGCCGGCAGCTCTTGGAGATGCCCGGTGGCTAGAGGCCCGCTCATCCGCGAGCTCATTTGGGATCCGCGCGGTTCGGTCTTCGACGGCCACTACTCGAGCAAGCCGTACGGCGGCCATCAGCATCTCCACCTGGCGCTCGCGAACGCCCGGATCATGCTGGCCGCCTTGAAGTACGCGCAGCGGCTTGGCCTCACCATCCGCGAGAACCCCGCCTACGACCGCGTCGACCCCGTCCACACGAAGGGCTCCTGGCACTATCAGACGTTCCCGGGCGGCCGGCTCGGCATGGCCGCCGACATCAGCGGCTCGAACGCGGCGCAGCAACGGCTGTGGAGCTGGGTTCTCCAGCGGTACGGAGGCCAGGGTCTCTCTCAGGCGGCCGGAGGAGGCGGCGGCGGTGCGGCGCCCGCGCGCGGCGGCGGGCGGGTGGCCATGCCGCAGCTCCAGCCGATTCGCATCGACCCGCCGCAGATCCAGATGACCGACCCCTCGGACGTGCTCGCTAGGTTCGCGCCGCGGTCGGCGACGATGGCGGCCACGGCCACCGCACCCCCTAGCATGAGGCCGGACGACCAGCTTCTCGCCGAGCTCCGCCGCCAACTCCTGGGGGGAATGTGACGACTCCGAACGGGGACCGGGTCACGAACAAGCAGCTCTACGAGACGATCGGGAGCCTGCGGCTCCACTTCGACAAGGAGCTCGCCGACATGGAGGCCCGTCTCGCCGGCGAGATCAAGGAGCGGCCGACGTACAAGATCACGGGGCTGCTCATCCTCGTCGGCGTGGCGCTCTCGGGCGTCTTCAACGCCGCGCCGTCCGGGGTGAACACCCGGGCCGAGGCGTGGTTGCACGCTGTCACCTCGCTCTTCTAGGCCCCCTGCCGCATCCTGACGGTGTAGTACCGTGCCGTCGGATGGCTTTCGTTCAGGCCAAATGGTTCCGCGACGAGAACCGCGGAGCCGGCGACATTCACAGGCTCGTCGCGCACAGCGCCGAGATCCAGGAGCACCGCGACTCGGCCGAGGACGTCGCCAACTTCTTCGCCACGACTGCGAAGAAGGTCTCGGCGCACGCCTGCGGCGACAACACCTCGATCGTCACCTGCGTCCGCGACGAGGACGTGGCCTTCCACGCGCTCGGCGACAACCACCACACGCTCGGCTTCGAGTTCTCCGGGTTCGCCGGGCAGACGCGGGCTCAGTGGCGCGACCGCTACTCGATCGACATGCTCGAGCTCGCCGCCCCGTGGTGGGCGGACAAGGCCGCCAAGAACGGCATCCCCGTCCGCTGGCTCACCGCCGAGCAGGAAGCCCGCCGGGCCAAGGGGTTCGTGACGCACAAGATCGTCTCGGACGTCCACGGCGAAGGCACCCGCTCCGACCCGGGTCCCCACTTCCCCTACGACGAGTTCCTCGAGATGGTGCGCGCGCACATGCCGCCGCCGTCCGCGCGCCGCAAGTTCCAGTTGACGACCGGCGAGGGCGCCAAGCTGGCCGTCTCCATCGGCGTCGCCCCCGACCGCGCGGCCCAACGCGAGCGGCTCGCCAAGTTCCTGTCGGGCGTCCGGGTCGACGCGATCCTGGACGCGATGGACGCGGACGCCGAGCTCGGAGATCCCGAAGACGTACGAATCAGGAGGGTTGAAGCGTGAAGGTCTATATCGCCGCCGGAGTCGCCGCCGTCATGGGGCTGCTCATCTCGTTCGACGTCGCCCTGTCTGCTCCGCAGCAGGGGGCCATCCTCACGCTCGCGGGCGTTCTTGCCGCCGGCGCCGAGGCCGGCTACCAGTGGTGGACGCGACGGCAGGCCAAGAAGGACACCGGGTAAGGGGCTCCGGTGTGGGCTGGCGGTTTCTACCGAGGAGAAGGCGCATGAGGGGCGTCCCGCCCGACTCCGACCTGGGCCAAGGCGACGAGTACGTCATCGGACTCGAGCCCGAAGCGCGCGAGGTCTACGACGACCGGGTCTCGACGTTCGTGAGGTGGGGCATGACGCTCGACGACGCACAGGCTGTCGCCCGGACGGCCGCCCCGAAAGATCAGATCCGGCGCTTGCTTCGCGCCAACTGTCCGGTGGAGACGATCAGGCGCATAGTCGAATAGCAGTCCCGACCGCCGAGGAGGTCGAAATGCCAAGCGACACCGAGCCCGACCTGACGGAGTTCCTGAAGCTCTCAAGACCGCGAAAGGCGCCATGCACAATCGGCCTCGCGATGGCCGACCTAAAGCCGCAAGAGCGGAAGCAGCTCGCCGCCGCCTGCGCGACCGATAGCGGTCTCATCACGAACAAGGCGATCCTCGAGTGGCTCGAGATCCGCGGCCACGGCGAGGTTTCGAGTCCGCGGCTCACGTCGCACCGGCAACGATCCTGTACCTGCCATGCCTCCTCCTGAGCCCGACCTTCGCGAGTTCGAGGCGCTCACCGAGAACGGCGAGCTCCGCCGACAGATCACCGACCTCCAGGTACGTCTGCGGTCGGCGAAGGCGAAGACCGCCGAGCTCGTCGAGGCCGTCCGGGAGGGCGCCAAGGACGCGGCCGTCGTGCTCGGCAACCCGCCGACCATCGCCAAGCCGAAGGCTGACCGGCGGAAGCGAGACGGCGAGGTAGCGCTCCTCCACCTGTCCGACTGGCAGGTGGGCAAGGTGACGCAGAGCTTCAACTCCGAGGTGGCCGCCCGTCGCATCGACGCTGTGGCCGCCAAGGTCGCCCGGCTGACCGAGATCGAACGGGCCGACCATCCCGTCCGCGAGATCCACGTCCTGTGGGGCGGCGACATGCAGGAGGGCGTGACCGTCTTCCCGGGCCAGGCGTTCGAGGTCGACGGCTCCCTCTTCGCGCAGATGTTCGTCGCCGTTGGCGCCGGCGAGCGTCTCCTCCGCACGCTGGCGGCGACGTTCGACAGAGTCGTTTGCTGGCAGGAGCCCGGCAACCACGGCCGGATCGGCCGGCGCGGCGACACGCCGCGCGAGGACAACGTCGACCTGCTCGTCTACGACCTGATCCGCGAGCGCACCGTCCAGCTCGAGCGCGTCGTGTGGGAGCCGCCGCAGGGGTGGCATTCCATCGTCGCGATCGGCAACTACCGGGCCCTCCTCGTCCACGGAGACGAGGTCAAGAGCTTCGGCGGGCAGACGCCGGCATTCGGCATCACGAAGAAGGTCAACGCCTGGGCCACCGGAGTCGTCGCCCCGTTCGACGACTGCTACATGGGCCACTGGCATCAGCCGCTCGTTCTGCCGATCGCTCACGGCCGAGGCCGTACGTTCGTGAACCCGTCGATCGAGTCCGACAACGTGTACGCGCAGGAGTTCGTCGGCGCCTCCGGCTCGCCGGGGCAGCGGCTCAACTTCATCGACCCCGTCCGCGGCCGCGTCACGACGGAACGGGTGATTTGGCTCGACGACGTGACCTAGCCGTCGTGTCCGCGGGCTAAGGTCGCCGACGACCCCGACGACGTAGGAGGAAGATCATGGCGAAGAGCGAGCAGGCAGCAGTCGAGCCCGAGGCGGCAGTCGAGGAGCCCGAGCTCGAGGTTCTCGAAGAGGCGGCCGCCCCGACGGCGGTTTGCTCCCTGAGCGCCTTTCGTTCCACCGGGCTCGTCGACGGTGCGGGCGAGGTCGTGGTCGCGTCGGGCGAGGTCGTCTTCGACAGCCTCGACATCGACGACCCGGACTTCGCGCTCGAGGTCGCCGGCAAGCTGGCGTCGGCCGCCTACGAGGCGATCCGCGCGCGCGCCGAGGCCGCGGCCGGCGACGGCAACGCGGTCGCCGCAGGCTCCGGGCCCGGCGGCGTCTAGTCCGTCGTCAGCACGCCGAACACGATCGCGGCGGCGCTGAAAACGATCAGGCCGAGCGTCCAGCCGCCGCCGATCAGCGGAGCGTAGAAGAGCACGCCCCAGGCGACGTAGCCGACGATCAAGGCGAGGACGAGGCCGGTGATGAGCGCGAGTCTGGACAAGATCACCCTTTCGGGGGGGTAGACCATTGGCGCCCGGTGTGAAAAACTGCCGTGGATCGGGTGGTGGCGGGAGGTGGCAGGATGCGGTCGGTCCCCCGGGCGAAGACCAGCGTAGTCGAGCGCGCGGCGGAGATCATCGCTGCGGGTGAGCTCGAGTGCGAGCGGGCCCGTCAGACGCTAGGTGCGCTTCAAGCGCCACCCGCATCTCGGCGAGAAGAGCCGTCGACTTCTCGATCAGCGCTGACTGCTCAGCGACGAGCGCGCGGAGACCTTCGAGTTCTCCCTGGAGCAGATCCTCCACCTGGGCCCGAAGAGCCCGCAGCTCCGTGTGAACGAGCTCGTCTCCGGGTCGTCCGTTCGTAGACTCGACGAGGTAGCCGGGCGGCACGTCGAGCACCTCGGCCAGCCGTAGGAGGCTCTTCTCGCCGGTCACGCGCGGCAGCGTCGGCCGCCACACGCCGCCCTTCTTCTCGTGGCCGGCCTGCCATCGCTGGACGGTCCGCCAGTTGACGCCCATCGCTCGGGCGAGCTGCTCGACCGTCCATCCCTTGCGGACGCGGGCGCTGCGGATGCGCCGGCCGACTTCCTCCGGGGGGAGAGCCATGCCGATACCGTGACACACGGCTTCGGCTACCGCTACGGTGCAGATTGACACGATTACGCCAGGGTGCTACGCTCCATGACGTTACCGTGTCTCAACGTGACAGTCAACACGAACTAGACGGACGGGTAGTAGGCGAGGCCATCCGCCGTGCCCGCAAGGAGGCCGGCCTCTCGAACGCTGGCCTCGCGCGGGCGTTGAGCGTCGGCGAGCGCACCGTCACCCGCTGGCAGGCCGGCGTCCTCACGCCGAGCCTTCCGCGCCTGTACGCGATCGCGCAGACGCTCAACAAGCCGGTCGCGTACTTCCTCGAGCTGGAGAACGCGGCGTGAGCGCCCGGATCGACCGGATCCGCCGCGGCGACTTCAAGCCCCCGCCGCTGCCCATCTCGCGCGAGTCGGCGCACGTATCCGAGGTCGCCCGCGCGCAGCACGCGCAGCGGCGTCGGCGGGCGGCGTCCACCTGGGGACCGTGCGGCTACTGCGGCGAACGCTGCTACGGCGGCGTCGCCTGCCCATCCCACTCCGACCTGCCCGCGCTCGAGGGGCCCGCGTGAGCGACGAGATCCAAGGCGAGATCGTGGAGGAGGAAGACGTGACGAAGAGCACGGAGATCGTCCGGGTCGAAGAGGGCTCGCGCGCGGTCGCGGCCGTGAGCGAGATGACGGTCGACGACCTCGTTGCGCAGGCCGAGAAGATCAAGGCGGCAATGGAGCGGGCGATGGACAGAGACGTCCACTACGGGACGATCCCGGGCACGCCGAAGCCGACGCTGCTCAAGCCGGGCGCGGAGAAGCTGTGCCTCCTCTTCCGGCTCGCGCCCCGCTACCGAATCACTGAGACCTGGCACGACGGCGGCCACCTCACCGTCTCGGTCGTCTGCGAGCTCTACCACATCACGTCGGGCGACTTCTTCGGCGAAGGCGTCGGCCTGTGCTCGACTCGGGAGGAGAAGTACGGGGTCCGCAACGCCAAGCGGAAGTGCCCGGCCTGCGAGGCGGAGGCGATCATCAAGGGGAAGGACGAGTACGGCGGCGGCTGGCTTTGCTGGAAGAAGGCCGACTCGCCCGGCTGCGGCGCCAAGTACGCGGACGGCGACGCGACGATCGAGGGTCAGACGATCGGCAAGGTGCCGAACGAGAAGCTGGCCGACACGTACAACACCGT
>JAIBJO010000158.1 GCA_020029615.1 Actinomycetota bacterium
GTCTCCTCGATCGTGCAGGAGTCGCTCTCCGTCTCGGGGATCCTCCTCGGCAAGACGATGGGTCGCACGGACGATCTCGCCGAGCGGTTCGCAGGAGAGTCGAAGCGGCTCGCGGAGCTCGAGGTGCGAAGCAGGATGACGGGCCGTTGGATGATGGCCTCCATCCAGATGACGTTCGCGATCATGCCGGCGCTCGTCTACTGGTTCGCGGGCTTCTCCATCGCGCAGGGCTCGGACACGATCACCATCGGAACGCTCGTCGCGTTCACGACCTTGCAGGCGAGGCTCTTCTTCCCGATCGGCGGTCTGCTCGGCGTGCAGCTCGAGGTACAGAGCTCCCTCGCGCTCTTCGACCGCATCTTCGAATACCTCGATCACGAGGTCGACATCGTCGAGGGCGGAGAGGCTTTGGCCGAGCCGCGCGGCGAGGTCGCGCTCGACTCCGTGTGGTTCCGCTACGACGACGCCGCCTGGACGCTCCAGGACGTCTCGTTCGTCGTTCCGCCGGGGACGAAAACGGCGCTCGTCGGCGAGACGGGCTCCGGGAAGACGACGTGCGCGTACCTCGTCGCCCGGCTGTACGACGCCTCGCGGGGCACGGTCTCGATCGACGGCGTCGACGTCCGCGGTCTCAGGTTCGAGTCGCTTGCGGACACGGTCGGTGTCGTCTCGCAGGAGACCTACCTCTTCCACGCGTCCGTGCGGGACAACCTCCGCTTCGCGCGGCCCGGGGCGTCGGACGAGGAGATCGAGGAGGCGGCGCGCGCGGCCCAGATCCACGAGCTCATCGCGATGCTGCCGGAGGGCTACGAGACGATGGTCGGCGAGCGTGGCTACCGCTTCTCGGGCGGCGAGAAGCAGCGGATGGCCATTGCGCGGACCATCCTTCGCAACCCACCCGTGCTCGTGCTCGACGAGGCGACCTCATCGCTCGACACGCAGACCGAGCGGCTCGTACAGGAGGCGCTCGAGCGGCTTTCGGAGGGGCGCACGACGATCGCGATCGCTCACCGCCTCTCGACCGTGCGCGACGCCGACCAGATCGTCGTGCTCGACCAGGGGCGCGTCGTCGAGCTCGGGACGTACGAGGAGCTGCTCGCCCGTGGCGGGCGCTTCGCCGAGCTCGTCGCCGGCGACCGGCCGCTCGAGGCCGTGTAGGGGCAAGGCTTGCCTCGCCCAGGGCGACGCAAGCGTCACCCCTACAGGTAGCGGTTGCGCTGCAGCCACTGCATCGCGAAGAAGCCCCAGACGGGCGGCAAGTAGTACGTCGCGATGCGATAGAGCAGAACGGCGGCGACCGCTGACTCTGGAGTCATCCCGGCCGACGTCAGCCCGACGGTCAGCCCGAACTCTGCAACGCCGATGTTCCCGGGGACCGGAACCAGCGTGCCGATGAGCGCGACGCTCATGTTGATCACGAGGAGCTCGGCGAGAGAGATGTCGTAGCCGAAGCTCCGGGTGAAGAGGCCCAGTGCCGCAGCGAACAGGACTTCGGTGCCGACGCTGCCGCAAACGAGGAGGGCGAGCTTGTGCGAGGCACGGAGCGCCTGCAGCGTCGAGCGAACGTCGGGCCACCACCGGCGCGACGCCGCGCTCGCGATCCGGCGGCGCTTCGCTCAAGACGCTTCGAGCTGGATTTCCGCCGGAAGCTCAGACGGACGCTCGACGTGCTCGAGCTCGAGACGAGCCCGGGAGTCGAAGTAGACGTACGCAGTCACGAGCGCGACGAACGGCATCGCGAGCGCATAGACCGCTCCCGCGACGACGTTGAGGAAGGCGAGCGGCGTGTCGGTCAGGAAGATGAGGACTGCGCCGAGCAGCGGCCCCGCGAGAAGCGCTATCGCGGCGCTGACTCCGACGAGCGATCCGACCCGGATCCAGCGGCCTCGGACGAGCTCGGCGCTGCGACGGAGGGACGGCAGCGGCCTTCGGTCCTCGAGCTCGACCACAGGAGCGGCGAGAGCCCAGCGAATCGCGAGCCAGATCGCGATCGGGATCAGGAAGACCGTCGTCGTCAGGACGACCCAGGCCACGACGAAGATCGCGATCGCTCCCAGAAGCGGTCGCAAGCGCCGGAAGGCAAGCCGGTATGCCTTCATTGCTCCTACGGGTCGACCGGCGTCGATCTCGACGAGCGCGCACGCAGTCGCGGCCTGGACGAGTCCGAGCCCTAGCAGCGCGAATGTCGTCCCGATCACGGCCGCGAGGAACGCCCAGCTCCCGGCCGCCTCACCCGTGACGGTGCCGAGGAGGTCCACGACCTGCAGGAGGAGCCACTGGAAGAACGTGATCACGACGGCGATCGGGATCAGGAGCACACCGAGGCCGAGGAAGAGCCGCGGTCGCTTGACGTATAGGCGCGCGGAGGCCGAGATGATCTGGCCCCACGATCGACGCCTGGCGACGCGCGTGGGTGCGACCGGCGTCCAGGTCGCCCGGACTGCGGCGAAGATCATGAGCCCGAGGATCGTCGCGAGGACGATGATGGTGGGCACCGGGTTCCGCAGGAGCCTGATGAGCGCCCTCGACCCGCGCTCGACAGAAGGCCTTCTGGAGCTCGCCCCACCGTCCTTCGAATGCGATCCACGGGTACGCGGCCTCTGCGGCGACGCGGTCGCTCGGGATCGTCTCGACTCCCGGCGAGAGCTCCCGGTGGGGGCCCTGCGTGTCGTCGCAGCCGACGCCCGCTTCGGCGGAGCTGCCGAGCCAGAGCGCGGCGCTGTACTTGTTCGCGTGCGAGCCGGCGGCCGGATACACGACCGGACGGGTCCCGTCGACGACGTCGAGCTTGTCGTCGTCCCACGCCGACCGCGTCGCGCCCTCGTGGGCGCTGTAGCCGACCTCGACCGGGTCGCGGCCGAGGGCCTCTGCCGCGTCCTGCGCGTCGAAGACGAGCTGGATCATCTCCCAGTCGCCCTCGTGCGTGTTGTTGAAGTCGTTGAACGGGTAGAAGAACCAGTACTGGAGCGAGACCTTGCCCGGGCGCTCGGGCTCGGTTACGACGTGGGCGTACACGACGGGCTCACTCCCTGCGGTGAGGCGCTTGGCCCAGAGGGCGTAGTCGCAACCGGCGTCGAGCGGATCGCCGGGGAAGTCGAGGTGATACTCGAAGCGATTGACGAGGTCCTTCGCGGACGGCGCGATCTGCACGAGGTCGGTGCGACTCCACGGCCCGCGGAGCGCGACCGTCGGCTCGTCGAGGATCAGGTTGATGTCGGTCGGGATGAACGGCTCGCCGTGGCCGCACTCGTCGGTCTGCTCGACGATGCGGACGATCGGCGCGTGGCGCTCCGCGAGGGCTCGCTCGTCTGCGAGATCCGCTGCGGCGGACGGCGCCGCGACGAACGCGGTGAGAGCGATGGCGGCGACGAGCACCGATCGTCCGAGGGGAGGCATGCGGCGCATTCTCGGCCTATCCGCGGACGTTCACGGTGCGGTGGGCTCTGATGCGAAGAGATCGAGCCCGAGACCCCGTGAGAGGAACTGCGCGGCGAGCTGGCCGCGCACGCTGTTCCCCGCCTCGTCGAGGGGCGGCGAGAACGTCCCAAGCCCGCCCTTCCCCGGTGCGACCGTGACGATCCCGCCACCTATGCCGCTCTTCCCCGGCAGGCCGACGTCGTAGAGCCAGTCTCCCGAGCTCTCGTACAGGCCGGCGGTCGTCATCACCGCCAGGGCGTGCCGGCACGTCGCCGCGTCGACGACCCGTTCGCGCGTGAAGGGGTTCACGCCTCCGTCCGCAAGGGTGGCGCCCATCGTTGCGAGGTCGCGGGCGGTGACCGCGACGGAGCTCTGCCGCGTGTAGAGGTCGAGCGCCTCGGCAGAATCGCCGACGATACGGCCACGGCTCGCGAGCAGGCTCGCGATCGACCGGTTCACGTGGTTCGTCTCCGTCGCGGAGCGGTAGACAGCGTCGTCGAGCGACAGCGGGCGCCCGGCGAACCGCGAGAGCCCGTCGAGGACGAACGCCCAGCGTTCGTCCGATGTTCCACCGGGCACGAGGCTCGTCGTCGCGATCGCGCCGGGGTTGACCATCGGATTCGTCCGGCCCTGGTCGCCTTGCTCGACGGCCTCGAGCGAGTTGAAGGCGAGGCCCGTCGCGTTGACGCCAACCAGCTCACGCACCTCTTCCGGTCCGCGCTCGGCGCACACGAGCGCAAAGACGAACGGCTTCGACACGCTCATGATCGTGAGCTCGACCTCCGTGTCGCCTGCCGCGACGAGCTCCCCCGCGGCGCTCACCACGCAGATTCCATAGAGCCCGGGCTCGACGGCTGCGAGCGCCGGGTAGACGTCGGAGACCGCTCCGTCGTCGTTGGGCAGGAACCGCTCGTGGGCCTCGTCGACGAGAGCGCGAACGCGCTCGCGCGCCGGCAGCGCTCCGGTCGAGACGAACTGTGGAGCGTTGCTCCAGGCCATCAGAAGCTCCAGATGAGCGGAACGAAGAGCACGGCGACGACCCCGAAGAGCGCGAGCAGCGGCAGGCCGAGCTTCCAGTAGTCCCCGAAGCGGTAGCCGCCCGGCTCCATGACCATGAGATTGGCGGGCGTCGCAACGGGGGTGAGGAACGATGCGGCCGACGCGACGCAGACGGCCATGAGAACCGGCTTCGCGGACACGTCGAGCTCCGCCGCGGCGGAGACCGCGATCGGGATCACGATCAGCGCTGTCGCCATGTTCGAGATCAGCTGGCCGAGCGCGAACGTGAGGAGGACGAGCCCGACGAGCAATGCAT
This sequence comes from Actinomycetota bacterium, assembly GCA_020029615.1. Lineage (GTDB taxonomy): Bacteria > Actinomycetota > Thermoleophilia > Gaiellales > Gaiellaceae > GMQP-bins7. The sequence goes on from JAIBJO010000158.1 coordinate 4,733, forward strand.
ACGGCCCGTCGACCGCGGCGACGAGGTTGTCGGCCAGCTGCTGTGCTGCTCCCGACTGGGTCATCGCGGTCGAGAGCGGGATCATCCCGGCCACGAGGATGACGGTCGTCCAGGCGATCCCGCGGTACGCCTGATCGATCGTGAGCACTCTCGAGACGACGATTGCCCCCGCCGCGAGCAGCCCTGCGACCGCGGGCGGGAGGATGCCCGTCGCGAGAACGACCACCATCGCGCCGAGGACGACGAGCGCCCTCTTCGCGCCGGGCCCGAGCGGGACTGCCTGCCTACGGACGAGCTCCGGCTTGTCCACGACGAGCACGTCCGGGTCGTCGAGGTGGTACTCGAGCGCTCCCCAGGAGCCCTGCAGGAGCATCGTGTCGCCGACCGCGAGCTTCGTCTCGCCGGGGAGGTCCTCGCCCTTGCGCTGCACCGCGAGCACGACGAGATCCCCGCTCTCCGTGACCATCCCCGGAAACACGGTCTCGCCGAGAAGCGCGGAGCGCGGAGGGATCACCACCTCCGCGACGCCGGAGCGCCGACTGACGAGCGCGTCCGGATCGTCGGCGAGCGCGTACTGGTCGACGAGCGTGTGCGCGAGGTCTGAGAAGTCGCGCGTCAGCGACCGGACCTTCCGCGTGGGCAGGAGGCGTTCGCCGAACAGGACGACGATCGCGATCGTCCCCGCGACGAGCGGGACGCCGACGAGCGCGAACTCGAAGAACCCGATGCTCCCGACGCCCGCGTCGTCCGCGGCGCCCGAGACGATCACGTTGACAGGGGAGCCCGTGAGTGCGAGGAGCGAGCCCGCGTGCGCTCCGAAGGCGAGCGGCAGCAGGAGCTGTGACGGGGACATGCGCAGGCGGACCGCCATGACCGCGGCGACCGGCAGCAGGGCCGCGACGGAGCCGTTCACGCTGATCAACGCCGTGAGCAGCGCGACGAGCAGCATCGTCAGGATCACGATCCGCGTTCGGCTGTCGCCCGCCCGCGCGATCAGCTCCTGCCCGGCCCAGGCGGTGACTCCGGTCGAGTCGAGTGCCTCCGAGACGACGAAGAGCGAGGCGATGAAGATCACGGTCGGGTCGCCGAAGCCGGCGAGCGCCTGCTCGAGCGTGAGGACGCCGGTCGCCCAGAGCGAGAGTGCCGTTCCGAGCGCCACAGCCGCGACCGGCAGGTGATCCCAGACGAAGACGGCGACGACGACGCCGAGGACGAGGAAGGTGATCGTCTCGTCGCTCATGCGCGCCCGG
>JAIBJO010000159.1 GCA_020029615.1 Actinomycetota bacterium
GAGGAGGTCCGCAAGGCCGTGGTGAGGCGACGGTTAGACTCGATACCGTGCGGAGGAACTGGTTCGTCGCCGCGATCGTGATCGGGATCGCCTCGATCGTCGTCGCGGCGCTGATCATGCGCTTGACCGCGGACGACAGCCCGGACACGTCGTCACCGACCGCATGGGCTGACTCGGTCTGCACCGACCTGTCCACCTGGAAATCCTCGATCACCTCGATCGCAGACGTCGGCGAATCGGTGTCTCCAGAGTCGCTGCGCCAGTCGCTCTCGGACGCGACGACTGCGACGCAGACGCTCGTTGACGAGCTCGAGGCGCTCGGCCCGCCGGAGCTCGAGTCTGGCGACGAGCTGAAGCAGCAACTCGACTCGGCCGCGACCGAGATCCAGTCGAGCTTCGACACTCTGCGCCAAGGCGCTGAGGACGCTGCCGATGCCAGCTCCGCGAGCGACTTCATCCAGGCATTGGCCGCTCTCGCGCCCCAGTTTCAGGCATTGCTCGACACGACCTCGACGACGCTCGACGATCTCGCGAACGCCGACGTCGGCGGGGATGCGAAGAGCGAGCTTCAGCAGGCGTTCGCAGATGCCTCGTCGTGTCAGGAGCTGCGCGCCGACAGTTAAGAACTCGCGTATTCGACCGGGGCTCTGATTTGAGCCTGGAGCGAGGCGGCTACCATCCGGCCATGACGTTTCTGATCGCCTTCATCGTCCCGATGGTCATCGGCTTCTGGGCACAGCATCGGGTCAAGACCACATTTGCCCGCAATCTCGAGGTACCCGTCGCGAACGGCATGAGCGGTGCCCAGGTCGCCCGCCGCATCCTCGACGCGAATGGCCTCAACGAGGTTCCGATCGAGGAGACACCGGGATCCCTCTCCGACCACTACGACCCTCGCAGCAAGTCCGTCCACCTCTCCCCCGAAGTCTTCCGTGGTGTCTCGATCGCCTCGACGTCCGTCGCGGCGCACGAGGTCGGCCACGCGATCCAGCACGCTAAGTCGTACGCCTTCTTCCGGTTTCGCAGCGCGATGTTCCCGGCCGTGCAGTTCGCATCGAACATCTGGATGCTCTTCCTGCTCGGCGGCATCTTCTTCCAGATCGCCGGCTTCATCGTCCTCGCGGTCGCGCTCTACGCAATCGCCGTCCTGTTCCAGATCGTCACGCTTCCCGTCGAGTTCGACGCCTCGAGCCGCGCGAAGAAGCAGCTGAACGAGCTGGGCCTCGTCGTCGCGAGCGAGGGCGACGGGGTGAAGAGCGTCCTCAAGGCTGCGGCCTGGACGTATGTCGCTGGTGCCCTCGCGGCGGTGGCGATGCTCCTGTACTACCTGTCGATGCTCAGCAACCGGTAGATATCATTCACCTGCCATTCGCTCGTCCCGGGGCCGGGCCGCAAGGTTCGGCCCCGTTGTTTTCAGCGTTCGCGTGGCATCCAGCCGAACCGACGCAGCGCAACCACCGCGCCGGCGGCGCCCCACGCGAGAACGACGAGTAGAGCGGTCGGATCTGCGTAGATCGACTCGCCTGCGAGGTAGACGCCGTACACGATGTCGAGGAAGTACGTGAGCGGCAGGACGTTGGCGATCGCCTGCAGCACAGCCGGAAACTCGTTCGTTGGCCCGAACGAGCCGGAGAGGAACGCCATCGGCAGGATCACGACGTTCACGACGGCCGAGACGCCCTCTGCCGAGCGGATCAACGCGGCGGCACCGACTCCGAGCGCGGCGAAGCACGCGACGCCGAGGACGATCGCGCCCGCGAAGCCGAGCCAGTTCGCGGGCATGCTCGCGCGGAAGAGGAGCCTTCCGAGCGCGAGGAGGGCAACCGCCTCGAGCGCGAAGGTTACGAGCGTCGAGAGGAGCACGGCCACGAAGTACGTCGCCGGTGCAAGCGGTGTCGATCGCACCCGCTTGAGCACGCCGGTCTCGCGTCGAATGACGAGGGTGATCGCAAGGCCGCCCATGGCGGTGGTTGCCGCTCCGTATCCGAAGAGACCGGCCAGAAGCACGTCCTCCGCGGGCACGCCGTCGATCAGGTCGCCGTACACCGAGCCGAGCAGCGCGTACAGGAGCAGCGGGAAGACGAAGACGAACACCGCTGCCTCCCGGTTTCGCCAGAAGATCTTCTGATCGAACCGGAGTTGATGGAGCAGCGTGCTCACTGCGCGCTCTCCGGCTCCTCACCGACGAGCTCGAGGTAGACGTCTTCGAGCGTGGGACGCCGGACCTCGAGCTCATCGAGCTCGCGGCCCTCGGCGAGCGCCTCGGAGGTCAGTTCGTGGAGAGCGCGCGTCGAATCGCTCGTCTGGAGGACCGCGAGCACTCCGTCTCGCCGATACCTGATCTCCGTCAGGCGCGAGTCACCGATCAGCTCGCTGGGCGTTCCCTGGCGCACGATCAGCCCGTCCCGCAGGACCGCCACTCGATCGGCGAGCTGCTGGGCCTCGTCGAGGTAGTGCGTCGTCAAGAGGATCGTCGTGCCGAGGGAGCGCAGCGAGCGGATCATCTCCCAGGCGGCTCGACGGGCGCCGGGGTCGAAACCGGTCGTCGGCTCGTCCAGGAACAGCAGGTCGGGATCTCCCACGAGCGCGAGGCCGAGGTCGAGCCGCCGCTTCTGCCCACCGGACAAGGTCTTCACGCGGGCGTTGCGCTTCTCGGCGAGCCCGACGAGATCGATCACGTCATCGACGCTGCGAGGGCGCTGGTAGTAACCCGCGAACATCTCGTGCGTCTCGCGGACGGTGAGGAGCGGGCTCAGCTCCGACTGCTGAAGAACGACTCCGATCCGCTCGCGCAGTTCCCGCGGCGACTCGCCCGGGTCGAAGCCGAGCACCCAGGCATCGCCGCCGTCGCGGCCCCGGTAGCCCTCGAGGATCTCGACGGTCGTCGTCTTGCCGGCGCCGTTCGGTCCGAGCACGCCGAAGACTTCGCCCTCGGCGATCTCGAAGCTCACGCCGCGCAGAGCTTCGGTCGTGCCATACGACTTGCGCAGCTCGGAGACGACGATCGCGGACGGCACCTGCGAGACGATATGCGCGACGTGCCCGAGTAGGGTGGCGACGTGCCGAACCTGCGGTACGTCCATGTCGACGTGTTCACCGACACGCCCCTCACCGGGAACCAGCTGGCGGTCTTCACCGACGCGAGCGAGATCGATCCGGAGCTCATGCAGGGACTCGCCAAGGAGATCGGGTTCTCCGAGACGGCATTCGTGCTGCCGGCCGAGCAGGGCGGTCATGCTCGCCTCCGGATCTTCAACCCGTGGATGGAGATGCCGTTCGCCGGTCACCCGACGCTGGGCACTGCACTCGTCCTGGCCGCGCCGCTTCAGCTGGGCGTGATCGGGCTCGAGACCGGAGCCGGGGTCGTCGAGGTCACCGTCGAGCGCGACTCGGCTGGCCGTGTGGACTTCGGGCGCATGCGACAGCCCGTCCCGGACGTGCGTCGGTTCGAGGAGACCGAGGCGCTCTTCGGAGCACTGCGCATCGGAGGCTCGACACTTCCGGTCGAGCTGTACGACAACGGCGCGACGCACATCCTCGTCACCCTCGCGGAGGAGTGGGAAGTTGCGGTGCTCGCTCCCGATCCCTCTGCTATCGCACGGTTCGAAGTCACCGGCGTGAACTGCTTTGCGGGTCGCGGAGATCGCTGGAAGACGCGCATGTTCTGGCC
>JAIBJO010000160.1 GCA_020029615.1 Actinomycetota bacterium
CCGACGATCTGCGTGGCCCCTTGCTCTTCCTCGCCTCGGATGCGTCTCGCTACGTGACCGGCCACGAGCTTCGCGTCGACGGAGGGTTCACGGCGTGAGCGCGATCGCCGCCGACATGCGGTTCGTGGCAAACGTCATCGGGGGCGAGGAGCTCGAGGCCGCCTCTGGCGCCACCCTCGAGAAGCGGGCTCCGAGCACCGGCGAGCCTCTCAGCCTCGTCGCGCGCTCGGGAAAGGCGGACGTCGACGATGCGGTCACGGCCGCGGTCGAGGCGCAGCCTGCGTGGGCGCGGCGCCCGGTCGCCGAGCGCGGAGCGATCCTCCGGCGCGTGACGCAGCTCCTGGAGCGCGATCGTGACCAGGTTGCGGCGATCGTCTCCACCGAGACCGGCAAGTCGCCGAGGGATGCGCGTGGCGAGACGGACGGCGCGATCGAAATGGGCTATTTCGTGGCCGGAGAAGGTCGGCGCTTCTACGGCCGTACGACGACGAGCGCGGTCCCGAACCGTCAGGCGATGACCGTCCGCCAGCCACTCGGCGTCGCCGGCCTGATCATCGCCGCGAACACTCCCATCGCCAACGTCGCGTGGAAGGTCTACCCCGCGCTTCTCTGTGGGAACGCAGTCGTGCTCAAGGCGTCGGAGGACGCGCCGGAGACCGCGCTCGCCTTCGCGCGCCTGGCGACCGAGGCGGGCCTGCTGCCGGGCCTCCTCAACGTGGTTCACGGGCTCGGCCCGGAGGCGGGACAGCCGATCGTCGAGGACCCGCGGGTGGCGGTGATCAGCTTCACCGGCTCGACCGCCGTCGGGCGAGGTATCGCAGAGATCGCCGGTCGTCGCCTGGCGAAGGTGTGCCTCGAGCTCGGAGGAAAGAACCCGCTGATCGTCTGCGACGACGCCGACCTCGAGCGAGCGGCGGAGGCGGCCGCGCTCTCGGCGTTCTCCAACGCCGGCCAGCGGTGCGCTTCGGGCAGCCGGATCGTCGTCTTCGAATCCGTGTACGGGAGCTTTCGAGAGCTTCTCCTGGAGCGAGCTGCGGCGCAGCGCGTCGGTTCGAGCGACGAGCACGACTTCGGGCCGGTGATCAACGAGCGGCAGCTCGAGAACATGCTCACCGCCCTCGAGCGCGCGACCGAGGCCGGCGCCTCGGTGATCGCCGGCGGTCATCGGCTGACGGGCTCTGGCTACGACGGTGGCTACTACATGGCGCCGACGCTCGTCGAGGGCGCCGAGCCCGAGGCCGAGATCTCGAGCACCGAGCTTTTCGGGCCGATCGCCACGCTCCACGCCGTCCGCGGCTTCGAAGAGGCGCTCGAGCTCGCCAATCGGGGGCCATACGGTCTGACGGCCGCCATCTGGACACGGAGCGTCCACCGTGCGCAGGACTTCGTCACCCGGATCCACAGCGGTGTCGCGTCGGTGAACGGCCCAACCTATGGCTCCGAGCCGCACATGCCGTTCGGCGGGCTCGGTGACTCCGGTACGGGCTGGCGGGAGGCGGGAACCGAGGCGATCGACGTCTACTCCGAGCTCAAGACCGTCTACGTGAACCATGACCCCGCCGCGGTCTGACGAGCCCACGGCGGTCGCGCTCGTGCCCGCGCGCGCGGGCTCGGAGCGTGTCGCGCGCAAGAACCTGCTCCCTCTCGCCGGCCACCCGCTGATCGCCTACACGATCTCGGCGGCTCGTCAGAGCGGCGTCTTCGACGCAATCGTCGTTTCGACGGACTCGATCGAGATCGCTGAGGTGGCGCAGCGCTACGGAGCGCAGGTGCCTGGCCTGCGCACGCCCGAGCTGGCGACGTCGACGTCTCCGGACATCGACTGGGTACTCGAGCTCACACGCCGCTTTGCCACCGACAATCGGAGCTGGGATGCGTTCTCGTTGCTCCGTCCGACGAGCCCTTTCCGAACAGCTGCCACGATCCAGCGAGCATGGGCTCGATTCCGCGATCTCGGCGAGCGCATCGATTCGCTCCGCGCCGTCGAGCTCTGCAAGCAGCATCCCGGCAAGATGTGGGTCCTCGACGGCGAACTCATGAATCCACTTCTGCCGCAGTCGTCCTCCGGCACGCCGTACCACTCGAGCCAGTACCAGGCGCTTCCACCCGTCTACGCTCAGAACTCGAGCCTCGAGATCGCCTGGATGCGAGTGCTCGATGACGGAGAGATCGCGGGTCGCCGCGTCGCGCCGTTCTTCACCGAGGGTGCGGAAGGGTTCTCGCTCGACTATCCGGGCGATGTCGAGACTGCGGAGCGTTGGGTCGCAGAGGGCATCGCCGAGCTCCCGCCGATCGAGGCCGCGGTCGCATGACCCAGCTCCGGTACGTGCCCCTGGCCGAGCTCGAGCGGATCCGCTCGCTCGACGTGGACGTGCGGGATCGGACGGCTGCGTTCGCAGACGCCTGTCGGATCAACGTCCTGATGATGGTCATGCGGGCAGGCTCAGGGCACATCGGCACGAGCTTCAGCGTGCTGGACGTGCTGGCATGGCTCCACCTCGAGGTCGTACGCCCCGGTGACCGCGTCTTCTCGTCGAAAGGACACGACGCACCCGCGGTGTACGCGGTGCTGGCGGGACTTGGGCGGCTGCCGTTCGAGAAGCTCTTCGAGCTCCGCCGTCTCGGTGGACTGCCGGGACACCCCGACGTGCTCGCAACAGCGGACGTCGTCACCAATACCGGGTCACTCGGGATGGGCGTCTCGAAGGCGCGCGGCTTCATCCTCGCCGACGCGCTCGCGGGGAGGCCTCCGCGGCGCGTGTACGTCATCACAGGGGACGGCGAGCTCCAGGAGGGCCAGTTCTGGGAGAGCCTCCAGCCGACTGCAAACCGGGCTCTCGGCGAAGTTACGGTGATCGTCGACCACAACCGGCTTCAATCGGACACGTGGGTGGAGAAGGTCTCAGACCTCGGCGACATCGAGTCCAAGGCGGCGGCGTTCGGGTGGACGACTGGGCGCTGCGACGGCAACGACGTCGCCGCGGTCGCCACGGCGCTCGAGGATCTCGACGCTCAGGCTCACGGACGGCCACGGCTCCTCCTCGCAGACACTCGCAAGGGTGCAGGCGTCTCGTTCATGGAGCCCCGCGATGTACCCGTCGAGGAGGACTCGCTCTACGACTTCCACTCGGGAGCGCCGAGCGAGAGCGATTACGCGGCGGCACTCGAAGAGCTCGCGGGCCGACTCGGGGCGCGGCTCGGGAGTTTCGGAGCGAAGCCCGTCGAGCTGGCGGAGGTCGACGTACTCGAGCGCACCGTGCCCCGGGAGCCACAGCGCCTGATCGCGGCGTACGGGGACGCGCTCGTCGAGCTGGCAGCGAAGCGTCACGACCTCGTCGTGCTCGACGCCGACCTTCGACTCGACTGTGGCCTCGTCGAGTTCCAGCACCGCTACCCGGAGCGGTTCTTCGAGTGCGGGATCGCCGAGCAGGACATGGTCTCGCAGGCGGGGACGATGGCGCTCGCGGGCCTGCTGCCGGTCGTCCACTCGTTCGCGTGCTTCCTGTCGACGCGCCCCAACGAGCAGATCTACAACAACGCCACCGAGCAGACGAAGATCATCTACCACGCGTCGCTGGCCGGGCTCCTGCCCGCCGCGCCGGGGCATTCGCACCAGAGCGTGCGCGACATCGCCGCCGTGGGATCGATGCCCGGCCTC
>JAIBJO010000161.1 GCA_020029615.1 Actinomycetota bacterium
GGCGGGTCGTTTCTGTTGTCGCCAGCGGTGACCGCCTAGGCTGTGGACGAGCCCGCGAAGGAGTGCCCATGCAGACCCGCCCGCTTCCCGAGACCCCCGATGCCCGCTCCCCCGCCGGGGCGGAGATCCGCTACCTGATGGGGGGCGCAACCGGCAACATGATCCATTCCACGGTCCCGCCAGGGCAGGTGAACCGGGCGACCGTCCACGCCACGGTGAGCGAGTTCTGGCACGTCCTGTCCGGCCGGGGAGAGATTTGGCGCCGGGACGAGAGCTCAGAAGACGTGACCGTTCTGACGCCGGGTGTCTCCATCGACATCCCGGTCGGTACTGCCTTCCAGTACCGCTGCACCGGGGCGGAAGCGCTGCGGTTCCTGTGCATCGCGATGCCGCCTTGGCCGGGCGACGCGGAGGCAACCCATATCGAAGGTCCGTGGGTGCCGACAGCGCCAGTTGGCCCGGTGTCTTCCGCCACCGCACTCTGAGGCAGAGTTCGGTAGCGGGAAGCGAGCCCGCACGCTCAAGGCGATCGAGCGATCCCAGTACTCCGATTGGAAGAGGACGGATTCAGCAAGCGGCTGGCATGCGTGACTGTCAGTGGACCGCCACTGTCGCCAGCGAGCCGCGTTCGGATCACTCCAGACCCTCCACTCACACTCGTCCCGGCGAGGGGAGCACAGAGGGGAGCACGAGGTGAGCAGATGCGGCACGCATGGCACGCGTGACGCGCGGAGGAAGGCGGGAGCTGGCACGCGTGCACGGGCCGGAGTGGGCGAGCGTGTCAGTGCGCAAACCACGTCGAATTGCGCGCGCCGCGGCTAGCGGTCGACTGAGGTTCTCCCAGACGACCGCTCCGGGAGGGTTCGACACGGTGCGGTTCGTCGCGCTTGAATAGCCGCGTGGCGCGCGAGCTTCCGACCGGAACCGTCACCTTTGTCTTCACCGACGTCGAGGGCTCGACGAGGCTCTTGCGGCAGCTGGGTGCCGATGCCTACGCAGACGCGCTGGCCCAGCATCGCCGCGCCCTGCGTGAGGCCTTCGTTCGCCACGACGGTGTCGAAGTGGATACGCAGGGCGACTCGTTCTTCATCGCGTTCTTCACCGCGCCTGCCGCAATTGCCGCCGCTGCCGAAGCTCAGCAGGCGCTTGCGGCCGGACCGGTTCGCGTGCGCATGGGGATCCACACCGGGACGCCGTACGTCACCGACGAGGGCTACGTCGGACCGGACGTCCACCGAGCAGCCCGCATCGCCGCGGCCGGGCACGGTGGGCAGATCCTGGTCTCGTCATCGACCGCATCGCTGGTCGAGGGCGAGAGCTTGCGCGACCTCGGCGAACACCGCCTGAAGGACCTCGCCGCACCGGAGCGGATCTATCAGCTCGGCGGCGAAGCCTTCCCGCCTCTGACAAGCCTGCAGCAGACGAACCTCCCGATTCCTGCGACGCCCTTCCTCGGGCGCCAACGAGAGCTCGACGAGGTGACGGCCCTGCTCGGAAGCCGGGGCGGCGCGCGTCTCCTGACGTTGACGGGTCCGGCCGGAGCCGGCAAGACCAGGCTCGCACTCCAAGCGGCCGCGGAAGCGTCCGGCCGGTATCCCGCCGGCGTCTTCTGGGTACCGCTTGCTCCGCTGCGCGACCCGAAGCTCGTGCTTGAGGTAGCCGCTCAGGCGCTGGAAGCGAGGGATGGCCTCGCCGACCTCATCGCTGATCGCCAGCTTCTGCTCATCCTCGACAACTTCGAGCATCTGATCGATGCAGCAGGGGAGCTCGCTGGGCTGCTCGCCGCCTGTCCGAAGCTTCAGCTCCTCGTGACGAGCCGGGAGCTGCTGCGACTTCCCGGCGAGCAGGCGTATCCGGTGCCGCCGCTCGAGGCCCAGGATGCGACCGAGCTCTTCACTGCCCGGGCGCGGGCGGCCGATCCTCGGTTCGAGCCCGGCCCGATCATCGAGCAGCTTTGCTCGCAGCTCGACAATCTCCCGCTCGCCCTCGAGCTTGCCGCTACCCGCGTCGCTGTCCTCTCCCCCGAGCAGCTGCTCGACCGTCTCTCCAAACGGCTCGACCTGCTCAAGGCCGTCCGCGGGGTCGATCCCCGCCAGCAGACTCTGCGGGCAACGATCGAATGGAGCTACGACCTCCTCGGCGAGAAGGAGCAGCGCCTCTTCGAACGCTTGTCGGTTTCCCGTAGCGGCTGCACGCTCGATGCGGCCGAGGAGATCTGCGAAGCGGACATCGACACGCTCCAGTCGCTGATCGACAAGAGCTTGCTCCGGCGACAAGGGGAGCGTTTCTGGATGCTGGAGACGATCAGGGAGTACGCAGGCGAGCGGCTCGAGCGACAGGGCGAGGCGGTGGTGCTCGCCGATCGGCACGCCGACTACTTCATCGGGCTTGCAGAAGTGGCCGCTGGGGGCCCTGACGAGGATGTGGACCAGGCACGTGGGCTCAATGCGGAGCTCGACAACTTCCGCCGCGCGCTCGATTGGCTCGTCGCCTCGGGCGACGTGGAGCGCGAGCTTCGTCTGGCCACCGGTGCGTTCTGGTGTCTCTGGACGCTTTCGAGCCTGCGGGAGATGCACGGATGGCTCGCGTCTGCGCTCGAACGAGCGGCCAACGCCGATGCTCACCTTCGAGGGAAGGCGCTAGGCGCTGCGGCGCTCGCTGCCGCGAATCTAGGTGAGACCGAGGTCGCGCGAGCTTATGCTCGCGAGAGCCTCGCTCTCGCTCGCGAGCGGGACGACAAGCGCCAGATCGAGTGGGCGCTTCGCGTCTTGAGTTTCGACGAGCCCGATCTCGACGAGCGCCGGCGGCTGCTCCACGAGTGCGAGCGCCTTCTGCGCGAACTCGGCAACGACGCGGGGCTTGGCTGGGTCACCTTCCTGCGCGGCATGACCTTCGTGGACGAGGGGAGGTTCGACCGGGCACGGGAGACGCTCGAGCAGGCGGCAGCGCTCTTCCGTGAGCTTGGGCGGCGATGGGAGGCGACGAACGCGGAGATCATGGTGGGATACGCACTGGTGGTGGCTGGTCGGCATTCCGAGGCACGGCCGCTCCTGGAAGGCGCGCTCGCGAACGCGGTCGATCTCGCCTCCCCCGGATCGATCATCGAGGCACTCGTTCTCCTGGCCGCCGTTCGGATGGAAGCCGATGCCGCGGCGGCGACGCGGCTCCTCGCAGGGGTCCGGACGTTTGCCCATGAGATAGGACACGAGCTGGATCCCCGGTACGAGGGCCGTCTCTTCGAGACAACGGAGCGGACTGCTGGCGAGCGCCTCGGACAGCAGTTCGACGCTGAGTGGGAGGCGGGATCAGGCCTCGCGCTCGAGGAGGCCGTCGCGCTGGCTCTCCACGAGGAATGAACGGCCCGGACCGGCGCGGCTCGCGGCCGTCTCGAGCACTCCTCCGCCGAGACGCGGCTAGAGGGTTCGCGGGACGCCGGCGGCGGTGGACGGCGCCCGCGCCATCGGCCGCAAGCTCTGCCAGATGGTCGGGTCGCTCGCCTTCGACGGCCAGTGGTTCACGCACGTGCCCTTCTTTCGCCCGCCGCTCGATCTCGGCATTGACCGATCCACGATGGTGGCTTGCCCGAACTCGGCGCCGCCCGAACTTTGCGCACTGCCAAGTTCAGTGGGCGCACCTGGGATCGAAGC
>JAIBJO010000076.1 GCA_020029615.1 Actinomycetota bacterium
GAGCGGCGCGGTAGCGGTTATGGCCGGGATGAGCGAGTTGCGGAGCACGTGCTTCGCGACGACGACTCGCCAGCGCAGGCCCTTGGCCTTCGCCGTGCGAATGTAGTCCTGCTGCAGCGTCTCGAGCATCGAGCCACGGACGAGTCGGGCGAAGTAGGTCATCGGAGCGATGCCGAGTGCGATTGCGGGCAGGATCCACGAGCTCGGGCCGTGCCACCCGTTGGTCGGCAGTCCGGTGAAGTCCTTGTACTTCAAGGCGAAGAAGTAGATGAGAAGGGTCGCCACCAGGAAGCTCGGGACCGCGAAGCCGATGTTGGCGAAGCCCATGGCCATGTAGTCGAATACGGAGTTCTGCTTGAGAGCAGCAATGATTCCTAACGGGACGCCGACGACGATCGCGAAGAGCATCGCCAGCAGCCCCAGATGGATCGAGATCGGGAAATGCTGCTTGATGATGTCGTTCACGGTCTGGCTTCGCTGTACGAGCGAGGGGCCGAGGTCGAGCGTGAAGACGCCCTTCACGTAGTACAGGTACTGCATGTACCAGGGCTTGTCGAGGTTGAACTTGCGCTCGAGGTTCTGCTGGATCGATTCCGGGACGGCCCGTTCGGTCGTCCGGAACGGGTTTCCTTCGATCTGCCTCATCATGAAGAACGTCATGAAGATGACGAGGAGGAGCACCGGGATCGTCCACAACACTCGCCTGATGACGAACTTCAGCATCTAAGACCTCGGCGTCGAGGATCGGTGTGGCGTCTTCGGCCCTGAAGTGTACGGGCAGGGCGCTGAATGCGCCCTGCCCGTAACAGTCGAGAGTCGAACTAGCGGAGCGACACCTTCGTGTAGTCGACCGCGTCAACGAGGTTCGTCTCGTATCCCTGCACGTACGGCTTGACCAGGGAGTGGAAGACGTACCAGTAGATCGGCATGATCGGCAGCGCGCCGTTCGGGCCGGTGAGCATGTCCTCGGCCTGCTGGTACAGCTTGAAGCGGGCGTCGTCGTTCGGCGTCCCGGCGGCCTTCGAGACGACCGCGTCGTACTTCTTGTTGCACCAGTTCGTCGAGTTGTTCCCCGAATCGCACTTCCAGAGCTCGAAGCCGTTGTAGGCGTCGGGGTAGTCGTAGATCCAGCCGAGTCGGTACACGTCGATGTCCGAGTTCGGCGGAGGACCGATGAACTCGAGGTACTGCCCGAACTCCATGTTCTTCAGAGTCGTCGTGATCCCGAGCTCCTTCCAGAAGGCCTGAACTGCCGTGGCGATCGCGGCATGGCCGGCGGAAGTGTTGAAGTAGAGGTTGATGTTCGTCTTCGGGTTCTTCACCTTGGCCATGAGCGCCTTCGCCTGGGCCAGCTTGGAGACGGCGGGCATGGTGGCGTTCTTGAGGATCAGCTTGCTGCCCGGGGTCCTGTTGGGCGTGAAGCCCTTGGCCGGGAACTGACCGCCCTTGGTGACGAACTTGATGATCGCCTTCCGGTCGATGGCGAATGCCATCGCGCGGCGCTGGTTCACGTCGGGGATGTTCTTGACGTTGAACCCGTAGTAGTAGGTCCCGATCGTCCCGTTCGTCTTGTACTCCGGGTTCTTCTTCCACTTGGGGACGCTGGCGGGTGCCAGATCCGTCTCGTTGGCGTCTGCATTGCCCGCGAGGTATGAGTTCTCGGCCGTCGTGGCGTCCGTGATGACCGTGAGCGTGACCTTGTTCAGCCGGACCGACTTGGCACCGTGCCACTTCGGGTTCTTGGTCAGCGTCAGCGAGGCATCGTGCTTCCACGAGGTCAGGTTGAAGGCCCCGTAGGTGTTGATGTTCCCGGCCTCGGTCCACTTGTCGCCGTACTTGTCGACCGTCGCCTTGTTCACGGCATTGAACGACTGGTGGTTCAGCTGCTGGATGAACCACGCCTGCGGCGCCTTCAGCTGCACCCTCAGAACGAACCTGCTCGGAGCGGTGACCCCGACCTGCGCCTTGAGGGCGTCGCAGTCCGCCTTCTTGGGGTCGCAGCTGTTGTACTCCTCGGCGCCCTTGATGCCGAAGAACTGGTACGCGTAGTCGCCGCCGAGCTCGGGCGAGATCACGCGCTTCCAGGCGTACACATAGTCGGCTGCAGTCACCGGTTGTCCGGTCGTCCACTTCAGGTCCTTGCGGAGGTTGAGCGTGACGATCGGGCCCTTCACAGACCAACTCTGCGCTGCTGCGGGTACGGCCTTGTAGTCAGGCGCCGGCCCGAACGTGATGAGCGACTCGTTGATGTTCGCGAGGACGTTCCCCGACGTGGTGTCGGTGGCGAGGCCCGGGTCGAGCGACGGGGGATCCGAACCGATGATGACGCGAAGGTTCTGCGCCTTCTGATCGGTCGCCGCGGTGGCCCCGACGGCCGAGCCCACGACGATGATGGCGATGGCCACTGCGGCGCCAGACCACAGTGTCCACCTCTTTCTGTTTCGCATTCTTTCCTCCTTGAGGTATACGAAACCCTCTTCTCGCGTCGCATCAGCACTGGCAAGAAGGGGCAAATATCCTAACCGACCATCGTCCAGGGTGCGAACGTGCCACGTCAGTGGAACCAGCGCAGCCCGGACGTCCCGCCGTTCACATAGCGCGCACCTCCGTTGGCCCGCGCCCTGCGTGGGATTCACAGGTTCGCATTCTTGGCGGCCTCCACACCGCGAGGGACGTCCTTGACCGGTCGGGCCGTCGTGGTGCTGTCGATCGCCTCGATCAGTCGCTCCTTCACGATCATGCGATCGTGTGCGTTCTGGAGGTCGGAGGCCGAAATCCGGGATGGCGACGAGTAGAGGCCGGCGAACCCGCTGACCGCGATCGCAGCGGTGATTGCGGCTGCGGCCGCTGTGCCCGCCCGAGCCACGCCGAAGCGCGCGGGTCGATGCGGGAGCTGGAAACGGGCGGACGGCTCCTCGAGCGGGGCCGCGCGCAGCGTCTCCGTGAACGATTCGATATCCACCGCGAACTCCTGGCACGCCGCGCACCGGCTGAGATGGGCCGCCGCGAGCGCCCGCTCGAGCTCGGAGAGCTCCGTATCGAGGCGCAGCGAGACGTGCTGGCGGGTCCGATGGCAGATCTCGGGCAGGACAGTACTCATTCGCACCTCTACCTAGACGTCTCGATGCCCTCGTGGTTAGTTGGATCTCCGTTGGCGAGCCGCGCAGCGCGCGATGCTTGACCGGAAATTCACGCGGGCCGGATGACGGCCACGACACTTCGCCGGAACGCCACCCTCGCGCGTCGCACAGGCTTCAAGCCTGCACGACGCGTGAGTGCGGACGCCCGGCTTGGTCGTGACCGTCCCTACTGCGCGCCAATTTCCGGTCAAGCATCTAGACTCCGGGCGCTCGTCCGGGCGGGTGCATGCCCGACGGCAGCCTTCCAAACCGCATCCCGAGGAGTCGAATGCCGAGCACGCATGAGAACGGCCGAAACACGGGCCGGATCATCGAGATCAAGGGAGTTGTCATCGACGCCGTCTTCTCCGACCGGCTACCGGAGATCAACACCGCTCTCGCGATCGAGATCGCAGCCGGCGACGGCACCACCCGAACGCTGATCGCAGAGGTCCAGCAGCATCTGGGCGACGATCGCGTCCGGGCCGTGGCAATGGACTCGACCGACGGCCTCTCCCGCGGCGTCGTCTGCGTGGACACCGAAGGGCCGATCTCCGTCCCGGTCGGCGAGGCGACGCTCGGTCGGCTCTGGAACGTCATCGGGGAGCCGATCGACGAGAAGGGCGCGCTTCCCGAGGGTGTCGAGCGCTGGGCGATCCACCGCGATCCTCCGGCTTTCCGGGACCTCGTTCCGAAGGTAGAGACGTTCGAGACGGGAATCAAGGTCATCGACCTCATTGCTCCGTACGTCAAGGGCGGCAAGGTCGGCCTCTTCGGCGGCGCCGGTGTCGGCAAGACCGTCCTCATCCAGGAGCTCATCCACAACGTCGCTCAGCAGCACGGTGGCGTGTCCGTCTTCGCCGGAGTCGGCGAGCGCACGCGGGAGGGGAACGATCTTCTGCTCGAGATGACCGAGTCGGGCGTGATCGACAAGGTCGCGCTCGTCTACGGCCAGATGAACGAGCCGCCGGGCGCACGCCTGCGGGTCGGGCTCTCCGGGTTGACCATGGCCGAGTACTTCCGCGACCAGGGTCAGGACGTGCTGCTCTTCATCGACAACATCTTCCGCTTCGTGCAGGCGGGGTCGGAAGTCTCCGCGCTCCTCGGCCGCATGCCGAGTGCCGTGGGCTACCAGCCGACGCTCGCGACCGAGATGGGCCAGCTCCAGGAGCGGATCACTTCGACGCGCACGGGCTCTGTTACCTCCGTGCAGGCGATCTACGTTCCAGCCGACGACCTCACCGATCCGGCTCCGGCCAACACGTTCGCGCACCTCGACTCCACGACGGTGCTCGAGCGCTCGATCGTCGAGAAGGGGATCTACCCGGCAGTGGACCCGCTCAAGTCCAACTCGCGCGCGCTGCAGCCGGGAATCGTCTCCGACGACCACTACGAGGTGGCGACGCTCGTCCAGCAGATCCTCCAGCGTTACACCGACCTGCAGGACATCATCGCCATCCTCGGCATGGACGAGCTCACCGACGAGGACAAGGTCGTCGTTGCCAGGGCGCGCCGCATCGAGCGCTTCCTCTCGCAGCCGAACTTCGTCGCCGAGCAGTTCACCGGCACCCCGGGCAAGTACGTCAAGCTCGAGGACACGATTCGGAGCTTCCGTTCGATCATCGACGGAGAGCACGACGAGCTGCCCGAGTCCGCGTTCTACATGGTCGGGACGATCGAGGACGCGGTCGAGAAGGCACGCGCGGCCGAAGCAGTCGCCGCCTAGATGGCCGAGTCGCACCCGAAGTTCGACGTCGCCCTGGTCACGCCCGACGGCGCGGCGTTCGACGGCGAGGCCGAGATGATCGTCGTGCCCGGCGCCGCCGGCGAGATCGGCGTGCTTGCGCGCCACGCGCCGCTCGTCGCGACGCTGAAGGCGGGCTCGACGCGCATCCACCTCGCTCCGAACGAGATCCTCGAGTTCGCGACCGGCGCAGGCTTCTTCAAGGTCGAGCTCGACCGGGCGCTCGCACTCGTCGACGACGCCGTGAGCGTGACGGAGATCGACGACGAGCGAGCTCGCGGCCAACTCGAGGCCGCACAGGCCGAGCTCGACAAGGTCGACGCCGGCGAGTCGCTGGCGGACCGCTGGCAGCTCGAGCAGCGCATCAAGCACGCCGAGAACCAGCTCGCCGTCAGCGGCCGCACTACCGGTTAGGCGCGCCTTCGGGTGAGTGAGCGCTTTGCTCGTCGGCCCGGCGTTCCTCGGAGTACGCTCACCACATGGAGGAGATCGCACCCGGGATCTGGCACTGGACGGCTCGCCACCCGCGAATCAAGATCCGTGTCAGCTCGTACTACCTGCCCGCCGAGCGCGTCCTGATCGACCCGATCGCTCCGGACGACGGGCTCGACTGGTTCGACGAGCGCGATGCGCCCACGGACGTCCTGCTCACGAACCGGCACCACTACAGGTCGAGCACGCAGTTCGTCGAGCGCTTCGGCGTGACCGTGCACTGCGTCCGTGCAGGCCTCGACGAGTTCACGGACGGCGCGAAGGTCGAGCCGTTCGACTTCGGTGACGAGCTCCCGGGCGGTGCGGTCGCGTACGAGGTCGGGGCGATCTGTCCCGACGAGACGGCACTGCATCTCCCGGCGCTCGCGGCTCTCGCGATCGCCGACGGCGCGGTCCGCTTCGAGGCAGGCGCTCCGCTCGCATTCGTCCCTGACGCGTACATGGACGAGCCCGAGCGGACGAAGGAAGGCCTCCGCGAGTCGTACCGCCGGCTGGCGACCCTCGACTTCAGGCACCTCCTGCTCGCGCACGGCGAGCCGTTCGTGGGCACGGGACGCGACGCGCTCGCCGTGTTCGCCGGCTGAATCCGCGGCAAGGAGTCGATGGCGCGCGGGCGTATTCGCTAGCCTGAGCCCACCTGGACAGCTTTGAGGCAGCTTGGCGACCAGGATAAAAAACGCCTAAAGAGCCGGAGAGCCTTCCGGGTTCCCGATCTTTAGGCGGGAACGGACGTCGTGAAGGAAACCCGCGTACACCTGGAACAGCTCCTCTCCGAGAGGATCCTCGTCCTCGACGGGGCGTGGGGGGTGCTCATCCACCGGCGCAGCTACTCGGAGGCGGAGTATCGCGGCGAGCGCTTCCGGGCTCATCCCCGGGACGTCCAGGGCGATCCCGATCTTCTCAACCTCACCCGGCCCGACACCGTCGCCGAGATCCACGACGCGTACTTCGACGCCGGCGCGGACATCGCCACGACGAACACGTTCACCGCGACCAGCATCGGCCAGGCCGACTACGGGCTCGAGGGTGTCGCCGCCGAGATGAGCCTCGAAGGCGCGCGGCTGGCGCGCCGCGTCGCGGACGAGTGGACGGCGAGGACGCCCGAGAGGCCGCGGTTCGTCGCAGGCTCGGTCGGACCGCTCAACGTCACGCTTTCGCTGTCGCCTCGGGTCGAGGACGCGTCGTACCGCGCCGTCACGTTCGACCGTGTGCGCGAGGCGTACGAGGAGCAGATCGCCGCGCTTCGCGACGGAGGCGTCGATCTCCTGCTCGTCGAGACGATCTTCGACACGCTGAACGCGAAGGCCGCAATCGTCGCAGCGCGCGACGTGGCGCCGGAGCTGCCCCTCTGGCTCTCGTTCACGGCGGTCGACAAGAGCGGCCGCAACCTCTCCGGGCAGACGTCGGAGGCGTTCTGGATCTCGGTCGAGCACGCCGAGCCGTTCATCGTCGGGGTCAACTGCTCGCTGGGCGCGACCGAGATGCGGCCGTTCCTCGAGGGGCTCGCGAACGTGGCCTCGACGTACGTGTCCTGTCATCCGAACGCGGGCCTTCCGAACGAGCTCGGCCTGCACGACGAGGAGGCCGCGGACACCAGCCGCTTTCTCCGTGCGTTCGCGGAGGACGGTCTCGTGAACCTCGTCGGAGGGTGTTGCGGGACGACCCCCGATCACACCGTCGAGATCGTGCGCGCGGTCGCAGGCATGCCACCGCGCCGTGTGCCCGAGCCGTCACGGCTGCCACGGTTCTCCGGGCTCGACCCGTTCGTGATCAGGCCCGACACCGGGTTCGTCGTCGTGGGGGAGCGAGCGAACGTCACAGGCTCGGCCAAGTTCCGGCGGCTGATCGAGGCGAACGACTTCCAGGGCGCGGTCGATGTGGCGCTCGAACAGGTGAGGGGCGGCGCGAACATGCTCGACGTGAACATGGACGCCGACCTGCTCGACGCCGAGCAGGCGATGACGACCTTCCTCAACCTGATCGCGACAGAGCCCGAAGCGGCCCGGCTGCCGATCATGGTGGACAGCTCCAGGTTCGGCGCGCTCGAGGCAGGGCTGAAGTGCCTCCAGGGAAAGGGCATCGTCAACTCGATCTCGCTGAAGGAGGGCGAGGAAGCGTTCCTGGAGCAGGCGCGCGCCATCCGCCGCTACGGCGCTGCAGTCGTCGTCATGGCTTTCGACGAGCGTGGTCAGGCCGACACGGTCGCGCGGAAGGTCGAGATCCTCGGCCGGGCGTACGACCTGCTCACAGGTCGAGCTGGGTTCGCGCCCGAAGACGTGATCATGGATCCCAACGTCCTTGCAGTCGCGACAGGGATCGAGGAGCACGCGGGATTCGCAAAGGCCTTCATCGAGGCGATACCGCTGCTCGAGGAGCGCTGCCCCGGCGCGCTCCTCTCCGGCGGCATCTCCAACCTCTCGTTTGCGTTCCGCGGGAACGATCCCGTCCGCGAGGCGATGCACGCGTCGTTCCTGTACCACGCCATCCGCGCGGGGCTCGACCTGGGGATCGTCAACGCCGGCCAGCTCGCCGTGTATGCGGACGTCGAGCCGGAGCTGCTCGAGCGCGTCGAGGACGTCCTCTTCGACCGTCGGGCGGACGCCACCGAGCGGCTCGTCGAGTATGCGAGCACGGTCACGGGTGGCGCGATGGAGCGCGAGCTCGACCTGGCCTGGCGCGACGGTCCCGTCGGCGAGCGGCTCGCGCACTCCCTCGTGCACGGCATCGTGGACTTCATCGAGGAGGACACGGAGGAGGCGAGGCAAGCCGCCGCGCGCCCGCTCGACGTGATCGAGGGACCGCTCATGGAGGGGATGAAGATCGTCGGCGACCTCTTCGGCACGGGGAAGATGTTCCTCCCGCAGGTCGTGAAGAGCGCGCGCGCGATGAAGCGAGCAGTCTCGTACCTCGAGCCGTACATGGAAGCCGAAAAGACGTCTCGCTCGTCGCCGGCGCGCATCGTCGTGGCGACCGTCAAGGGCGACGTGCACGACATCGGCAAGAACATCGTCGGAGTCGTCCTCGGCTGCAACGGGTACGAGGTGATCGACCTCGGCGTCATGGTCCCGGCGGACCGGATCCTCGACGTCGCAGTCGAGCAGGACTGCGACATCGTCGGCCTCTCGGGCCTCATCACGCCGTCGCTCGACGAGATGGTCGGCGTGGCGAAGGAGATGGAGCGGCGCGGCTTCGAGCTGCCACTCCTGATCGGCGGGGCGACGACCTCGAAGCAGCACACGGCGGTGCGGATCGCGCCGGAATACGAGCAGCCGACGCTTCACGTGCTCGATGCCTCTCGCGTCGTCGGCGTGGTCGCTGATCTGCTTGACCGCGACCGTCGCGCGACGCTCGACGCGGAGAATCGCGTCGAGCAGGAGCGGCTTCGCGCGCTCCATGCGGAGCGCGGGCGCAAGCCGATGCTGTCGCTTCGTGAGGCGCGAACGCGGCGAACGCGAATCGAGTGGCACGAGGAGGACCTCGCCGTCCCGGCCTTCACGGGAGTGCGGGTCGTCGAGGAACCCATTGCGACCGTTCGCGACTACGTGGACTGGACGTTCTTCTTCCATGCCTGGGAGCTGAAGGGGCGCTATCCGGCGATCCTCGACGATCCGGAGAAGGGCGAGGTCGCCCGCGACCTCTTCGCGGCCGCCAACGAGCTCCTGGACGAGATCGTCGCCACAAGTGCCTTTCAGGCGCGAGGCGTCTACGGGTTCTGGCCTGCCGCTGCCGCGGGCGACGACGTCGTGCTCGACGGCGGGGTGCGCTTCCCCATGCTCCGCCAGCAGGCGGACCACGCCGACTCGCGCCCCAACCGCTCGCTCGCGGACTACGTCGCGCCCGTCGAAAGCGGGCTCACGGACCACGTCGGAGCGTTCGCGGTCGCGATACACGGCGCCGGAACGCTCGCGGACCGCTTCGCGGCCGAGCTGGACGACTACCGGTCGATCATGGTCCGGGCGCTCGCCGACCGCCTCGCGGAGGCGTTCGCCGAGCGCCTCCACGAGGTCGCTCGCCGCGAGTGGTACGCGCCCGACGAATCACGTTCGGGCGATGAGCTCATCGGAGAGCAGTTTCGCGGGATTCGCCCTGCATACGGCTACCCCGCCTGTCCCGACCACTCGGAGAAGCGGACACTCCTCACGCTGCTCGAGGCCGAGCGCGCAGGGGTGGGCCTCACCGAGAGCTGCGCGACGACCCCTGCGGCGAGCGTCAGCGGACTCTACTTCGGGCACCCGCAGGCGCGGTACTTCTCTGTCGGAAGGATCGGGAAGGACCAGGTCGCCGACTACGCCGAGCGCAAGGAGCTCCAGGTCTCGGAGGTCGAGCGCTGGCTCCGCGTGAACCTCGCGTACGAGCCGTAACGCGACCCGCCGACGACGGCAGGCGAGGCAGCGCGGATGGCGAACATCGCGGCCATGGCCAGGAAGGACAGGTCCGAAAGCGCCGTAGTCGGAAACGAGAACAGGTGCTAGCGTCACCACCGGTCGTGGAGAGCACAAGCCGTCTCGGCCTACTTCGCCGCTCGCCGTCGTTCGGATACCTCTTCCTCGCAACAGCCGGGTCGAGCGTCGGCACGTATCTGGCTGCGATCGCGCTCACCGTCGACGTCTACGACAGCACGGGCTCCGGCGTCTGGGTGGCCGCATTGCTCATCGCCGACTTCCTACCGATCGTGCTCATCGGCCTCCTGCTCGGCCCGCTCGTCGACCGTCTTTCGCGCCGGCGGCTGATGATCTTCTCGGATCTCGTTCGCTTCGGCGTCTTCGCCCTCCTTCCCTTCGTCGACAGTGCTGCGGGTGTCGTGGGGCTGGCCGCGATCTCGGGGGTCGCCACCGGCTTCTTCCTGCCCGCGGTCTACGCCGGCCTTCCGAATCTCGTGCCCGACGAGGAGCTCACGAACGCGAACTCGCTGCTGCAGACCGTGGAGACGCTCGCCTGGATGGTGGGGCCGGTCGTCGGCGGCCTGATGCTGACGGCGTGGGGGACGACGGTGCCGTACACGGTGAACGCGATCACGTTCGTCGTCTCGGCCGCGCTCGTCGCTCGAATCCCGGAGGGCCGCCTGCAGTCGGACGACCCGCTGACGCGAGGACACTGGCGCGACGTGGCGGACGGGCTGAAGCTGGTCGTGACCGCTCGCCCCCTCCGCACGGTCCTCGTCGTCTGGAACGTCGTTCTGCTCGGGGCTGGCGCCGTCAACGTCGCGGAGGTCGTCTTCGCCAAGGACACCCTGAGTGCGGGCGACCTGGGCTTCGGCCTCATCATCGCCGCGAGCGGGGTCGGGCTCGCCCTTGGGAGCTTCCTGGCCGCGCCTGCGCTCGGCAAGGTCGGCCTTCGCCGCCACTACGTCGGCTCGATCGCGCTCATGGGCGTGGGCTGGGGCGGCGCCGCGCTCAGCGGGACGATCTGGCTCGTGGTGCCGTTCGTGATCGGGGGTGCCGCCGGCAACGGCGCGGCGATCATCTGCAACCGGCTCCTCGTCCAGCGCGGCGCGCCTGACCAGTACCGAGGACGCGCGCTGGCCACGATCATGAGCTCGAACTACGCGGTGCTCGGGGTCGCCATGGCTGCGGCCGGCGTCCTCACCGACATGTTCGGTGCCCGCGCGATCTGGATCGCGGCCGGCGTGATCTACCTCTTCGGCGCGCTCGTCGCGCTCGCGATGACGCGCTGGCTCCCCGAGGCGCGCGCCGACGACCTGGACGCGATCGAGGCGAGCTCGGAGTCGGCGGTGGCCGCCCTCACGAACGGCGCCGCTCCAGCCTTCGAACCGGAGCCCGAGCCGATGCTGAACGGGACATATGCGAGCGGTCTCGAGCGCATCGCGACGCTGCTCGAGGAGATCGAAGCGCGTCGCGCGGTCGAGGCGCGACGTCCCTCCTGACGAGCTTCAGCCCTTCGAGAGCCACATAGAGTCCTGGCGTGGCGCGGAAGCGGCTGACGCTCGAGGTGGCTCCACCGTCGGCGTCGTCTCCGTCGACCCGTCGAGCCCCTTCTCGCGCGGTGCGCTCCTCGGCGATCGCATCAGACTCGCCGAGCACTTCCTGGATCCCGGCGTGTACATCCGCTCGATGGGGACACGCGGGCACCTCGGAGGGCTCGCGGAGG
This sequence comes from Actinomycetota bacterium, assembly GCA_020029615.1. GTDB lineage: Bacteria > Actinomycetota > Thermoleophilia > Gaiellales > Gaiellaceae > GMQP-bins7. The sequence goes on from JAIBJO010000076.1 coordinate 11,464, forward strand.
CGACGCTGCAGGCGGTGCTCCTGCTCGACGCCTCACGCAAGGACGTCGTGTTCGTCGAGACCGTCGGCGCCGGTCAGAGCGAGGTCGAGGTCACCGGCATCGCAGACGTCGTCCTGCTCGTCCTCATGCCCGGCTCGGGGGACTCGGTTCAGGCGCTGAAGGCGGGGATCATGGAGATCCCGGACGTGATCGCGATCAACAAGATGGATCACCCGGCCGCGAAGACGATGCTGAACGAGGTGCGGTCGGTCGTCGCTCTCGCCGAGCCCGAGCTCCGGCCCCCGCTCCTGCTCACCGAGGCCATTCGTGGCGAGCACGTGCCCGAGCTCTGGGACGTGCTCGAGGGGCGTCGCACGATGCTTGCGAGCGACGGCCGGCTCGAGGAGCGGCGTCGCCGCAACCTCGCCGCCGAGGTGTTCGCGGTCGCCTCGACCCGCGCGAAGCACCATCTGCAGGCCGCGGTCGCCGACGATCCGGGCCTCCAACGTGTGCTCGCCGCTGTCCAGGAGCGCGAGCTCGATCCTCTCACCGCGGTCCGCCGGATCATGGAGGAGGTGTTCGAGCTCGATGGCTCTGACGATCGCTGACGTGCGCGCCGCGCGGGAGCGCCTTGCGGGCGTCGCGCGCGAGACTCCCGTCTACCCGACTGAGACGTTCACGCGGCTCTCCGGTCGTTCGGTCTTCCTGAAGGCCGAGAACCTGCAGCGGACGGGCTCGTTCAAGATCCGCGGTGCGTACAACACGATCGCGACGCTGGGCGAGGCCGAGCGGAGCGCCGGCGTCGTCGCCGCGAGCGCGGGCAACCACGGCCAGGCAGTCGCCTGGGCCGCCCGCGAGGCAGGGATCCGGGCGACGATCTTCATGCCCCAGGACGCGCCCATGGCAAAGGTCGAGGCCACCAGGTCGTACGGCGGTGCGACCGAGCTCACGGGCGAGGGCTTCGAGGAGGCGGTTGCCGCGGCGGCCGCACACGTGGAGCGCACGGGCGCGACGCTGGTACACGCCTTCGAGGACGAGCGCGTGATCGCCGGGCAGGGAACGATCGGCCTCGAGCTCGCGGAGCAGGCGCCGGACGCGGAGACCGTACTGATCCCGATCGGCGGCGGCGGCCTTGCCTCCGGCATCGCACTGGCACTGAAGGAGCGCCGCCCCGATGTGCGCACGATCGGCGTCATCTGCCAACCGGGCTACACGATCGCCGACGGGATCGCGGTCAAGCGCCCCGGCGTGCTTCCGTCGTCGATCCTGGAGCGAGTCCTCGACGACACGGTCTCGGTCTCCGACGAGGAGATCACCGAGGCGCTCGTCCTCTGCGTCGAGCGGACGAAGCTGCTCGTCGAGGGAGCAGGCGCGGTCGGGCTCGCGGCCCTTCTCGCCGGGCGAGTGCCGGGAACGGGATCGGTTGCCGTCGTGCTCTCGGGCGGGAACATCGACGCGACGACGCTCATCTCCGTTCTTCGGCACGGGCTGACGGAGGCAGGACGGTTCCTCGCGATCCGCCTCCTCATCCCCGATCGGCCGGGCGAGCTGCGCAACGTCCTCGACCTGGTGGCCAGCGGTCGCGGAAACGTCGTCTCGGTCGACCATCACCGCGAGGGGCGTACGACGACGGCGCTCCAGACCGAGATCGAACTCGTCGTCTCGACGCGCGACGAGGCTCACTGCCAGGAGCTTCTCTCGTCGTTGCGCGCGGCCGGGTACACGGTCGAGCGCGTCGGCCCTCCGACGTAGACTCGCCTCGATGGCGGCCTGCCCAGTGTGTGGGTTCGAGAACGCCTCGGGCGCCAAGTTCTGCTCGGAATGCGGATCTCAGCTTGCCGTCGCGTCGCGCATGCGGCGTGAGGAGCGCAAGGTAGTCACGGTCGTCTTCGCCGATCTCGTCGGATCGACGGCACGAGCCGAGCGGCTCGATCCCGAGGACGTCCGCGCGATCCTGCTGCCGTATCACGACCGGCTGCGCGCCGAGCTCGAGCGCCACGGCGGCACGGTCGAGAAGTTCATCGGCGACGCGGTCGTCGGCGTTTTCGGAGCACCGATTTCCCACGAGGACGATCCCGAGCGAGCTGTCCGCGCCGCGCTGGCGATCCAGGAGGCGATCGCGGAGATGAACGAGGCGGATCCGTCACTGAGGCTCGAGGTACGGATCGGCGTGAACACCGGAGAGGCGATCGTCGCCCTCGACGCGCGCCCAGAGCTCGGCGAGGCAAACGTCGCCGGCGACGTCGTCAACACCGGAGCTCGCGTCCAGTCGGCCGCGCCGCCCGGCGGGATCCTCGTAGGTGAGTACACGTACCGAGCGACCGAGCGTGCCGTCGAGTACGAGCCGGCGGCGCCTGTCTCGGCCAAGGGGAAGGCCGAGCCCCTCAGGGTCTGGCGTGCGGTCGCCCGCCGCGCGAGCTACGGCATCGATCTCTCCGATGCGCGGTCGCCGCTCATCGGCCGCGACGGCGAGCGCGACGTCCTCGTCGGTGCGCTCTCGCGGGCACGAACACGGGTCGAGCCGCAGATCGTCACGGTCGTCGGGGTGCCCGGGATCGGCAAGTCGCGGCTCGTGCGCGAGCTCTTCCGCGTGGTCGACGAAGATCCGGAGCTCATCGTTTGGAGACAGGGTCGCTCCCTGCCGTACGGCGAAGGATCGGCATTCTGGGGTCTCGCGGAGATCGTGAAGGCGCAGGCCGGGATCCTCGAGACCGACGGCGCGGAAGCTGCCGTCGCGAAGGTCGTCGCCGCCGTTGGCGATGTCGTTGCAGATGCGACGGAGGGCCCGTGGGTCGAGCGCCACCTGCTGTCGTTGACAGGTGTGCAACAGATGAGGTCGTCGGGGCAGGCGAACCTCGACGAGTCGTTCGCCGCCTGGCGACGCTTCCTGGAAGCGCTCGCCGAGCAGCAACCGGTTGTCCTCGTGTTCGAGGACCTCCACTGGGCGGACGATGCGCTCCTCGACTTCGTCGACGCTCTGCCCGATCGCGTGAGTGGCGTTCCGCTGCTCGTCGTGTGCTCTGCCCGGCCCGAGCTCCTCGAGCGCCGGCCGGGCTGGGGTGGCGGGAAACGCAACGCCACGACGGTATCGCTCGTCCCTCTGTCGGACGAAGACACTGCGCGCCTTCTCGCCGGGCTCCTCGGGACGCCGGTGCTTCCGGCTGATCAGCAGGCAGCCCTCCTTCAGCGGGCGGGGGGAAACCCGCTCTTCGCCGAGGAATACGTGCGAATGCTCGCGGACGGAACCGATCCCGCAGCCGCGGCGCCCGAGTCCCTGCAGGGTGTCGTCGCCGCGCGGATCGACGCGCTCTCCGACGATGAGAAGGGGCTCCTACAGCTTGCCGCGGTGCTGGGGAAGGTCTTCTGGACGGACGCGCTGTCGACTCTCTCGGGTGTCGATTCGCGGCAGCTGGAGGAGCGGCTGCACGGGCTCGAGCGGAAGGAGTTCGTCAGACGGGAGCATCGCTCGGCCGTGGCGGGCTCGAAGCAGTACGTCTTCGTCCATGCGCTCGTCCGAGACGCCGCTTACGGCCAGATGTCTCGCGCCGCGCGCGCCGACGTGCACCAGCGAGTGGCCGACTGGATCGAGACACTCCCGGCCGATCGAGCGGAGGACCGAGCCGAGATCCTCGCGCACCACCTGCTCGAGGCGATCGGGTACTCCCGCGCGGCGGGGCTCGACGACACACGGCTCGTGCCGCGAGCCGTCAGGGCGCTCCGCGAGTCGGGTGACCGCGCGTGGCACATCGGTGCCCTGAACGCCGCCCTCGATTTCTACATGCGGGTTCGCGAGCTGGATCCTTCGGTCGAGGAGGACCCGTACTTCCTCTTGGCGATCGGCCTCGCACTGGCTACCGGAGACTTCACCGACGCCGGAGCGGACGAGCTCGAGCGCGCGGCCGCCGCGCTCGAGAGCACGGATCCCGCTGCAGCCGCCCAGGCGACGATCACCCGCGGCGAGTTCGTCTGGCAGGCCGGAGATCAGGAAGGTGCGTTCGTCTACTTCGACCGGGCGAAAGCTCTTGTCGAGGGTACCCCGCTCTCGCGTGAGAAGCAGTATGTCGTGGCGCAGACGGCGCGCTTTCTCGCGCTCGCCGGCCGCTACGACGAGGCGGGCGACATCGCCGAGGAGTCGGTTCGCATGGCCGAGGAGCTCGGCGACGACGAGTTGCTCGGCGACGCGCTCAACAACCGGGGCATCGTCCGCAGCGCGCTCGGAGATCCTCGCTGGGTTGACGACTCCGAGCGCAGCGTCGAGCTGGCGCTACGGACCAATTCCTTCCGGGTGACCCGGGCGTACATCAATCTGGGCTCGCACCTCGTGGACACCGCGGGTGACCTCACCCGGGGAGAAGCGGTCACGCGCGAGGGCCTCGCCATCGCGCAGAGGATGGGCGCCCCGCAGACTGCGCTGCGTTGGTTCCTCGGAAACCTCGCAGAGGAGACGTTCCTGTCAGGCAAGTGGGACGAGGCGCTCGCGCTGGCCGAGCAGGAGATCGCGAGTGACCACCACTACATGCAGCAATTGGCATTCCAGATTCGCGCCGCGATTCGCCTGGCGCAGGGTGATCCGGTCGCGGCTGCCGCGGACGCCGAGTCTGGTCTTCGGGACGCGCGTGCCATCCGCGATCCCCAGGCGCTGCACCCTGCGCTCGTCACCGCAGCCGAGATCGCGTTCTGGACCGGAGATCACGCCGCAGCCGAGGTACTGCTCGACGAGTTGGACATGTCCGAGCGTGCGGTGGGAACGACAGTCGTTCGTGCCACTCTCCTCTGTCTCGACCTCGGACGTGCTCCATCGGTCCCGGGCCGCGAGGACGACCCACGTCGCACTCCGTGGAGCAACGCGGCGCATGCGATCGCATCCGGCGAGCTCGTCGCAGCCGCCGGCATCCTGGAGAGCACGGGTGCGCGAACGTTCGTCGCCGCCGTTCGCCTGCGAGCCGCTCAGCGGGCCGCGGCGGAGGGGCGACGCCAGGAGGCAGCGGAGCTGCTGGCCCCGGCGCTCGCGTTCTACCGTGAGGTCGGTGCTAGTGCCTACGTTCGCGAGGCGGAGGCGATGCTCGCGGCCGCGAGCTGACGGTCAGCTTCCGCAGCGGCGGAACTCGACGGTGGGCTTTCCCGAGGCGACCCAGGAGTCGATACCGCCGTTCACCACAGGGTGTGCATCGAAGCCGTGCGCGGCCAGGATGCTCGCTGCGATCGCGGCGCGCGGTCCCGTCTCGCAGATCGTGACGATCGGGCGATCGCGGGGGAGGTCGACCTCGCCGAGCGCGAGGAGGCGGTAGGGGATGTTGCGGCTGCCGGCGATGTAACCGGTGTCGCGCTCGTCCTTCTCGCGGACGTCGATGAGCTCGGCGCCCCGCTCGAGGAGCGAGTCCAGGTCCTCGACCGATACGAGTTCGAGCGGCTCGGTGCCCCCGCCGAGGACGTACCCCGGGATCTCCAGCAGCCCGACGGAGCGCAGCCCGCGGATCGCCTGCGCAGCCTCGTCTTCGTCCGATGCCGAGACGACAACGGGTCCGGGGCCGAGCACGAACGCCGCCTTCGTCGCAAACCGCGTTCCCGAGACGGGGACGCTTATCGCGCCCGGCAGATGACCCGACCCGAAGGCCTCGACCGAACGTACGTCCAGGACCTGTGCCTCGTCGGGAGCCGCTGCCAGCTCCTGCGGCTCGGGCTGTGAGCCGACGAACGGGCCTCTGTTCAGCTCGATGATGCGCTCCATGTTCGGAGGCCGCGGCGCCGAGATCGCGGCGGACTCGGCGATGAACAAGGCCACGTCGTCGAATGCGAGCGCAGGGTTGAAGCGGCGCTCGAAGCCGATCGTCGTGGACGCTTTCGAGCTCATCGCCTTGCCGCAGAGCGAGCCCGCGACGTGGCCGGGATACACCTCGACGCCGTCCCCGAGCTCGACCAGGCGTCGGAGCGAGTGGAAGAGACCCTCCGCTCCCTCGCGGGCCTCGACCGCGAGATCGGGTCGCGCGGCGTCGCCGACGAAGAGCGAGTCGCCGGTGAGCACGATCCACGGATCGGGGCCGCGTGAACGGTCGCTCACGGCGAGGCAGCAGTGCTCCGGCCGGTGCCCGGGAGTGTGGATGCAGCGAAGGACGATGTCGCCGAGCGCGATCTCCGCGCCGTCCTGCATCGGATCGTGTGCGTACTCGACCTCGGCGGCGGGGTGGATGCTGACGGGGACGCCGAGCTCGAGTGCGAAGCGCCCATGGCCGGAGAGGTGGTCCGCGTGCGTGTGCGTCTCGATCACCCGCACGATGCGAACCTCGCGCCGGCCGGCCTCCTCGAGGTACTGCTCGATCGCGAAGGCCGGATCGACGACGACCGCCTCGCCCGTGCCCGGATCGCCGACGACGTAGGACGCGCAACCGAGGGCGTCGTCGACGAACTGCGTGAAGATCACAGCGGTCGCGACCGTAGCAGCCGCGCCCGCTATTTCTCTTGAAGTATCGGCGGGAACAGGCGTTCCGGGGTCGTTCAGCGGAATCCCCGCAAGGAAGCGAGTTCCGGCTCATGCCGTAGAAGTCGCCAAAGCCGCCCTTCGCCGACCTGGTGAGGTCTGGGTGAGGTCTGGGATTCACGGCCTTCCGAAACACGACGACCCGCGCTCCAAACGCGGGTCGTCGGAAGTCGAGCGACACACACCTGAGGTGACAGGTCTTGAGCCGCCCGGCTGAGCGTAGCGCGTCTGGATGGCTTCGTCGGGATGCCGCGCTCATCGAGCGCGGGTACATCCGCTGCGAGCACTGCGGGCACTGGCGACCGCCGTGGGTGAGTCGCTGCCGGCGGCGTCGCTGTCCGGCGTACGCGCCGACCTGGGTGAGAGACACGATGCGAAAGCTCCGCGAGAACCTGCGCGCGTACGGCGGGCTCGTGTCGATGACGACTGTCACCGCGCCGGGCGAGGAAGCGGGCCTCGTCTGGGACACGGCGCGTTGCTCGCATCCACCGGGTGAGCCGTGCAGCGGTCGCAAGGGCTGCCGGGTCGTCCAAGGTGCCGCCGATCTCTGGAACGAGAGCTCCCGCATGTGGTG
>JAIBJO010000077.1 GCA_020029615.1 Actinomycetota bacterium
GCAACCATCCCGAGATCGACCGCGGATGGCTCTGCGACAAGGGGCGCTTCACGTACCCGCACCTGCGCGCGGAAGACCGGATCACGACGCCGCTCCGTCGCGGGAAGAAGGGGCTGGAGGAGGTCAGCTGGGACGAGGCGCTCGACTCCGTGGAGGAGATGCTGACAACGGCCGGAACCGCGACCGTGACCGCGCTCTCGGGAACCGAGACGACCGAGATCGCATACGCGTTGGGCCGGCTTCTCCGCAGCGGCCTCGGAGCGCACTCCGCCGTCATGCCCGAGGCGACGTCCACCGCGCTCGACGCCTTCCGCCTGCCACTCGGCGCAATCGGCTCAGCCCAGATCGTGGTGGTCGTCGGCGACGACCCGGTCGTCGAGCGGGCGCCGATCGTGGAGCTCTGGATCAAGGAAGCCCGTCGGGGCGGCGCCGAGATCGTGGTGTGCTCACCGGCGGGTGACCTCCCCATCGAGCCCGGTGGCGCCGCTGCGCTGTGCCAGGAGATCGCCATGCCACGCAACGCCCTCGGGAAGAAGCTGCGCGCAGCCGAGCGCGCCGTCCTGGTCTGGTCGGGACCGGGCGGCGGCGGAGGTGCACGACTGGCCGAGCTCGCGCACGAGCTGGGGCTCGACGGGAAGACCGGCTCAGGCGCCTTCCATCTTCCGGCGACCGCGAACGCACTCGGGGTCGCGGCCGCGTGGGCGGCGTCGGCGGACGCGGACGAGGCGAACCCAGAGCCGATCGAGCTTCTGGTCGTCTCGGGCGCCGACGCGGCGGCCGACCCAAGCGTCCGCGCGCTCGCCGAGGAGGCTCGGCACGTCGTCGTCCTCACCATGTTCCACGAGCTCGCCGCAGGCTGGGCCGACCTCATCCTGCCATCCACGGCCGCGCTCGAGCGCGACGGCACGACGATGAACCTGGAGGGACGCGTCCAGCGCCTTCGCCGTGCCGTGCTGCCTCCGTGCCCCGACGAGCTCGCCTGGATCGCCAAGCTCGCAGCCCGCTTCGACGTCACACTCGCGCCACACGCACCCGGGGTATTCGAGGAGCTGGCCGAGCACCTGTTTCGCGATCTCTCCCTGGATGAGCTCGGGCTCCATGCCCCGCTCCCTGCGCGTCACGCGTACGAGGCACCGCCGGCCCCGAGCACGCCGGCGCATGCCCAGCCGGCCGCCGGGGCGGGGGGCCTGCGGCTGCATCGCTATCGATCGCTGTTCTCCGGACCGACGGTCGAGCGAGTCGCGCAGCTCGACTTCCAGCGCCCGGAGGCCGAGGTCGAGCTGGCAGCTGCGGACGCCACAGAGCGTGGCATCGCGTCCGGTGACAACGTCCTCGTGCGCTCGAACGGCACGTCAGTGGAGCTGCGCGCGCGCGTGAATCGCAAGCTGATCGAAGGGATCGCGCGGATCGCCGACGAGCACGCCGTCGACCTGCACGCTGTCGTCGAAGTGGAAGCCGTTCCGCCTCGCCGAATAGCTAGAGAGGCCGACACGTGATCAGGGCGGGTGTTCTAACCACTTCGACGCCGCTAGGCGTCGAAGTGGCGTGGTATGTGAGCCTGGTCCAGGCGTTCGTGATCATCAACCTCGTGATGGTCACCTTCGCGTACCTCACGCTGGCCGAGCGGAAGATCATGGGGCGAATGCAGCTGCGCTACGGCCCCAACCGGGCCGGGCCATACGGCCTCCTGCAGCCGATCGCGGACCTGCTGAAGCTCCTCAACAAGGAGAGCTTCCAACCGACGGCCGCGATCGACTGGCTGTACGTCCTCGGGCCGTTTCTCGCGTGTTTCACCGCGCTCACGACCTTCTCGGTGATCCCGTACGGGCCCGGTTGGGACGTCGGCGGCGTCTACATCCCCGGCCAGGTCGCAGACATCGACATCGCGCTCATCCTGATCTTCGCCATCGGCTCGGTCGGGATCTACGGGTTCATCGTCGGCGGCTGGTCGTCCGACTCGAAGTACGCGCTCCTCGGGTCCATGCGCACGTGTGCGCAGCTCGTCTCCTACGAGGTCTCGCTCGCACTCTCCGTCCTCGGCGTCGTGATCATGGCCAAGTCGCTGTCCCTCACCGAGATCGTCGCGGCCCAGGCGGACACGGTCTGGTACGCCGTGCCCCAGTTCGTCGGGCTCGTCGTCTTCTTCCTCGCCGGCACCGCCGAGACCGCCCGTGCGCCGTTCGACCTCCCGGAAGCCGAGCAGGAGCTCGTCGCCGGCTACCACACCGAGTACGGCGGCATGCGCTTCGGGCTCTACTCGATGTCGGAGTACATCAACCTGATCACGCTCTCGGGGCTCTGCGTGACCCTGTTCCTCGGCGGCTGGCACGGCCCCGGCTGGGACGGCGCGACCTGGGCCGGCCCGCTCTGGTTCATCGGCAAGCTGGTACTGCTCCTCTTCCTCTTCATCTGGATGCGGACGACGCTGCCGCGGCTTCGCTACGACCAGCTGATGCGCTTCGGCTGGAAGGTCCTCCTACCGATCGCGATCCTCAACGCGATCGTGACGGCGATCGTGGTGGTGGCCTTCTGATGGGCGGCTGGGATCTCCTCGTAGGGGCGAGATATATCTCGCCCCTACATGCCCGGGGTGATGAGCGATGAGCCCCCAGCCACTCGGCACGCTGAAGGGCTTCGCGGTCACGTTCCGGCAGATCTTCCGCAGACCGATCACGCAGCAGTACCCCGAGTACAAGCGGCCCGTGTATCCACGCTTTCGCGGACGGCATCGGCTCCACGTGCACGAGAACGGGCTAGAGAAGTGCGTGGGCTGCTCGCTCTGCGCGGCAGCGTGCCCGGCCGACTGCATTCGCGTCGTTGCCGAGGAGAACACGCCCGACAACCGCATCTCCGCAGGCGAGCGCTATGCGCGGATCTACGAGATCAACATGAGCCGCTGCATCTTCTGCGGCTACTGCGAGCTCGCATGCCCGTTCGACGCGATCACGCTCGGGAACGAGTTCGAGATCGCCGAGTACTCGCGCGACGACCTCATCTACACCAAGGACATGCTCCTGGCCGAGCCGATCAAGCGCGTGCCGGTCGCCGACCGCGAGCGATTCGACACGCCCGAGCCCGCGTACAAGACCTCGTCCTAGCGGACGAGGTCTAGAAACATGCCAATACCGACCACTTCCATAACGACCGAGGCGAGACGAGTGTTCCTAGCCCTCAGTCCTCCGAAGGAGGGCTAAGGGTATGGGCAACTTCCTCGTCTGGGTCATCTGGTTCCTCGCAGCGGGGGGATGCCTCGCAAGCGGCGTCGCCGTCGTGAGCGTGACCAACCCGTTCTATTCGGCTCTCGCGCTCATCGGGAACCTTGCCTCGCTCGCGGTGCTCTATTTGCTCCTCGCTGCTGAGTTCCTCGCTGCGGCCCAGGTGCTCGTCTACGCGGGCGCAGTGATGGTGATGTTCCTGTTCGTCGTCGCGTACCTGGGTGGGCGCGCGGACGCACCATGGGCGGGAGGGCCGCCGCTCCTGCGGACGGCCGCAGTCGTCGCTGCAGCAGCGCTGCTGGTTGAGATCGTCGCCGTGCTCGGCCTCGCGTGGGGCGACAACCTGCAAGACCCGGCGGAGGTCGCCGACTCGTTTGGAAGCCCCGCCCAGATCGGCGAGCTCTTCCTCACCGACCACCTGCTCGCGTTCGAGATCACGTCGATCGTGTTGCTGGTGGCGGCGATCGGTGGCGTCGTGCTGGGAACGACGCCCGAGAAGGAGCTCGAGGAATGACCGATGCGGAGGCGACGCTTGCGTCGCCCGATCGGGCGCCGCGGGCGAGGCATGCCCCGCCCCTTCGACCATCACGATCGAAGAAGACCTGATGGACGGGCCCGATATCGGCTGGTACCTGATCGTCGCCGCGCTCATGTTCGGGATCGGTGCCCTCGGCGTGATGATGCGCCGCAGCCCTCTGATCGTCCTTCTCTCGCTCGAGATCATGATCAACGCGGCAAACCTCACGTTCATCGCGTTCGCGCGGCAGCAGGGTGATCTGGGCGGGCAGATCTTCGCGCTTTCGGTGATGGCGGTCGCGGCGGCCGAGGTCGCCATCGGGCTCGGGCTGATCGTCGCAATGGCAAGGCGGCGCATCGCCCTCGACGTCGACCAGGCGAGTGCGCTGCGAGGATGATGGGCTTCCGAAGCCCCTGCGCAACCACGCTCCTCGGGCTCCGCCCGGCTAGAACCGATGCCGGCGAGGAGCGCGGATGACGATCGCGGGCGCCTGGATCTGCCTGCTCGCGCCGCTCGCCGGCGCGCTTGCGATCACGCTCGCGGGACGGCGAATCTCCCGGCGTACGGCCGGCTGGATCTCGACCCTGACCACCTTCGTCGCGTTCGCGGGCGCGCTCGTCGCGTTCTTCGGGCTCTGGGCCGCCGACCCGTCCGACCGCGAGCAGGTCTCGACCGCGTACACCTGGCTCGCTGCAGGCGACTTCGAGGTCGAGCTGCAGATCCTGCTCGACACGCTCTCGAGCACGATGATGCTGATCGTCTCGGGGGTCGGCGGGCTGATCGTCTGGTACTCGATGGGCTACATGGCAGGCGACGGCGAGGAGCGTCGCTACTTCGCCTACATGTCGCTCTTCGTCTTCTCGATGCTCATACTCGTACAGGCAGGGAACTTCCTCCTCCTGCTGGTCGGCTGGGGCCTCGTCGGCCTCGCCTCGTACCTCCTCATCGGGTTCTGGCACCACAAGCCGGAGGCGGTCGCAGCGGCGAAGAAGGCATTCGTCATGAACGCGATCGGCGACGCGACGTTCGCCCTCGCGTGCGTCCTCCTCATCTGGGAGACGGGCACGCTCGAGCTCCTCGGCGTCTTCGACGACGTGGGCTCGCTGTCGACGACCACCGTGAACCTCGTGGCGCTCGGCTTGCTCGGCGGAGCGGTCGCGAAGTCTGCGCAGATCCCGCTCCACACCTGGCTTCCCGACGCGATGGAGGGCCCGACACCGGTCTCCGCACTCATCCACGCGGCGACGATGGTCACGGCCGGCGTCTACCTCCTCGTCCGCGCGAGCCCGATCTTCGAAGCGGCACCGGACGTCCAGCACCTCGCCGCGATCCTCGGCGCGATCACGTTGCTCGTCGCGGGTGTGGTGGCGCTCGTGCAGTGGGACATCAAGCGGGTCATCGCGTACTCGACCATGTCCCAGATCGGCTACATGTTCCTCGCGGCCGGGATCGGCGCCTACGGCTACGCGATCTTCCACTTGATGACGCACGCTTTCTTCAAGGCGCTGCTCTTCATGACCGCGGGTCTCGTCATCCACCACCTGGACGGCGAGCAGGACATCCGCAACATGGGCGGCCTCAAGAAGCTCATGCCGCGGACGCACATCGCTTTCGCAGTCGGTGCGCTTGCGCTCATGGGCATCCCGATCTTCTCGGGGTTCTGGTCGAAGGACGGCATCGTCGCGGCCGCGTTCGCGAGCGGCGACGCGCTCGGGTACACCCTCTACGTCGCGGGGCTCGTCGGCGCACTGCTGACCGGCCTCTACACGACACGGCTCTACTTCGCGGTCTTCCGCGGCGAGCCGAGCGAGTTCGTCAAGACGCACGCGCACCAAGGGCACGGGGAAGGTCCACGCTCGATGGTCATCCCGGTCGGCGTCCTCACCGTCCTTGCCACCATCGGCGGCTTCGTCGCCATACCGGGCGTGTGGGAGCCGTTCCTCCACTGGATCGACGAGACGGCCGAGCCGCTGGTCACTGCGACGGTGGCCGAGGACTACGGGACGAGCGCGGTTGCCGTCACCCTGGCGCTGATCGGCTTCTTCATCGCCCGCCGCGCATTCGTCGCCGGGCGGCAGATCGTGAGGAGCGCCGATGCCTGGCGGGTCCTCGAGCACAAGCTCTACTTCGACGAGCTCTACGACGCCCTCTTCTTCCGCCCGGCGGTCGCGATCTCGGTCGCTCTGCGCCGGAATGTCGAGGAGCCGGTGATCGAGCGCTCGCTCGACGAGATCGGCTCGGGGACGATCCAGGTCGGCGGCGAGGTCGCGCGCGTCCAGACGGGCCTGCTCCGGACATACGCCATCGCCATCGCGTTTGCTGTCTGCGTCCTCGTTGTGGTGTTCGTGGCGGTGCGGTAATGCTGTGGCCGTCCGCACATGTCGCACTCGCTGGGGCGCTGCAACGCGTCGCCCCGCGTCGTCCTCGGTCGCATCCGTACCTCATCCGGTACGGACGCTCCCTGCGTCCTAGCGGTGCTCGCGTTTCGCGGCCACCGAGCACGACCCGTACGAACGGACACAGCCCATGCTGACCACGGCTCTCATCCTGCTCCCGGTCGTGGGCGCCCTCGTCGTCGCCGCCACCCCGCTCCCCCGCGCGACCACGGCGGGGCTCGCGTTCCTCGTCGCGCTCATGGAGGTCGCGCTCTGGATCGTCGCCGCCTCACGGTTCGACTTCGACGACGGCGGCCTCCAGCTCGGCACCTCGCGCGAATGGGCCGAGAGCTTCGGGATCTCGTACTCGGTCGGCTTCTACGGGTTCTCGCTCTGGCTGACGGGCGCGGCCGTGATCGTCTCCGCGGCGGCGATCGGCTACGCGGTGTGGGTCGGGCGCGACCGCCCGCGCGCGTACCACGCGCTCATGCTCCTCCTCACGGGCGCGATGGTGGCGACGTTCGCAGCGCAGGACCTGCTCCTCTTCTACGTCTCCTTCGAGGCCATGCTGATCCCGCTCTACGTCCTCGTCGGAGTCTGGGGCGGCGCTCGACGCCAGGTTGCGACGCTCACCTTCGTCGTCTACACGATGGCGGGCTCGCTGCTGATGCTCGCCTCGGTCGTGGCGTTCGGTGTGACGCAAGGGACGTTCTCGCTGACGGAGTCCGGCACGAGCGACAACGTCTGGATCTTCCTCGGCTTCGCGATCGCGTTCGCGATCAAGGCGCCGCTCTTCCCGTTCCACGGTTGGCTACCGCTCGCATACCGCGAGGCGCCGGTCGAGGTCGCGGCCGTGCTCTCGGCCGTCGTCTCGAAGACCGCGATCTACGGGTTCCTGCGCATCGGCGTTCCCAAGTTCCCGGAGCCGGCCGACGACCTCTCGGGCGTGATCCTCGTACTGGCGGCAGCTGGCCTCGTCTACGGGTCACTCCTCGCCTTCCGTGCGCCCGACCTGAGGGGAGTCGTCGCGTACTCGTCGATAGCGCAGATGGGCCTCATCACGCTCGGCGTTTTCGCCTTCGACGATCTGGGGCTGGACGGAGCGGTGCTGCAGTCGGTCGCCCACGGCCTCGTCTCCGCCAGCATGTTCCTGCTCGTCGGCATGGTCGAGCACCGCTGCGGTACGGGCCAGCTCGCGTCGCTGGGAGGAATGGCGCGCGGTCGCCCGGTGCTGGCCACGGTCGTTCTTGTTGCGGGGATGATCGCGCTGGCCGTCCCCGGCTCCGCGACGTTTGCGGGCGAGTTCCTGATCATGGCCGGTGTCTACGGCCAGGGCTGGGGGTACTCGGCGGTCGTGGCGCTGGGCATCGTGCTCGCCGCGATGTACACGCTGCGCGTGATCTCGGCGATCCTGCACGTCGAGCCGGGAGTCGCGGTGCGTGACGAGGCGCTCGACCTGCGGACGAGCGAGCTCGCGCTGGTGCTCCCGATGATGCTCGTTCTTCTCGTCCTCTCGGCGTGGCCCGCGCTCGTCTCAGAGAGCGCCTTCCCGGCCAACAACGCCACTCAGGCGGTCCTCGAGGCGTTCAGGTGATCGACACGCCGTCCGTCGACTGGCTCGCCCTCTCGCCAACGGTTGCGCTGCTCTGCGCCTCGGGAGTTGCGCTGCTTGCCACCGTGATCGTTCCCGCGTGGATGCGGAGGGGCATCGCCGCAGCCACTGCACTCGCCGGTTTCGTGGTGGCCGCCGTGCTCGCGGGAATCGTCTTCGACGAGACCCCGACGCCGGAGATCCTCCTCGACGGGTCGATGGTGCGAGACCAGCTGGCCGCCTTCGCGCAAGTCGTTCTCGCCGTGACCGGCGCCGTCGTCGTGCTCGTCTCCTGGTCGGAGGACCGCCGCGACAACCACGGGGAGTACTACGCGCTGCTCGCTGCGGCGGGCGCTGGGATGGTCTTTTTCGTCGGCGCAGAGAACCTGATGACGCTCTTCCTCGGGCTCGAGTGGTTCTCGCTCTGTCTCTACATCCTCGTGGCGATCGACAGCGAGCGAGAGACGTCGCTCGAAGCCGGGCTCAAGTACCTGATCGTCGGCGGCTTCGGGTCGGCCGTCCTGCTGTTCGGCGCGGCGTTCGTCTACGGCGCGACCGGCGAGCTGAGCTTCGCGGAGATCGCCGTCGCGGACACGACGAGCGACGCATTCCTCCTCACCGGCCTCGCGATGATCCTCGCAGGGCTGGCGTTCAAGGTCTCCGCAGCACCGTTCCACATGTGGACGCCCGACGTGTACCAGGGGGCGCCGTCGTCGGTCACGGCGTTCATGGCCGCAGCGACGAAGACCGCTGCGCTCGTGGTGACGCTCCGCGTGCTCGTGACCGCCTTCCCCGATCAGAGCGAGATCTGGACGATCGCCGTCGCCGTCCTCGTGTGCGCCTCACTCGTATGGGGCAATCTTGCCGCGCTGGCGCAGAGTGACGTGAAGCGGCTCCTGGCCTACTCGTCGATATCGCACGCAGGGTTCATGCTCATGGCGATCGCCGCCAACTCGGAGCGCGGCGGCGAGGCGTTGCTCTACTACCTCGTCCCCTACACCGCGATGTCGGTGGGCGCGTTCGCGGTCGTGGCGGCACGTGAGCGCGAGCTCGGGCGTCCGGTGACACTCGAATCGCTCGCAGGCCTCGGCTGGGAGCGCCCGTGGCACGGGATCGCGATGTGGACGTTCATGCTAGGAATGGCCGGCTTCCCGCTCACCGGCGGCATGTTCGGAAAGCTGTTCGTCTTCTCCGCCGCATACGACTCCGGTGACTGGTGGCTCGTTCTCGTGGGTGTGGCCGCCACGGCCGTCTCGCTCGCGTACTACCTCAACGTGGTGCGCTGGATGTACATGCGCACGGGACCGGAGCTCCGGCTCGTTCCCGCCGGCGGCTCTCCGCCGCGCGACTCCGCACTGAGCGTCGCGATCGGCGCCGGAGTGTTGGTCACCGTGGGCTCGTTCTTCGCCGTCCAGCCGATCCTGGACGTGGCGGCCGACGCGGCCGCGTCGCTCCCGTTCTGAGCGATTGCTTTCGCGGCCCCGATCGGGGAGGATCGTGTCGGCATGCCGTCAGAAAGAAGGAGACACATGAAGACTCGCCTCATCGTCACGACGATCCTCGCCGGCGGCGTCGTGCTCGCCGTCGGTGGTGCCATTGCGCTCGCCGGAAAGCCGAAGGCACCGGACCTCTCGCTTTACCCCGATCTCAGGACCGTCGTCCCGACGCACCTCAACCTTGTCAACGCACAGCAGCGGGAGCTCCTGCGATTCTCGAACGGGATCGCGAACACAGGCGGGGGACCATGGGCACTCCGCCCCGACCCGCCGATCGGAACCGCGCTCATCACGAATGCGATCCAGGAGATCCGCTCGTCCAACGCACCGTTGTGCGGCACGCAGAAGAAGCCGTCGGACCCGTGCTCGACGGTCGTCACCGAGCAGCTCGTGTCCACCTTCGAATACCACCCGACGCACAACCACTGGCACACCGCGGGTGTCGCTCAGTTCGCGGTGCGCAAGGGCGCTCCGAACGGGCCGATCGTCGGCGACAACTCGCCCAAAGTCGGCTTCTGCCTGCTCGACTTCTACAACCTCACGGGCAACGCCCCGACGAGCGAGAAGGTCTTCTGGGACTGCTACACGGGCTACCAGGGAATCACGGTCGGGTGGGTCGACCAGTACCACCACGCACTCGACGGGCAAGAGCTCGACCTCACCGACGCCCCGAACGGCGACGACTACTACCTCGTCTCGACGGCGAACCCCACGGGAGCATTCCTCGAGCAGGACACTACGAACAACACGGCATGGGTGAGGTTCATCCTGTCGGCGGACTCCAACGGGAACCGCAAGGTGACCGTTACCGGCGACCATTCACCCTGTGAAAGCCCCGGGATGTGCGGCGAGAGGTCGCCGAACCGCTGACGCTCGGGGTGCGGCCGGGCGCGTCCGTCACGCCCGGCCGCATCTCCGGCGGCGGTTCTCTAGATTCCCGGTCGTGGCTACCGAACTCACCTGGCTCGGGCACTCGGCGTTCCGGATCGACACACCGGGCGACAAGAGGATCTACGTCGATCCCTTCCTGACCGGAAACCCGCGCTGCCCCGAGGCCGAGCTCGAGCCGGAGCGCTGCGACCTCGTTCTCGTGACCCACGGCCACGGCGACCACGTCGGCGACACGGTCGCGATTCACCAGCGCTTCGAGTGCCCCGTCGTCGCCCAGGTGGAGCTGCGAGCCTGGCTCACTGCTCACGGCGTCACCGACGACGGGTCCGCCCACTCGGTGAACAAGGGCGGGACGATCTCGGTCGCCGGGGTGAAGGTCACGGTCACGCACGCGAACCACTCCTCGAGTACGCCCGACGGCGCCTACGCAGGCGAAAGCTGCGGCTTCGTAGTCGAGCTCGAAGACGGCTTCACCATCTACTTCGCAGGAGACACGAACGTCTTCGGCGACATGTCCCTCATCGGGCGCATCTATGCGCCCGATGTTGCCGTCCTCCCCATCGGCGACCACTTCACGATGGGGCCGCGCGAAGCGGCAGTCGCGCTCGAGCTCCTCGGAGTCATCCGCTGTATTCCATGCCACTACGGGACGTTCGGCCTCTTGACCGGGACGCCGAATGCGCTCCGCGAGCTGGCTCCCCCTGGGGTGGAGATCCTCTCGCCGGAGCCGGGCGAGACCGTCGTGCTCTGATGCGGGAGCGTTGGTTCGGCGCCACTGGGCGCAAGGTCCCCGAGGTCGCGGTCGAGGGCACGATCGACCTCGAGGGTGCGCTCGTGCTCGACGACGTCTCCGACGTGGCGGCAATCCGCCAGGCGCACCACGACGGGACTCCAGTGGTCGTGCGGTGCTCGTCGCCCGAAGAGGTGCACGCTGCGCTCTCACTCGGCCCGGTTGCGTGCGCGCTCGTAGCGGACGAAGCGCTGCTCTCGCTCGACCTCGCGGAGATGACGTACGGCTAGCCCGGTCGTCTCGACGTACTCCATCTGCACGTGCGACCTCGCGGCGCGGCAATGGGGCGTCGCCGTGCAGTCGAAGTTCCTCGCCGTCGGTTCTGTCGTGCCGTGGGCCGAGCCCCTCGTCGGCGCTATCGCCACCCAGGCGTACGCAAATCCCCGATATGGGCCCGA
>JAIBJO010000078.1 GCA_020029615.1 Actinomycetota bacterium
CTGCTCCAGCGAATCGTCGAGACCGCGGCGCAGCTCACGGGCGCCAGGTACGCAGCACTCGGCGTCGTCGACGCGTCGGGGAGCTCGCTCGAGCGGTTCCTGACGGTGGGCGTCAGCGACGAGGAGCGTGCCGAGATCGGCGCCGAGCCCGTGGGCCGAGGCATCCTCGGCGTCCTCATTCATGAAGCGCACCCGCTCCGATTGCATGACATCGCCGAGGACTCGCGCTCCGTCGGCTTCCCGCAGGGTCACCCGCCGATGCGCACGTTCCTCGGAGTGCCGATCCTGCTCCGCGATGTGGTCTACGGAAATCTCTATCTGACGGAGAAGAGCGGCGGTGACGACTTCACCGAGGAGGACGAGGAGCTGACACAGCTGCTCGCGGCACAGGCTGCAGTGGCAGTCGAGAACGCGCGCCTGCACGAGTCGTCGACGCGCTGGCTTCGGCACCTCGAGTCGCTGAACGAGATCGGGAACGCGCTGGCGTCGCAGCTCGAGCTCGAGCCGCTCCTCGCGATCGTCGCTTCTCGCCTGCGCGAGCTCGTTCGCGCGAGGCTGGTCCTCATCGCCCTCCCCGACGCGTCGGGCGGCCTCCGAGTCGCCGCCGCAGACGGCGCGGGTGCCAAGGCGGCGATGGGGACGCGGCTCGAGCTCGGCGCATCCAAGGTCGGCAGAGTGCTCGAGCGGGCTCGAAGCGAACGCGTCGACACGATGTTGGACGACCTCGAGGTCGACCTCCGCATCGCACGGGCGCTCGGAGTGACGACAGCCCTGTATGTCCCGCTCATCGTCCGCGGTCGCGCCATCGGGGTCATTGCGGCGCACGACAAAGAAGGATCGGACCCACGGTTCGGAGACGAAGACACGCGCCTCGGCGAATCCCTTGCCCAGCGCGCGGCCATCGCCGTCGATCTCTCGCAGCGGGTCAGCCGTGACGCAATGCGCAGAGTCGTCGACGCCCAGGAGCTCGAACGGCGCCGGCTCGCTCGGGAGCTGCACGACGAGACCGGGCAGGCCCTCACCTCGATTCTCCTCGGCCTCAGGACGCTCGAGCAGGCGGTCGAGACGGATCAGGCTCGCGCAGGAGTCGCAGCGGTGCGCGAGCTCGTCGTCTCGACTCTGCAGGACGTGCGCCGCCTCGCGGTCGAGCTACGACCGTCCGCGCTCGACGACTTCGGCCTGGCCCCGGCCCTCGAGGGACTCGTTCAGACGATTCAGCTCGACACATCGGTCGAGGTCGATCTCGAAATCGGAATCGGTGACGAACGCCTTCCAGCCGACGTCGAGACGACCATGTACCGAATCGTGCAGGAAGCGCTGACGAACATCTTCAGGCACGCCGAAGCGAGGAGGATCAGCATCCTGGTGACGCGCAAGGCGCGCGCGGCTGTCGTCGTCGTCGAGGACGACGGAAGCGGCTTCGACTCTGCCGCCGCGACCCTCGGGCTCGGTATTGCCGGAATGCGCGAACGCGTCAGCCTTCTCGGAGGGCGGCTGCGGGTCGAGTCGAGCCCGGGCCGTGGAACCACGATCGCAGCTGAGATCCCATTGCCGTGACGATCAGGGTCCTCGTCGTCGACGACCACGCGGTCGTACGCAGCGGGCTGCGACGTGTCCTGGATGCGGAGAACGACCTCGAGACGGTCGCCGAAGCCGCGAACGCCGAGCGCGCTGTTTTCGAGGCGCTCGAGCACAGGCCCGACGTCGTGCTCATGGATGTGGTCATGCCCGGACGAAGCGGCATCGAGGGCCTGCCGGCGCTTCTCCAGGCCGTGCCCGACACGCGCGTGCTCGTGCTCTCGATGCAGGATGACCCGCGCTACGTGCGAGAGGCCTTCGAAGCCGGAGCGAGCGGGTACATCCTCAAGGAGGCCGCAGACACCGACGTCGTCGAGGCGGTTCGCGCAGTCGCTGCCGGCGACAGGTATGTCCACCCGACGCTCGGAGCGCGCCTCGTCGCGGCCGACACCGAGGCTCGAAAGCTCGCCGACTCGGATCCCCTCTCGGACCGTGAGCGCGAGGTCCTACGGCTGCTGGCGCTCGGTCACACGAACCAGGAGATCGCAGAGCTCCTCTACATCTCGGTTCGAACGGCCGAGACCCACCGCGCGCACATCATGCAGAAGCTCGGACTGTCGAGCCGCGCCGAGCTCGTACGCTACGCGCTCGACCACGACCTGATCGAACGCTAAATGATTGATGCCACGAGATCGCCGTCTCCGGAGCGTGAGCTGGCCGTTCCGGGGCGCGACGGGCGCGCGGCGGCGATGCTGGACGCCTCGCTGCCGCTCTCCCGTCGTGAAGCGCATGCCCCGAGCACGTACAGGGGTCTGGCTTCAGCCAGACCCCTGTACGCGGGGCAGAAGCGGCCCGGACGCGCCAGATCGCGCGTGCGGACGCGCGAGATCGTGGCATCACTCGTCGAGGCGAAGGGGGCGGCTCTCGCCGCCCCCTTCAGCACTCCGGGAGGTCGGAGCTCTTGCGACCCGGGGCCTCCCGTGCCCCCGGATCAGCCTGCGACTGGCATCGTCGATGGCACAGCTCGCGCTGGCTCCCTCGCCGTCTCGGTGCGACCGAACACGGCGAACGCAATGATCACGAGCCCGACGCCTGTGAGCAGCAGCGCGACGCCGACGACCAAGCCGAACACCGACAGACGCTCGGCCATGTAGCTCACGTTGAGAGCCGTGGTCAGCGCCGTCTCCGTGACCCAGATGTTCCGGGCTCCGTTCGAGACCGGCTGGCCGCTGTCGTCCTTCGCCGCGGCTTCCTCGTCGCTCGTGCCCGCAGGATCGTCGGGATTCGCAGCGGACTGGAATCGACCCATCTCCGCGTAGGTCAGGCCACCCGTGCTCTCGAGCGTGTGCTCACGCATGACCTTTGCGAATGCGCGCGCCTGATCTCCCGTCGTGACCTGCTCACCGGCCCACTGCTCCGCGTACTTCGCGACCGCAGGATCGTCGGCTGAGCCAAACGTGATGCCTTCGTTCTTGATGGCGTCGCGCGTCGTGGTGAACCCGCTGACGCCCATGAAAATCGCGACGATGCCGAAGAGGATCAGCACGCCGCCGGCGATGAACCCGCCGATCTCCCAAACCTTCTTGCCTCTCATCGCTCCACCTCCTGAGCGGACTTGAACTGGTTGCCCGCAGGCTCGCCGAACCGTCGAGACGCGCCATCGGCAGAACGAGGACGAGGAGCTGCCGGGAAGCCGCCCTTCCCGTGCGGAAAAGTACGAATGCTCGTCGGAGCTGACGCGCGGCTTATGCAGCCCGGAGGACGACCTCGATCGCCGTACCGCAGCCCGGCTCGGATTTCAGGCTCAGCTCTCCTTCGATCGCCTCTGCCCGCAGCCGCATGTTGGCGACGCCTTGACCCGCAGTCGTAACGCTGTCGTCGAATCCGACGCCGTCGTCGGACACGCAAACGACGCGACGCCCTCCCTGCTGCGAGATCGAAACCTCGACATGCCCGGCTCCGGAATGCCTACGGGCGTTTCCCAGGCCCTCCTGGACGATGCGGAACACCTCGATCTGCTCGTCGGGCGCGAGCCTGACGCTGGGATCCACGTCGAGCTCGACATCGAGCTCGCCGTCAGCTGTGAGAACCTCGACATACCGGCGAAGCGCGGAGTCGAACCTCGCCGAGCCGCCCGCCGAGGAAAGCGCGAGTACGGCGAACCGCGCCTCCTGCTGCGCTGACGTCGCGGCCTGCTTCAGTCGTGGCAGGACCTGCTCCAGGGGAGCGCCCGCCTCCAACATGCTCACCTGCGTCGAGATCGCGAAGAGGTACTGGGCCAAACCATCGTGGATCTCGCGTGCGACACGCGCACGCTCGTCCGCGACCGCACGACCGAACTCGGCGTCGGAGATGGCACGCCACACGCCCACGAGCAGGATCCCGTAGGCGATGACGCGGAGAAAGTCGCCCTGCAGGACGTAGTTGCTGGACACGATGGGCGTGAGGACGAGATGGAGGTCGGCGAAGAGCGCAAGCGTGGCCGCGAGGCACAACCAGCTGTCGAGGTCGCGCCCGTACCGGCGGTACCGCAAGCCGAAGCCAACGACCGCGACGAGCCAGAGCAACGCGAGCAACACGGCCGCCACCTGGACGTAGGAGCCTTCGACGACGGTCGTCTGGAGTGAAGTGTCACCCCAGTCCGGCGCGTTGAACCCGACGCCTGCCACGGTGAGGACCAGGGCAACCCCCAGTCCGACCGCGAGCAGGGAGCGTCGGCGCGAAGACATCCGCCCGTCGACGTAAGGAGCGATCGCGATCAGACCTGCGCCGAGCAGTCTCGCTCCGATGAGCGCCCATGCCGACTGCGGCGTCAGCTCACCGCGGGCGAGCACGGGTGCGAGGCCGAAGGCGACGGTCCCGAGCGCGACGCTCCAGAACCCGGCAGCGAGGAGCAGGTCGAGCGTGCGCCCGTCGACGAGGAAGCGAACCGACGCGAGGACACAAACGATGGCGGCGACGACGGCAACAGCGGTATCGAATGCCAGACGGGCGTCGTGCAGCTCGTACGCCGACTGGAGCGACTCGCTCGCGGCAAAGAGCGCGGTTCCCGAAGCCAGGAGGCCTACGAGCAGGATCTCGCCGAAGAGCCACGATCTGTAGCTCTGGAGCCGGACACCGTCCACGGTTCTCTTGTCGGCAGTGCGAGCCGTGCCGATAAGGGAAAGGTGGCAGAGCGCATTCTGATCGTGGACGACCACCCGCTGACACGCGATGCCCTGTCGGCGCTGCTCTCGCAGCAGGGGTTCGACGTCGTGGGAGCGGCGGAGGACGGCGCACGGGCGATCGCCGATGCGAGCTCGCTCCAGCCCGACCTCGTGCTCCTCGATCTGACGATGCCCGGAATGGACGGCCTGACGGCGCTGCCGCGAATACGCGAGCAGGCGCCGACCTGCGAGGTCGTCGTGCTCACTGCTTCCGATGCGGAGGAGAACCTGCTCGCGGCGATTCGGGCAGGGGCATCCGGGTACCTCCTGAAGACGGAGTCGCCCGAGCAGATCGCGACCTTCCTCCGCGGCGTCGCGCGTGGCGATGCCGCGCTTTCAGGCGGCGTCGCGCGCCGGCTGCTCGATCGCGTTCGCGAGGGAGGCAGGCTGGGCGGGATCCCCGAGACGATCACGCGCCTGCTCTCCGCACGCGAGGTGGAAGTGCTGCTCCTACTCGACGAGCACCTCGGCACCGACGAGATCGCGCAGCGCCTCTTCATCTCGGAACACACGGTCCGCTCCCACGTCAAGAGCCTGCTGAGGAAGCTCGGCGTCTCTTCACGCCGCGAGGCGCTCGAGCGCCTCGCCACCGCTCGCGGCTAGAAGGCGAGCTAGCAGAAGCCTCCCCTTACGAGACCGAGAAGCCCTCCAGGCCGGCCTCGACGAGGTCGGGCAGCGTCTCCAGGTTGTAGCCGCCCTCGAGCACCGCAGCGATTCGCGGCGCGAGCGCCGCACAGCGCCGACCGAGCTCACGGAAGCCGTCTCCGCTCACTTTCATCTCGGCAAGCGGATCGTCCCGGTGCGCATCGAATCCGGCGGACACCAACACCACGTCGGGCTCGAACGCGCCGACCGCGGGCGCCACGAGCTCGTCGAACGCACGCACGTACTCGGCGTCACCCGATCCGGCGGCCAACGGAACGTTGAGCGTGTGCTCCGAGCTCGAGCCGGGGCCTCCCGATCCCGGCCAGAACGGCCATTGATGCATGGAAACCGCCAGCACGGACGAGTCGGCTCGGAAGAGCTCCTCGGTTCCGTTGCCGTGGTGAACGTCGAAGTCCACGATCGCAACGCGAGCCAGCCCGAGCTCCACCTGCGCATGCCGAGCGGCGATCGCCACGTTGTTGAAGATGCAGAACCCCATCGCGGCCGAAAGGAGCGCGTGGTGCCCGGGTGGACGAACGAGCGCGAACCCCCCGGTCTCGACGGCCCGGATCGCGCATCCAGCGGCGAGGCACGCAGCTTCCCAGGTCGTCGCGCTCGCGAACGTATCCTCGTCGAGCCAGGTCTCGTCGAGGATCGCATCGACGGCGTCGACGTACGCGCCGTCGTGAACGCGCTCGATCTGCACGCGATCTGCCTTCTCTCCGTGAACGAAGCCCGGGAAGCGCTCGAGGAGCCTCGCAAGCCTGTGCGGGCTCTCGGGATGAGCATGACGGCCGGGGGAGTGCAAATGAGCGAGCGCTGGATGACTGATCACGTCCACGTGCAGGCCTCCTCGAACCTGCCGGCCATGCCCGGCAGGCCGAGCCCTCGGGCGTGCTCCGCCGCGGCGGCCCAGTCCGGTGTGACGTCCGGCAGCTGCGGAAGCGGCGCAGCGCGATCCATCGTCGCAATGTGCCGGTACAGGCGCAGCGCGTCGGCTTCGGCCTGGAAACGTCCGTCGGACAGCATCGCCTCGAGCGAGCCGAACTGAGCGAGCAGGTCGGCGGCTCTCTTCTCGCCGATGCCGCGCGCGCCCGGGATCCGGTCCGAGGGGTCGCCGCGAAGCGCGATGAAGTCGGGCACCTGCCTCGGATCGACTCCATAGCGCTCACGCACCTCGGACGGGCCGATCCGAACCGGCGCAGCGCCGCGAGCCGGCTGCAGGATGGTGGTGTGCTCGCTCGCGAGCTGAAATGCGTCGCGATCCGACGTCGCAACGAGCGCCTCTCCGCCGTTGTGCTCTTCGAAGGCGACCGCCGAGGCGAGGAAGTCGTCGGCCTCGTAGCCGGCGTCCTTGGCGCAGGCGAAGCCTGGGGAAGCGGCCAGCCCCGGAAGGAGGTCGAGCTGCTCGAGCAGCTCCGCGTCGAACACGCGCCCGGACTGATAGCTCTCGAGCGCCGTGTGCCGGTAGGTGGGAACGTCGAGCGTGTCCCAGGCGACGAGGACCGTTCGCGGCCGCTCGTCCTGCCAGAGGCGCAGCAGCATGTTCGTGAACCCGATGAGAGCGTTGCCAGGGCCTCCGTCTCCTCGACGCATGGTCTTGGGCAGGGCGTGATACGCGCGGTGCGCGAAGGAGTCACCGTCCATCACGAGCAAGGGCCTCACGAGAGCGAGCGCTCGAGCTCGGTGATCGCCCCTTGCAGGCGGTCGGTCGCCACTCGGGCGGCGTCTCCAACGGACAGGGGGGTGAGGTCGGAGAGCTCGATCGGAGGACCGTACGCCACGCGCAGCGGGCCGAGGCGGGCGAGCCGGTCTGTGCCGGCGATCCCGGCCGGGACAAGCGGAACGCCTGCTTCGAGGGCGATCCGAGCGGCGCCCGTGTGCCACTGCGCTTCGCGCTTCTTGCGCATGCCTTTCCGCCTCCGCGTCCCTTCGGGGAACATGACCACGACGTAGCCGTCGCGCGCGAGGGCGACTGCCATGCTCACGGCCTCCTCGTCGCGCTCGCCACGACGTACCTTGAAGCCACCCCCCGCGGTGATGACCGCGCTGAGTGGGAACCAGAAGAGCTCGGCTTTCGCCATGAAACGGAAGAAGCGGTGCGGGAAGAACGGGAGCGCAAGCGGCCATGGGTCGAAGTTGGAGCAGTGGTTCGCGGCCATGACGTAGCCACCGACGGACGGGACGTTCGAGATCCCCGTGGCACGATGGCGAAACATGACCTTCAGGACCGGCCAGCTGAGAGCAGCGACGACGAAGTAGAGCCAGCTCGGACGATGCGGTCGGGCCACGCGCAGCAGTATCGCGGGATTGCGACGTTCGAAACCGGCGCTAAGGTGTCCCGCCAATGCCGAAGCACCTCGTCATCGTCGAGTCCCCTGCGAAGGCCAGGACCATCGCCGGCTACCTCGGCGGCGACTACGCCGTCGAGTCCAGCGTCGGGCACATTCGCGACCTGCCCGATCGTGCTTCCGACGTTCCGCAAGCGGAACGCAAGCGCTTCGGCGCGCTCGGGGTGGACGTCTCGAAGGGCTTCGAGCCCTACTACCTGATCGATCCCGGCAAGAAGAAGATCGTCACCGAGCTCCGGAAGCTCCTCTCCCAGTCGGACGAGCTCCTGCTCGCAACGGACGAAGATCGCGAAGGCGAGGCGATCGCATGGCACCTCGTCGAGGTCCTGAAACCGAAGGTGCCGGTCCGGCGCATGGTCTTCCACGAGATCACCAAGGACGCGATCGCTCGAGCGCTGGAAGAGACCAGAAGCATCGACAAGCGGCTCGTCGACGCGCAGGAGACGCGCCGCATCCTCGACCGGCTGTACGGCTACGAGGTGTCACCGGTGCTCTGGAAGAAGGTCACCCGAGGCCTGTCGGCCGGGCGTGTGCAGTCGGTCGCGACGCGGCTCGTCGTGGAGCGTGAGCGTGAGCGCATGGCGTTCACGTCGGCCGAGTACTGGGATCTCCTGGCGACGTTCGATCCCGGCGCGTTCGAAGCCCGGCTCGTCGCGTTGGACGGGACGCGAGTCGCACAGGGACGCGACTTCGCTCCGTCCGGGGAACTGCGTGCCGACGGCGTTACCGCACTCGACGAGCAGCAGGCCAAGTCCCTCGCCGCGAACCTCGAAGGCGCCGCGTTCGTCGTCCGCTCGGTCGAGGAGCGGCCGTACCGCCGTAAACCGGCCGCACCCTTCAGGACGGCTACCCTGCAACAGGAAGCGAGCCGCAAGCTTCGCTTTTCGGCGCAGACGACTATGCGGGTCGCCCAGCGTCTCTATGAGTCCGGCTACATCACGTACATGCGGACCGATTCGACGACGCTGTCCGAGTCGGCTCTCGAGGCTGCGCGCTCGCAGGTTCGCGATCGCTTCGGCGCCGAGTTCGTGCCCGACAAGCCGCGTCGTTACGGCCGCGCCGTGGCAAACGCGCAGGAGGCTCACGAGGCGGTTCGGCCCGCAGGCGACACGTTTCGGACTCCGCAGGACCTTCGCGGGGAGCTCGGCCGCGACGAGCATGCGCTCTACGACCTCGTCTGGAAGCGGACTCTCGCGTCGCAGATGGAGGACGCCCGCGGGCAGACCGTGTCCCTGCGGATCGGCGCGCGCAGCTCGAATGGCGACGATGCCGAGTTCGGCGCGTCGGGCACGGTCATCACGTTTCGCGGCTTCCTCGCCGCGTACGAGCCGGGTCGCGACGAGCCCGCCGACGAGGACGAGGAGCGCGTCCTCCCGCAGCTCAGCGTGGGCCAGGACGTCTCGGCGACGGCACTCGAGCCCGAAGGGCATGCGACGGTGCCGCCGGCGCGCTACACCGAGCCGACGCTCGTCAAGGCGCTGGAGGACCGCGGGATAGGACGACCGTCCACCTACGCCGCGATCCTGTCGACGATCGTCGACCGGGGCTACGTCTTCAAGAAGGGGACTGCACTCGTCCCGACGTTCGTCGCCTTCTCCGTCGTCAACCTGCTCGAACGCCACTTCGAGCAGCTCGTGGACTTCGACTTCACGGCGCGCATGGAGGACGACCTCGACCGCATCGCGTCCGGCGACGAGGAGCGAGTCGACTGGCTCACGAGGTTCTACTTCGGCACCGGCGACGACCCGGGCCTTCACCATCTCGTCACCGACCACCTCGACGAGATCGACGCACGCGCCGTTAACTCGATCGCGATTCCGGGGAGCGACGCGGTCGTACGAGTCGGTCGCTACGGGGCGTACCTCGAGAACGGCGACCAGCGTGCGAGCTTGCCCGCCGACGTCGCCCCCGACGAGCTCACGGCGGAGAAGGTCGCCGAGCTTCTCTCACAACCGGACAGCCGCCCGCTCGGCGTCCACCCCGAAAGCGGAAACGAGCTCGTCGTTCGCACGGGACGATACGGCCCGTACGTCACCGAGGTCGTAGCCGAGGGATCCGACGCGAAGCCTCGCACCGCATCGCTCTTTGCCTCGATGTCACCGGGCTCCGTAACGCTCGAGGACGCACTCCGGCTACTGACGCTCCCGCGAGTCGTCGGCGAGATCGATGGCGAGGAAGTCACGGCGCAAAACGGACGGTACGGGCCGTACGTCAAGAAAGGCACCGAATCGCGCTCGTTGGAAACCGAGGAGCAGCTCTTCACCGTCGATCTCGAGCAAGCGGTCGCGCTCTTCGCGCAGCCGCCGCGAAGGCGAGGAGGCAAGGGCTCGGCCCGCGGCCCGCTCAAAGAGCTGGGCGCGGATCCGGCCAGCGGCCGGCCGATCGTCGTCCGCGACGGGCGCTTCGGGCCGTACGTGACCGACGGCGAGACGAACGCGAGCCTGCGGCGAGGCGACACGCCGGAAAGCGTGACCCTCGAGAGAGCGACCGAGCTCCTCGCGGAAAGACGCGCTAAGAGCGCGTAAAGGGTTTGCGAAGGGGGTTTTCGCCGTCCGCTCGAGCGGTCATGATCTAACTTGCCTGGGGCGAGGACGTCTCAGGTACGAGTGGGCCTACGGGCTCCGCGCGTTGGCGCCGTGAACTGCTCGGCCTCGTCGGGCGGAATACCACACAGGGGCGCGAGCGTTACGAGCTTGTGACACACAGTGCCGATAGATCACGCTGGAATCAGACCAATATCCGCCGTAGACTCCGTGAGTTTGTCACTTCCTGAGGAAGCCTCGAAAGGACTGAAACACGAACTTGACGCAGAACCAGCTCATTGAACTGTTCGAGTCGGAGCACGTAAAGGCTCTGATCGAGCGCGCCGAGGAGCACGGGGGCCAACTCGAGGCGCCCGAGCTCGAGGCGTTCGTGCTCGAGCACGACATCGGCGAAGAGGACGCCGAGCTGCTCCAGCGCGAGCTCGAGGCGCACAACATCGAGATCACCCAGCCGGACGTCGACGCCGAGAAGGAAGAGGCCGCCGCCCAGAAGTACGAAGCCGGCGCCGTCTCCGGCGCAGCCGACAGCCTCCAGCTCTTCCTGGCCGACGTCGGCCGCCACAAGCTCCTGACAGCAGCCGAGGAGGTTGCTCTCGCGAAGCGGATCGAGCGCGGCGACCCGGTCGCGAAGCGAATCATGATCGAGTCGAACCTCCGACTCGTCGTCTCCATCGCGAAGGGCTACCGCGGCCTCGGTGTCCCGTTTCTCGACCTCATCCAGGAGGGAACGCTCGGCCTGAACCGCGCAGTCGAGAAGTTCGACTGGCGGCGCGGCTTCAAGTTCTCGACGTACGCGACCTGGTGGATCCGCCAGTCGGTGCAGCGCGCCGTCGCGAACCACGCGCGGACGATCCGTGTGCCCGTGCACGTGGTCGAGCGCCAGCAGAAGCTCTCGCGGGCCGCGCGCCGGCTCGAGGTCGAGCTCGGTCGCGAAGCGACGAAACAGGAGCTCGCCGAGGCCACCGGACTGCCGATCCAGCACGTCGACGAGGCGCTC
>JAIBJO010000079.1 GCA_020029615.1 Actinomycetota bacterium
CCGCTCGGCGTCCCAGATCGTGGAGACGGCGCAGCGAACCGGCGCGACCATCACCGGTCCCGTCCCGCTGCCGACCGAGAAGAACGTCTACTGCGTGATTCGCAGCCCGTTCAAGGACAAGGACTCGCGTGAGCACTTCGAGGTGCGCACGCACAAGCGCCTGATCGACATCCACAGCCCGACGCCGAAGACCGTCGACTCGCTCATGCGCCTCGACTTGCCGGCGGGAGTGGACATCGAGATCAAGTTGTGATGCCACAAATCGCTTCGCAATTTGTGGTTAGCGGCGCCGTGCGGATCGCCGCAGGGCTCCTAACCAATTCTCCGTCAGGAGAATTGGCGTGAAGGGCATCCTCGGCAAGAAGCTCGGAATGAGCCAGGTCTTCGACCCGGACTCGGGCGTGATGACCGCGGTCACCGTGGTCGAGGCCGGCCCGTGCCCCGTCGTCCAGGTCAAGACGCAGGACGCAGACGGCTACGACGCGGTACAGCTCGCATTCGACGCCGTCGCCGAGCGGAAGCTGTCGAAGGCGGAGGTCGGTCATCTGAAGAAAGCCGGGTTCGGCCCGCATCGTCACCTCGTCGAGCTGCGGGGCGAGAGCGGTGTCGAGGTCGGCGCGACGGTGACGGTCGAGGCGTTCGAGCCGGGTGACGAGATCAAGGTCTCCGGCGTCACCATCGGCAAGGGCTACCAGGGCACGATCAAGCGACACGGGTTCACTCGTGGTCCCGTGTCGCACGGCTCGCACAACGTCCGCAAGCCCGGCTCGATCGGCGCCTCCGCGTACCCCTCACGGGTCTTCAAGGGCATGAAGATGTCGGGTCGCATGGGCGGCACGCGCGTCACCCAGCCCGGTCTCGTCGTCCACGAGGTGGATGCAGAGCGCAATCTGCTGCTCATCCGGGGCTCGGTCCCCGGGTCGAAGGGCGGTTTGCTGGAGATCCGGGGCGCGTGATGGCCGCTTCCCCGAAGGCTCCCGTGCTCGGCGGCGTGAAGACGCAGGAGGTCTCGCTCGAAGCGTCCGTCTTCGCGGTCGAAGTCAAGCCGCACCTTCTCCACGAGACTGTTCGCGCGGAGCTCAACGCCGCGCGTGCCGCAACGCGTGGGGCGAAGACCCGCGGGCTCGTCGCCGGCGGCCGGTCCAAGCCGTGGCGTCAGAAGGGCACCGGGCGCGCGCGTGCGGGGACGACGCGCGCGCCGCACTGGACCGGAGGCGGCGTCGCGTTCCCGCCGGGAATGCGCAACTTCGAGGTCAAGGTCAACCGCAAGGCCCGCCGCTCGGCGCTGCGCGGTGCTCTCAGCGATCACGCCGGCAAGGGTACGCTCGCGATCCTCGACGGATCCGGCTTCGAAGCGCCGTCGACGCGCAAGGCTGCCGAGCTCCTCAAGGGCTTCGGCGATCGACCGACGCTCGTCGTGATGACCGACGACGAAGAGATCCTCTTCAAGTCGTTCCGGAACCTCGAGAAGGTGCTCGTCACCACTCCCGGCGAGCTCGAGGTCGCCGCCCTGCTGTGGGCGCGCTCGCTCGTCGTGAGCGAGGCGGCTCTGCCGCTGGTGCTCGGTCGCGCCGGCGTCGTGGCCGAGGAGGAAGCGCAATGAGCCTCCATCCCAACCAGGTCCTGCTGGCGCCCGTGGTCTCGGAGAAGAGCTACTCGCTCATCACCGACCGCAAGTACACGTTCAAGGTGCACGAGGACGCGCACAAGACCCAGATCCGGCAGGCCGTCGAGGAGCTCTTCGAGGTCAAGGTGCAGAGCGTGAACATCGTGAAGGTGCAGTCGAAGCCCAAGCGGCGCGGGAACACGCAGGGGCGACGGCCAGGCTGGAAGAAGGCGATCGTCCAGCTGCGCGAAGGCTACGAGATCGAGATCTTCGAAGGAGCGGCGGTCTAGTCATGGCTCTGAAGAAGTACAAGCCGACGAGCCCGGGGCGGCGGTTCATGGCTGTGTCGGGCTTCGAGGACATCACGAGGTCCGAGCCGGAGAAGTCGCTCCTCGAACCGCTGACCAAGAAAGGCGGTCGCAACAACCGCGGCCGCATCACGACGCGCCATCAGGGCGGCGGGCACAAGCGCCGGTTCCGCACGATCGACTTCAAGCGCACGAAGGACGGAGTCCCCGCGAAGGTGGCCGCGATCGAGTACGACCCGAACCGGTCGGCCCGCATCGCGCTCTTGCACTACGCGGACGGCGCGAAGGCGTACATCCTCGCTCCCGCGCGCCTGCGGGTCGGCGCGACGGTCGAATCGGGCCCCGAGGCCGACATCAAGCCCGGAAACGCGCTCCCGCTCGCGAACATCCCCACCGGTACGCTCGTCCACTCGGTCGAGCTGAAGCCCGGTCAGGGCGGCCGCATGGCACGCTCGGCAGGCTCTTCGGTGCAGCTCGTCGCCAAGGACGGCGACCACGGTGTGCTGCGGCTCCCCTCGGGCGAGCTGCGCCGCGTGCTGCTCACGTGTCGCGCAACCGTCGGGCAGGTGGGGAACACCGACCATGCGAATCAGTCGAGCGGCAAGGCGGGACGCAGCCGCTGGCTCGGGAAGCGTCCGACTGTCCGCGGGTCGGCGATGAACCCCGTCGACCATCCGCACGGCGGTGGCGAGGGGAAGACGAAGGGTGGCCGTCACCCGGTCACCCCATGGGGCGTGCCGACACTGGGCAAGCGCACGCGCCGCAAGCACAAGGAATCCGACAAGCTGATCGTCCGCGGCCGCCGTCGCGGCAAGGAGAAGAGGCGGTAGTGCTCCATGAGTCGTAGCTCCAAGAAGGGGCCTTTCATCGAGGACCGGCTCATGAGCCGGATCGAGGCCATGAACGCGACCGGGGAGAAGCGGATGATCCGCACGTGGTCTCGCTCGTCGACGATCTTCCCCGACATGGTCGGCCACACGATCGCGGTCCATGACGGCCGAAAGCACGTCCCGGTCTTCGTGACAGAGCAGATGGTCGGCCACAAGCTCGGGGAGTTCGCTCCGACCCGGACGTTCCGCGGCCACGCGGGCGATCGTCAGACCCAGGTCAAGAGGAAGTGATGGCGCCTCCTGACGACACCATGAAGGTGCGCGCACAGGCAAAGTGGGTGCGTACGTCCGCGCGGAAGGCGCGACTCGTGCTCGACCACATCCGCGGGCGAACCGTTCCCGAGGCTCGCACGATCCTCGCGTTCACTCCGCGCGCGGCTGCGACGGACATCGAGAAGGTGCTCCGGTCCGCGGTTGCGAACGCGGAGGCGAATCACGGCCTCGACGGCGACGACCTCGTGGTGGAGGCCGCCTACGCTGACGAAGGGCCGACGCTGAAGCGCTGGAAGCCGCGTGCACGCGGTCGGGTCAACAGGATTCGGAAGCGCACCTGCCACGTCACAGTCGTTCTTGCTCCGCAAGAACGACTAGAGGAGGGACGCGGACGCAGGCCGCGACAACCCAAGGAGCAGACGGCTACGGAAGCTAGCGCTTCCAAGCCGAAGGCGAGGAAGCGCAAGGAGGCGGTTGCCTGATGGGCCAGAAAGTGCATCCCGGCGGCTTCCGCGTCGGCGTCATCCACGACTGGAAGTCGAACTGGTGGACGGGGAAGGCCGAGTTCTCCGAGTACCTGCTCGAGGACGTCCGCATCCGCAAGCACATTCTCGGCAAGCTCTCGCACGCGGGGCTCTCCGACATCCTGATCCGCAAGGACAAGCAGCGGATCACGGTGGACATCTATACCGCGCGCCCCGGGATCGTCATCGGGAAGTCGGGCGTCGAGGTGGATGCGCTCCGGCGTGAGCTCCACGCGATCACGAAGAAGAACGTCCACATCAACATCAACGAGATCAAGCGCCCGGAGCTCGACGCGAAGCTGGTTGCGCAGTCGATCGCCGAGCAGCTCGAGAATCGCGTCAGCTTCCGCCGCGCCATGAAGCGCTCGCTCGCGTCCGCCATGCGCTCGGGCGCTCAGGGGATCAAGATCACTGCCGCGGGGCGGCTGGGCGGTGGGGAGATGAGCCGTCGGGAGATGTACTCCGAAGGCCGTGTCCCGCTGCACACGATCCGCGCGGACATCGACTACGGCCAGGCCGAGGCCTCGACGACGTTCGGCAAGATCGGCGTCAAGGTCTGGGTCAACAAGGGCGAGATCATGCCCGAGGGCTACGACGCTCCCGGCGCCCGCGACGCGCGTCTCGGTGACCAGGACCAGGCTCGGCGCAGGCGTGGCGCGTCGTCGGAGGGCCTCGGCGCGTCGAGAGAAGGTCGTGGTCGCGCGGTCGACCGCGAAGGGCTGGGACTCGCTCCACGCCGGAAGCGCGGCGCGCGCCCCGGCGGCGGCCGGCCAGGTCAGCGCCCCCGGCGTGACGTGACAGCCGAGCCGGCGGCTCCTGAGGTGGAAGCTCCGGCTGTCGAGCCGGAGAGCCAGGCCGAAGTCGCGCCCGAGGTCACGCCAGAGGTAACTCCCGAGCCTGAGGCTGGCAGCTGATGCTGATGCCGCGCAAGACGAAGTTCCGCCGACACCATCGTGGTCGACGGGCGGGAACGGCAAAGGGCCAGACGACGGTGCAGTTCGGCGACTTCGGGCTCAAGGCCCTCGAGACCGGCTGGGTCACCAACCGCCAGATCGAGGCTGCCAGGATCGCGGCGACGAGGAAGATCCGCAGGACCGGGAAGGTCTGGATCAATCTCTTTCCGGACAAGCCCTTCACCAAGAAGCCCGCCGAGACCCGGATGGGCTCCGGCAAGGGCTCGCCCGAAGGCTGGGTCGCGGTCGTGAAGCCTGGTCGCGTCATGTTCGAGCTGGCCGGAGTGCCCGAGCCGCTCGCCAAGGAGGCGCTTCGCCTGGCCGGGCAAAAACTGCCCCTGAAGACCAAGTTCGTGAAGCGGGAGGCTGATCTCTTTGAGAGCTAGAGAGCTTCGAGCCCTGACCGACGACGAGCTCCTCCGCAAGATGGCCGAGACGCGCCAGGAGCTCTTCAACCTGCACTTCCAGACCGCCACTGGCGTGCTCGAGAACAGCGCGCGCCTACGGCACGCCAAGCGGGAGATCGCCCGCATCCTGACCGTCCAGAACGAGCGTGAACGGCAGATCCGCTGACGCGGATCTGCCTAGAAGGAAGCCAATGACCGACGAAGAGACACAGAACGAAGCAACCGAAGACGTGGTCGAGGAGCCCCTCGCCGAGGCGGAAACCGAGCCCATGGCTGCGGAGGCCGCGCCGGAGGCGCCGGTCGAGGAGACCACGCCGGATCCCGAGCCTGGGCCCGACCTGGAAGTTGCGGCGGAGGCCGAGCAGACCGAAGAGGCCGCTGCGGAGCCGGCGGCCGAGGAGGCCGCTGGGGCGGCTCCAGGAGAGAGCTCGGCGGCAGAGGATGCTCCCACTAGCGCTTCCGCGAAGCGGAAGCGCAAGCGCTTGCCGCGCTCGCTCCGCCCTCAGCGGACGAAGACGAAGCGCGAGAAGCCGGCCGAGCGCAAACCGATCACCCGCCTGCCCAAGCCCGAGCATGCACGTGGCCGTCGCCAGGAGCGCCAGGGCACGGTCGTGTCTGCGAGCGCCGACAAGACGATCGTCGTCCGTGTCGAGGTGGCCAAAGTGCATCCGCGCTACAAGAAGGTCGTTCGGCGCAGCAGCAGGTTTCACGCCCACGACGAGCAGAACCAGGCCAAGGTTGGTGACGTCGTCCGGATCGTCGAGACGAGACCGCTTTCGCGGATGAAGCGGTGGCGGTTGCAGGAGATCGTGCAGGCGGCCAAGTAATGACGGCGGGAGGCGACCTGTGATCCAGCAAGAGTCCCGTCTTCGTGTCGCGGACAACACGGGGGCCCGCGAGATCCTGTGCATTCGCGTGCTCGGCGGCTCGCACCGGCGCTACGCGCGGGTCGGTGACGTGATCATTGCTACCGTGAAGACGGCCACGCCGCAGGGTGCGGTCAAGAAGGGTGAAGTCGTACGTGCGGTCGTCGTTCGTACGAAGAAGCCCTACAGCCGGGACGACGGCACGCTCATCGGGTTCGACGAGAACGCCGCGGTCCTCATCGACACGCAATCCAACCCGCGTGGGACACGCATCTTCGGCCCCGTCGCACGCGAGCTTCGCGAGAGGAACTTCATGAAGATCGTCTCTCTCGCGCCGGAGGTTCTCTGAGTGGCTACGAAGATGAAGGTGAGGAAGGGCGATCTCGTGCAGATGATCACCGGCAAGGACCGCGGGAAGCGCGGCCGGGTGCTCGAAGCGCGTCCTTCCGAGCGCAGGGTCATCGTCGAGAACCTCAACGTCGCGAAGCGGCACACTCGTCCGCGTCCGATCAGGGACTCCTCCCGCATGGGCGGCGCACAGGTCGTACCGGGCGGGATCCTCGACAAAGCGGCCGCGGTTCCGGTCGCGAACGTCATGGTCGTCTGCCCGGTGTGTGACAACGCGACCAGGATCGGGATCTCCGAGAAGGAGATCAAGGGCGAGATCGTTCGCGTGCGTGTCTGCAAGCGCGAGGGCTGCGGCCAGGAGATCGACAGGTGATGGCCACGGCGCCGGCGGCAGACACCTATGCGCCGCGACTCAAGGAGCGCTACGAGGCGGAGATCCGTCCGCGACTCCACGAGGAGCTCGGCGTCTCGTCCGTGATGGAGGTCCCGCGTGTGACGAAGATCACGCTGAACATGGGCGTCGGCGACGCCAAGACGGACGCGAAAGCGCTGGATGCCGCGATCGACGAGCTCACGATCATCTCCGGCCAGCGAGCCCAGGTGCGGCGCGCGACCAAGTCGATCGCGAGCTTCAAGCTGCGCGAGGGGATGCCCGTCGGAGCGCGCGTGACGTTGCGCGGCGCACGCATGTACGAGTTCCTCGACCGGCTCGCCTCGATTGCGCTGCCCCGCATTCGTGACTTTCGTGGCCTCGACCCCCAGTCGTTCGACGGTCGCGGCAACTACTCGATCGGGATCAGGGAGCAGATCATCTTCCCCGAGGTCGACTACGACAGCGTCCCGTCGATCCGTGGGCTCGACATCGCGATCACGACGTCGGCGACGACGGACGAGCACGGGCGTGCGCTGCTGGGCGCGCTCGGGCTTCCGTTCGCCGCTTCGAGAAGGGAACAGTGAGGTAAGGGATGGCCAAGAAGTCGCTCGTCGTCAAGCAGAAGCGGAAGGCCAAGTACGCGGTCCGGGCCTACACGCGGTGCAACCGCTGCGGGCGACCGCGCGCGGTCTTTCGTAAGTTCGGCGTGTGCCGCATCTGCCTGCGCGAGCTCGCACACCAGGGCGCGGTTCCCGGGATGACGAAGTCGAGCTGGTAAGGCGCATTTGATGACTGAAATGCGCCTTAGTGAGAATGGGAGTAACGATGCTGACTGACCCGATTGCGGACATGCTCACAAGGATTCGCAACGCGAATCGCGCGTTGCACGACTCTGCGTCGATGCCGACCTCCAAGATGAAGGAGGAGATCGCGCGGATCCTGAAGGACGAGGGGTACATCAAGGACTTCAAGGTGGTGCAGCTGGAGGACGAGAAGAAGAATCCGCTTCCGTACCGCACGCTCGTCGTCGAGCTGAAGTTCGCGCGCGACCGCCGCCGCGTCATCACCGACCTCAAGCGCGTCTCCAAGCCTGGACGCCGCGTCTACGCCCGGAAGGACCGCCTGCCGCGCGTCCTCGGCGGACTCGGCACCGCCATCATGTCCACCTCCGAAGGGCTCGTCACGAACCGCCAGGCCGCCGAGCGCGGCGTGGGTGGGGAAGTGCTCGCGTTCGTCTGGTAGCGATGTCACGAATCGGCCGCAAACCCATCGAGCTGCCCGCGGGCGTCATGGTTGGGCTCTCCCCTGGCCGTGTGCAGGTGAACGGACCGCTCGGCGAGCTCACGCAGGACGTTCCGGCGCGCATGCAGATCGAGAAGACCGAATCCGAGATCGTCGTGACACGTCCGACGGAGCGCGGCGAGGACAGAGCGCTCCACGGGCTCACCCGCACGTTGATCGCCAACATGGTCGAGGGCGTGACGAAGGGGTTCGAGAAGCATCTCGAGATCCAGGGCGTGGGCTACCGAGCACAACTCAAGGGAACCGATCTCGAGCTCGCCGTCGGCTACTCGCATCCCGTCGTCGTCAAGCCTCGCAAGGGAATCTCGTTCGACGTCCCGACGCCGACGCAGGTCGTCGTCAAGGGGATCGACAAGCAGATGGTCGGGCAGACCGCTGCCGAGGTTCGCAAGGTGCGACCGCCCGAGCCGTACAAGGGCAAGGGCATCCGCTACCGCGACGAGCAGGTTCGCCGGAAGGTCGGTAAACGAGCATGAGCACTCTCACCAAGCGCGAGGCGCGCATGCGCCGGCACCGTCGCGTTCGCGCGAAGGTCGCCGGGACGGCCGATCGGCCTCGCCTCGTCGTCTTCCGCTCGAACCGGGGCATCTTCGCCCAGCTCGTCGACGACGAGGCGGCGCGGACGCTCGCCTCCGCGAGCTGGAAGTCGATCGGTACGTTCTCCGGCTCGAAGGTCGACCAGGCCGGCGCCGTCGGCAAGGCGCTCGCCACCGCTGCGAAGTCGGCCGGGATCGAGCAGTGCGTGTTCGATCGCGGTGGCTATCTGTTCCACGGACGCGTCAAGGCGCTCGCCGACGGCGCGCGCGAGGGAGGGCTCCAGTTTTGAGCACTACCGAAGCAACGGAATCCCGCGAGCTCAAAGAGCGGGTCATCGAGATCAACAGAGTCGCCAAGGTGGTCAAGGGCGGGCGGCGGTTCTCCTTCACGGCGCTCGTCGTCATCGGAGACGAGGTGGACCGCGTCGGTCTCGGCTACGGAAAGGCGCGAGAGGTTCCGCTCGCGATTTCGAAGGCAGTCGAGGACGCGCGGAAGAACCTCTTCACGGTGCCGAAGCACGGCCAGACGATCACTCATGAGATCGTGGGCAAGTTCGATGCCGCCCGCGTCGTGCTGCGACCCGCGAGCGAGGGCACGGGCGTGATTGCGGGCGGCGGCGTGCGAGCGGTGCTCGAGCTTGCCGGTATTCGCGACGTGCTCTCCAAGAGCATAGGTACGACGACGCCGATCAACATGACTCGCGCGACCGTGAACGGCCTCCGCCGGCTCGTCCGGCCGGAGGACGTCGCGCAGCTCCGCGGCAAGACGATCGCCGAGGTGCTTCCGGTCTCGAGCGCCGCGCGAGCCGCGCGCGCTGCCGCCACCGAGGAAGTCGCGGTCGCCGAGCAGGCGCCCGTCGACGAGACGCCGATCGAGGAGGCCTCGGAGTGAGCGCGCTCAAGATCACGCAGGTGCGCAGTGGGATCGGCCAGTCCGACCGCCATCTCGGCACGCTGCGCGCCCTGGGCCTCGGAAAGATCGGCCGCACGGCGGAGCACAATGACTCCCCGCAGCTGCAGGGCATGCTGCGGCAGGTTCGGCACCTCGTTCGGATCGATGGGAAGTAGGGCGCGATGAGCGACGAGCTGAACCTCTCCAACTTGAAGCCCGCCCAGGCGCGCAAGGAGCGAAAGCGCATCGGGCGCGGCCTCGGCTCCGGCAAGGGGCGCTACTCTGGACGAGGCATCAAGGGACAGAAGTCACGCGCCGGCTCGAACAAGATGCCCGCCGGCTTCGAAGGCGGTCAGATGCCGATCGACATGCGCGTGGGCAAGCTCCGCGGGAACACGTCTGCGGACGCGATGCCGATCGGACCGTTTCGCACGTACAACCAGCCCGTGAACGTCGGCGACCTCGAGCAGCGCTTCGAGGCCGGGGCGGACGTCACGTTGGACGCGCTCAAAGCGGCAGGGCTCGTGCGAAAGCTCTCGGTCGACGTCAAGGTGCTCGGAGAAGGTGAGCTGACGAAGAAGCTCTCCGTGACCGCGCACTCGTTCTCGAAGTCGGCGGTCGAGAAGATCGAGGCCGTGGGCGGGACGGTGACGCGACTTCGCGAGCCGGTGGAGCGCAGGAAGAAGCGTCACAAGGCCGCCGCGTCGGTCGTCGAGGAGCCAGAGGTGGAGTCCGAGGCGGCCGCAGAGGACCCGGTCGAAGAAGGGAGTGTCGCCGAGGATGGTGCCGACGAGTGACGACCGCGTCTACCACCATTAGGAGAGCGCGGCCGGAGCCGGAGGCGTAGGCCGTGTTCTCCTGGCTCGCGAATGCATGGCGGGTGCCGGAGCTCCGGAGGCGCGTCCTCTTCACCGCCATGATCCTGGCGGTCTATCGACTCGGCTCGTGGATCCCGGCGCCGGGGGTGAACTCGCAGACGATCGAGGACTACTTCTCGGGCCGCGGCGACACGATCCTCGGCCTGCTCAACCTCTTCTCGGGAGGCGCGCTCTCCCAGTTCTCCCTCTTCGCGCTCGGGATCATGCCGTACGTCACGGCGTCGATCATCGTCCAGCTGATGACGGTCGTGATCCCGCGGCTCGCCGAGCTGCAAAAAGAGGGAGAGGCCGGCTACGCGAAGATCACCCAGTACACGCGGTACCTCACCGTGGTCCTGGCCGCGGCGCAGGCGACCGGCTATGCCTTCCTGTTCCGGAACCAGGGGGCGCTCGATGCCGGCTCCGGCGAGCTCGTCCTCATCGTCGTCTCCCTCACCGCAGGCACCGTGCTGCTCATGTGGATGGGCGAGCTGATCACGAAGCGCGGGGTCGGGAACGGGATCTCGATCCTCATCTTCGCCTCGATCCTCGTCGGTGCTCCGATCGGCATCGCAGCCTGGTGGAACGGCGGCCCGATGGAGAAGCTGTTCTTCCCGCTGATCGCGCTCGGGATCTGCGCGGCGGTCGTGTTCGTCCAGGAGGGACAGCGGCGGATTCCCATCCAATACGCGAAGCGGATGGTCGGCCGGCGCATGACCACCGGCGGATCCACCTACCTGCCTCTGCGCGTGAACATGGCCGGGGTCATCCCGATCATCTTCGCTGCGGCGATCCTCGCCTTCCCACCGACGATGGCGCAGTACTTCCCCGCGACTCAGGACTTCGTCAACAACTACTTCCAGCCCGGCGACTGGATCTATCTGCTCATCGAGGGCCTGATGATCGTGGTCTTCACGTATTTCTACACCGCCGTCCAGTTCAACCCGGTGGACCAGGCGGACAACCTGCGCCGCTACGGCGGCTACATCCC
>JAIBJO010000014.1 GCA_020029615.1 Actinomycetota bacterium
GGATAGTTCTCCTTGAGCGCGTCCTCGGGAGGCTCCGGCAACTCGTAGAACGCCGCGGAGTACGTCCCGCGCGCAGCTCGCCGAAACGCCTTCGGATCGACCGGGTCGAACATGTTGAGGACGAAGTCCGCTTCCGCGATGTCGTCCACGAAAACGAAGTCGTCCCTCTCGAATTGCTTGCCGATCGCCCGCACCCACTCTTCGTGAGTCGGAGATGTCGGTGTTCCCCAGATCGCGTACGTTCGCACGCCGGAAGACTATCTCCCGACGCCGGTGAAGCGGTGCGTGCTAGCCCTTCGCGATGAACGCGACGAGATCGTCGAGTTGCTTCTTTGAGAGCTTCGCGAAGCTGGGCATGACGGGCTTGTAGCCCTTCGCCACGAACGCCTTGGGTTTCACGATCGACATGCGGATGAACGTCGTCAGCGGCTGCTTCGCCCGCTTGGCGTCAGCAGTGAGGCGCACCTTCGTGAGCGCAGGGCCGATCGTCCCCTTCGATCCCGCCGGCTTGAAGGTGTGGCAGGCGCCGCAGCCGTTCGCGGCGTAGACCTTCTTCCCCGCGGCGGGGTTGCCGGCCGCGAGCGCAACCCCGGCTGTGACGACAACGGCGGCAAGCGACGCGAGCAGGGCTATCCGGAACACGCTGCGAGCGTACAGCGCCCGCTCACCTCGGGCAACCTCAGCGGAAGAGGTCGCGCTCGCGGGGCATGACCAGATCTGCTCCGCGACCCTCGCCCGACGCGCGCAGCCCACGGACGATCGCGGCGGGAATCCCTTCTGTCTTGCCCATGACGAGCTGGGCCGCACCCGCCACCTCGTCGGCGATGGCGATCTCGGTGGCGTGGAGCTCGTACCCCGTCGAGTCGCGTGCGCCCGTGAGGTCTCGGAGTGCGACGATTCCCGAGACACCGAGCGCGACATCGGTGGTCCCGCGTCGCCAGGCGCGGCCGAACGAGTCCGAGACGATCACGCCGACGCTGGCACCCGCAAGCCGCCGAACGCCCAGGCGGAGGCGCTCGGCAGAGCCGTCCGGGTCGATGGGAAGCAGGACGAGCGTGTCGGGCCCCTTCGCATTCGAGGCGTCGACACCCGCGGAGGCGCACACGAACCCGTGGGGGGTCTCGGCGATGACGAGTGGCGGGCGCGTGCGGACGATCTCGCGGCTCTCGCGCAGGATCACCTCCAGACGTCGCGGATCCTGATCGGCAGCGAGCTCACGTGCTCGAGGCGACGGCTCGACGTCGGCGAGGTCGACCACGCGCCCCTCCACCTTCGAGACGGCCTTCTGCGCTACCACCAGCACGTCGTCGTCCTCCAACCCGCCGACGTCGGCGGCTGCCGCAACGACAAGCGCAGCGAGATCGTCGCCCGCCTCGAGCTCGGGGATGCCCCGGAGCGGGATGACGCGGACCTCTCTCGTCAAGAGATCCCGGTGACGCGAATGCCGGCGTGCGCTCGGTAGCGCTTGTTGAGATTCACGATCACGGCCGTCAGGCCCTCGAGCGCGCGGGCGCTCTTCAGCGGCCCCGCATCGAGTGCCCTCCCGGAGACGAGCCCGCTCACGAGCTCGAGCGCGAGCTCCTTGGCATCGCGGTCGTCCCCACAGATGAACGCGTCCTCGTCGGGTGGCTCCTTCGCACCAAGGCTCGCCGCGGCGAGCGAGTGCAGACCGGCAAGCACAGGACCTTCGAGCTCGTCCTGCATCCGCTCGGCGAGCGACGCGGCCTCCGGCGAGGGCAGCACGCCGCCTTCCGTGAAGCGAAGCTCCGAGGCGACCGAGAGGACGGGCGTTGCCCCGATCACATCACGAAGCTCGCGGGCCGTGTCGAGCGCAGCATCCGCGTTGACCGCCAGCACCACGAGCTCCGCCGCCCGCACGGCCGCGTCGTTGGCGGCCCCCTCCACGCCGAGCTCGGCCGCGATGGACGCCGCTCGCACGCGATCACGCGAGCCGATCACCGGAACTGCGCCGGCCTCCCGGAGCCTGACGGCGAGCGCCGTTCCGAACGGCCCCGTACCACCGACGACTGCTACGCGCACGCCGCCTCCAGCACGACGTCGGCGAGCCGCCGCTCGGCCCCGCGATCGTGCATGAGCGTCGAAGTGACGACGAGCTCGATTTCCGGCGCCGTCACTGGCACATCCGCCGCACCTGGTGCGTCCGAACGGTCGATCACGAGTGCGTCGATGAGATCCTTATGGCTCTGAGCTACGAAGTCGGGAGTCGTACCGCCCGCCATGCGCGAGAGCATACGGCCGGCCGGGCCGCTGACCGCCTGGCCGCCGACGAGCGGGCTCACGGCGACGCAACGCACGCTTCGGCGCTCGATCGCCCGCCGGATCGCCGAGACGGCGAGGATCGGGCCGATCGACAGATAGGGATTGCTGGGGGCGAAGACGACCGCGTCGGCGGCCTGGAGCGCATGGAGCACACCCGGCGCCGGGCTCGCCTCGCGCGCACCCACGTACTCGACGGCGTCGACCTCGTCGCGATGCCCACGCCCGACGTACCACTCCTGGAACGCAAACGTGCCGGCCGGAGTCGCGACCCGCGTCCGCAAACGGTCGTCCGTGGCCGGAAGGATCGAGCACCGGAGCCCGACACGGCCCGCGAGCCGCGCCGTGATCTCGGACAGCGCGACTCCCTCGCGCAGCGCCTGCGTCCGCACGAGATGAAGCCCGACGTCGAGATCGCCGAGCCGAAACCAGTCCTCGCCACCCCATGCTCCGACCGACTCGAGCACGTTCCAGGTCTCTCCGGCCCGACCCCAGCGGCGATCCTCGTCGATGAGGCCCGAAAGTGTGTAGAGCAGGCTGTCGAGATCGGGCGAGACATGCAGGCCGAGAACCTCGAGGTCGTCTCCTACGTTGCCGACGACGGTCAACTCCCCCGGCTCGAGTGTGTCGGCGAGGCCGCGGGTGAGCCTCGCGCCTCCGCCGCCCCCCGAGAGAACGACGAGCTTCACGCCGGGACGGCGAGCAGCGCGCGCATGCGAGGACCGACGTGAGGACGAAGGCCTGCGAGATCGGCATCGTCGTCCACATCCGTCTCGAGCTCCGCGATCCCGACCGTCACGAACGGAGCGTGAGCACGGAAGCGCTCAGCGCTCCCCTTTCCGTAGAGGGGCGCGAACACGCCCGGATCGGGCAGCGAGAGCGCATTCGTCGTCCCGTCGGGCGCCTCGACGAGGGCGAGCCCCGACGTCGCGAGACGGCGAAGCGCGTCGGGAGTTGCGTACGGAAGATCCGCATTCACGACGAGAGCGTGCCCTTCGACCCCGGCAAGCCCGGCCGCAACGGCGGCGCCCAGTCCGTTCCCGGGGTCACCGACCGGTTCCGCCACGGCGGGAACGACCGCGTGGTCGTCGGTCACGACGAGCACGTGCCCCACCTCGACGGCTGCGTCGACGACGTCACCGAGCATCGCGACCGCGACCGCTGCGCGAACATCTGAGGGAAGTCGCCGCTTCGCGTCGCCGCGGTAGGGGATGACGATCGTGAGCACGCGGGCAGTGTAGGGCGAGGAGCAAAGTTCCTCGATCGCGCCGACACGTGCTTCGTACGCTCAGGCGGCGTTCGAGGACGTGTCCGCACCCGGGCCCGAGGTCGCCCACTCGCTCAGGTCGTACCAGTGCGACGCACGCAGGGCCTCGCACACCTCCGCATCGGTGTGGCCGGCATTGAACACGTGATGGTCGAGGTCGCAGCAAATCTC
Organism: Actinomycetota bacterium; assembly: GCA_020029615.1. Taxonomy (GTDB): domain Bacteria; phylum Actinomycetota; class Thermoleophilia; order Gaiellales; family Gaiellaceae; genus GMQP-bins7. Next base: position 3,716 of record JAIBJO010000014.1, read on the forward strand.
CACCGCGCTCAGCGACACGTGGGAGATGTGCGCGAGCGCGTCGGCGGGAAGCTGTGCCTCGGCGACCGAGTAGTGCTTGAACTGGAGGTCCGGCGCGAGCTCCATGAGCTCAGGCCAGTCGGGGCAGGTGCGCGCGCTCATCGCCTGGCTGAGTTCTCCTCGAGCATCCACCTCCCTTCAAAGCGCACAACGCCTCGCACGTCATCCCCCGGATAGACGACGAACTGGAGGGCGTCGTCGAGCCAGTGGTAGACGTGCTCGCCGCTCTCGTCCGTGAGGCCGAGCCGAAGATGGAAGCTACCGTCCGCGAGCGGGAGCTCGCCCATCTCGAAGCGCACGTCGAGGCGGCCGTTGCCTCTCGCCCAGCCGAGGCTCCGGAGATCGACCGCGTGACCGGCGACGAGCGTGCCGGCGTCGTCGCGCAGCTCGAGCTGTAGCCGTGGGGGCGGAACGCCGTCGGGAGCAGCGAGCGACACGCGCAGCGCGAACGGCTCACCCGACAGGAACTGGAGTCGGTCGGAGCCCTCCTGCCCCACGAGCGCCGCCGACACGATCGTGGCCTCGCCCGAGCCCCACTCGCGCAGGCCGGCGCCTCGCTCCGCGGGATTCGCGTCGTCGGCGAGCGTCCTCCGGTAGCGGTTCACGGCCTCGCGCGTCGCGCCGTCGAACGCGACCCGACCGACGTCGAGGAAAACCGACCGCTCACAGAGGCGCTCCACTGCGGTGGCGTCATGGGAGACGAACACGATCGTGCCTCCGGCTTGCTTGAACGCGAAGATGCGCCCGAAGCACTTGCGCTGGAATGCCTCGTCGCCGACGGCGAACACCTCGTCGAGCAGCAGGATGTCCGCGTCGAGGAATGCCGCAATCGCGAAGCCGAGCCGCATCGTCATTCCCGACGAGTACGTGCGCACGGGCCGGTCGATGGCGTGCTCGAGCTCGGCGAAGGCCACGATCTCGTCGAAGCGCTCCCGGATGTCCGCGCGGCGAAGGCCCTGGATCGCTCCGTTCAGGAAAACGTTCTCGCGTCCCGTGAAGTCGAGGTGGAAGCCGGCGCCGAGCTCGAGCAGGGAGCCGACGCGGCCCTCGGTTCTCACCTGCCCCGCGGTGGGCTTGATGATCCCTGCGATCAGCCGCAAGAGCGTCGTCTTGCCCGATCCGTTGCGCCCGATGAGCCCGACCGCCTGCCCGCGTTCGACGTCGACCGAGACGTCGTGGAGGGCCCAGACGTCGGTCGCATGCGTTCGGCCACGATGAACGAAGAGATCCTTGAGCGTTCGTGCCTCGCGCGCGTGGACACGAAAGCGACGCGAGACTCCGTCGACGCGTATCTCTCCCGCGTTCATCGAGCCTCCTACACTAGACCGCGATGCAGCGCGTGGGCGAGCACCCCGTCCCAATGGGGCCGCTTGCGGTTCGCTGGCTCGCGTACGAGCTCGACCAGCCGCGCGCCGGAGTTTCTGGAAGAGCTCGTCTGCAGCTCGAGAACGCAGGCTCTGCTCCGTGGCGCTCCCGTGGACGCGAAGGGGTGCAGCTGTCGAGCCACTGGCTCGATCCTCTCGGGAACGCCGTCGTCTGGGACGGGCCGCGAACGCCCTTCCCGCACGTGGTCGCCCCCGGTGAAGTCGCCGAGCTCGAGGTGCCCGTGATCGCCCCACACCGGCCCGGGAGGTACCGGCTCGCGTTCGACCTCGTCGAGGAGTTGCGCTTCTGGTTCCAGGAGGTCGGGTCGACGCCGCTCGACCTTCCCGTGGACGTGAAGCCGCGAATCTCCGAGCGGCGATTGACGGCTGTGGTGCACGGCGCTCCGGACCGTGAGACCGAGGCGGCGCTCGCGGCCCAGGAAGAACCGCTCGTGAACGACGAGCCCGTTGCGGTCGCGTACCTCACGGCTGGCGCACTCCCCGAGCCCGACTGGTCCCGGCGGCTCCTCGATGCCCACGAGGAGGGCTACGGCGCCGTGGGCGGAGCCATCGCAGCGGAGTCGCGGAGCGATCGCAGACGATTCGACCCCTGGGCACCCGGCGGCGGGCGCAACCCGCGCTTTGCCCAACCGCTGCTCTTCCCCTCACTCCTCGACGCGCTCCGGCCGGAGAGCCACCATGGTCTCCCGTCGTACGCAGGTAGCGACGCGCTCTTCGAAGGTCGCGCGGTCGTCAGACTTCGGTCGCGATCCGATCGTCCGACCGGCTGAAGACGTACGCGCCGACCGCGAGCGCGACGACCGCGGCGACCATTGTGTAGACGGTGTCCGCCGTGCCCGGTGGCTGGCCGTAGAAGATCACCGAGCGCATCGCCTCGATTGGCGGCGTCAGGAAGTTCACCCAGTGCAGGAAGAACTCGGCGGCCGGATAGTCGTCGACGCCCGGAAGCTGCTCGAGGCTGTACAGGATCGGTGTGAGGAAGAACCACGGCAAGAGGAGCGCCTGTAAGAGGTGCTCGACGTCGCGGTAGAGGGCATTCAGCGCCGCGATCGACAACGAAAACCCCGCGACGATGCACGCGAAGAGGGCGCCGAGCGGGAACGCGAGCCACACCGTGTCGCGTGCCTCGGGGATCTGCCAGAGGCTCAGCACGACGACGACCAAGAGCATGACCGCGAACGAGACGAGGTTCGTGCCCACGATCGAGAGTGGGACGAGCTGGCGCGGGAACCGCACCTTGCGGATGAGGTTCGCGTTCTCGAGCAGGCTCCGCGACGCCGCCTGCGACGCGGTGGCGAAGAACACCCAGGCCGGCAGACCGCAAAGGAGGAAGAGCCAGTAGTCGTCGCTCCCTACCTCCGCCACGCGCCAGAGCACCGAGAAGACGAGCAGGTACACGAGCATGAGCACGAGCGGGTGCACCAGCGACCAGCCGAGGCCGAGCACGGAGCCGCGGTACTTCGCCCGGATGTCGCGGCGAAACAGGCTTCCGAAGAGCTCGCGATACCGGATTACGTCGGCGTAGACGCTCACCCGGGGCGATTGTAGGGCGACCCACGCGTCGCCCGAGGGCGAGGCACGCCTCGCCCTACGGCGACAGGGCGCTCGACTACCCTTTCCAGGCTGTGGATGCGATCGTCGCGATCGCCGCGCTCCCCGTCACGTTCGCGGTTCTCTGGATTCTCCTCCGCTCGCCGGCAGGCGAGCGCTTCGTCGCCCTGCCTTCGGACGAGCGCTGGCACGCCGAGGCGACCCCGACCTTCGGAGGAGTCGGCATCTTCGCCGGCTTCGTCGCTGGGATCTTCCTGGCGCTGGCGATCGGCGCAGTCGAGTGGAGTGGAGAGCTCGGCGGGATCCTGGCCGGCGTGGCCATCGTGTTCGTCGCAGGACTCGTCGACGACGTCCGGCACCTGAGCCCTATTGCCAAGCTCGCAGCCCAGATCGCCGCCGCGGTCGTCGTGCTCGCGAGTGGGCTCAACGTCGAGATCGTCTCGAACGACGTCTTGGCATGGGCGATCGGCCTCCTCTGGCTCGTCGGGATCACGAACGCCTTCAACCTCCTGGACAACATGGACGGACTGGCGGCGACGCTCGCGGTCGTGTCCTGTGGCTACTTCGCGATCGACGCGGTCACGGCGCACGACAACACCACCGTCCTCGTCCTCGCGCTCGCACTCGGCCTCGCGTGTGCGGGCTTTCTCCCTTTCAACCTGAGACCGCGGCGGGGAGCGGTCGTGTTCATGGGCGACTCGGGCAGCCTCGTCATCGGCTTCGGGCTCGCCTCGCTCGCGCTCGCCGCGAGCTGGACGGTCGCGGGAACGACCGTGGCGACTGTCCTCCTTCCGCTGCTCGTGCTGGCGATCCCGATCCTCGACACGACGCTCGTCACGATTGCGCGCCTCGTCGAGAAGCGGCCGGTGACGCAGGGAGGCCGCGACCACACGTCCCACCGGCTCGTCTACTACGGCCTGTCGGAGGCGAAAGCCGTGCTCCTACTCGCCATCGTGTCTTCGGCGATCGGCGCGACCGCGCTCGCGTACAACGTCCTCGACAACGGCCGCTTGACGGCGATCGGCGTGCTCGTGACGTTCGTCCTGCTCGTGCAGTTCGGCAGCTTCCTGAGCGACCTCGAGGAGCGCTCGCGGCGGGGGATCGAGGGGCCTGAGCCGTCGCTCTGGCGAGCGTTGGTGTTCGAGCCCCGGCGCCTGCTCGAGGTCTTCGTCGACTTCGTGCTCATCTGCGCGTCGTTCCTCGTCGCCTATCTGCTGGCGGTGGACGGGACCGGAACCGACTTCGAGCGCTCCGTGTACCTCTCGGCGCTCCCGATCCTGCTCGCCTCGCGCTATGTCCTCTTCGTCGGGCTCGGCGTCTACCGGCGCGTGTGGCGCTACGCGACGGCACGGGACGTCGTGCCGATCGCCGTCGGCTGTCTCGCGTCCTCGGCGGTGGCGTATCTCGTCCTCATCGCCCTCCGCCCGATCGGGCCGTTCCCGGCAGTCGAGATCTTCGTCGTCGACGCGATCCTGTGTACGCTCCTCGTCGGCGCCTCGCGCTTGACGCTGCGGCTCCTTCCGGAAGCGCGGGCTCGCCGTGGAGACCGCCGCCGCATCCTGATCGCCGGCGCGGGCCGGGCGGGCAGGGGCCTCGCGCGCGAGTTGCGCGAAGGCCAGGAGGTGCAGGTCGTCGGCTTCCTCGACGACAACCCGCGCGTGCGACGGCGACGCATCCTCGGCATCAACGTCGTCGGAAGCCTGGACGAGACCGGGCGGGCCATAGCGACCACGCGTGCAGACGAGGTGCTCGTGACCATCCCGGCGGCCGGCCAGGACCGTCTCGACGCGGTCGTTCACGCAGCCGAGGCCGCGGGCGTCCCGTGCCGCATCGTTCGTCGGCACGTCGAGTTCTCGAGCCCCGAGCCGGTCGAGGCCGCACAGCGGTGACGCCGACGGCGTCGAAAGCGGGCGGGCAGGACCGCCCGGACGTCCTGGCCCGCTTGCAGTCTGCGATCCCGCTGCTCGCGGTGTACTTCGGCCTCGCAGCGCTCTACGCGTGGCAGGCGTCCCGACATCCGGTTCCGACGATCTTCACTGACGAGCTCGAGCTCACCCAGCTCGCGCGCTCGATCGCCGAGACCGGCGAGCCGGCGAGGCGCGGCGATCCGTACGGTCTCGCGACGCTGGTTGCGTACGTTTTGGCGCCAGTGTGGTGGCTCGGCTCGGCGACCGCGTCGTACGCGACCGCGAAGCTCGTGCTCGTCCTCGCGATGACGGCGACGGTGTTCCCGGCTTACGGCCTCGCACGACTCGTCGTGACGAGGTGGTTCGCGCTGGCGGCCGCCGGCGCAGCCGCGGCAGTTCCTGCGCTTGCCTACTCGTCGATCCTCGTCGAGGAGCCGCTCGCCTATCCGCTCGCGACGCTCGCGCTGTGGCTGATCGCAAGAGTCCTGGTCGCGCCGGCCTGGGGCCGGCTCGCGGCGGCAGTGGCCGTGTGCGCGGCGGCCACCTGGACGCGCACCCAGCTGGCAGTCCTCTTCGCCGTGCTCGCGCTGGGGTTGCTGTGGCTCGCGTGGGAGTCGGAGTCGGTACGCCGGTGGCGCTCGGGGTGGAGCCGGTGGGACTGGATCGGCGCCGTCACGCTGTCGCTGGGGCTCGCCCTCGGGTTCTCCGCTGTGATGGGACATGCATCGACCGCGTGGCGAGAGACCACGTTCCTCTACAAGGACCGGATCTTCGACAACGCGACGTGGGCTGTCGGCGCGCTCGCCATCGGGCTCGGCGTCATCCCGCTGGCGATCGGCGTCGCCGCGCTCGCCCGGCCGAAGGGAGAGCCGCGAACCCCCGATACCCGTGCGTTCGTCGTCACGAGCACAGCGGCCCTCGGTGCTTTCCTGTGGTACGCAGGGATCAAGGGCGCTTACGTCTCCACCGTCTTCGCCACGTACGTCTATGAGCGAAACGTCATCTACCTCGCGCCACTCCTGCTCGCTGGAACGGCGCTTGCGCTCACGCGGGGCGTCGGACGAACCTGGGCGATCGTCGTAGCGGCGATCGCGACGATCTACGTCGTCAACGCCGTCCCGGTCGTGCTCCAGTACCCGTACTACGAGGCACACGGCCTCGCGATCCTGGCCTTCGCCAACCGGGAGCTCGGATGGTCCGACGGAAGGATCGAGAACGCGCTCGTCGTCATCTCGCTGGTGGCGGTCGCCGTCGTGGTGGCGCTGCGGCTCCTGCGCCGAGGGTCACTCGCTTTCGCAGCCCTCGCAGGCGCCGCCGCTGTCGCCAGCGTCGCGTGGAGCATGACGACGCAGGTGTACGCGGCCGAGGGCGAGCGCATCCTCTCGAAGCAGGTCGCGCAGAACCTTCCGAAGCCGTACGACTGGGTCGGGGAGGCGACCGGCGGCGGGTCCGTGGTCGTACTCGGACAGCAGATCACCGACCCGACGAACATCTGGCTGACCGAATTCTTCAACCCTTCGGTGCGCAAGATGTGGAGCCTCGACGGAACCGCGATTCGGGTCGGTGCACCGATCCTGACGCCGGACCTGGACGCCACCGACGGGACGCTCACTCCCTCCCCCGGCACCGACTACGCCCTCGCCGTGAACGGCGTCGTCCTGCAGGCACCCGTCGTCGCGAAGCGCGGAGGGGCGGTTCTCTATCGACTGGATGAAAGGCCGATCAGGCTGAGAGAGGCGCTCATCGGCCGCGAATCGGACGGGTGGATCGTCGCCCCGCCGGGCGAGAAGACCGCGCGAGCCGCGTACACCAGGTACGGCGTGTCCGGCGACGGGCCGGGGTTCGCCGTGGTCAAGCTCTCGCGGGTCGGCTGGTGCCCGAGCCCCGGGCGCCGCGGCACGGGCAGGGTGACAGCGCGCATCGGGCCGGTTGCGATCGGCCCTGACAAGCAGCCGAGCATCGGCCGGGTAACCGACAAGCGAACGTTCCTCGTGAAGGATTGCCAGGCGAACGGAGCCCTCCTCAGCGCGCCAGACTCGCCGTGGCGCGTCGAGGTCGAGGTCACCCCGACGTTCTCCCCGCACGAGCTCGATCCGAGCAAGAGCGACCAGCGCGAGCTCGGCGGTGTGCTCACCGTGGACTTCCAGCCGCTCTTCGGGTAGCGGCTAGCGTGACGCCGCGACCAGATACGTGAAGCGAAGCCTGAGCGCGAGTCGCGCGAGCGGGCCCGAGCGCTCGAGCGCTCTTGCTCCGGCCGACACGATGCGCGGGAGCGCGACCGTCTGCGGGACGAAGAAGGGGCGAAGCTGCACGTGACGGAGGCCTGCAGCACGTAGGTCCGCCACCACGTCGTCGGGGCGGTACTGGCGCGGATTCAGGTCGAACACCAGCTTCTTCTCGGTGTACGTGGCGACGTGCTCGAAGAAGGCCTGCCGGTCGCGCGCGTAGTAGATCGCGCGGAAGACGCTCGTCGCTGCGACCGGAGCCGGAGGTGCGTAGTCGTTCAGGTCCCCGATCTCGATCGGAGCACGATCGCCGAGGCGACGCTGCGCCTGAGTGACCATCTCGGGCGTCGCGTCGACGCCGCGGTAGCGGAACCCTCGCGAGAGCAACAGCTCACCGAGACCCCCGTCGCCGCACGCGAGGTCGAGCAGCTCGTCGCCCGGCACGAGCAGTGGCCCGAGGCTCGCGACGAGATCCGCCCGGTGGGCGAGATACGCAGTGGCGTCGGCGTATGCCTTCTCGGTCCACTCCTCGGCCTGGCGCGCGTACTGGTCGCTCTTGGCACTCATAGGGCGAGGAGCCGCTCGGGATGCTTCCGCACGAAGCGCGCCATCCCACGCGCGTGCCAGACCGTGTGCCGGGAGAGAAAGCGCCTGTCGATGACCGCGGCGTAGTCGTGCGTCACGACGGCTGCGGGGACGTACCACCGCTCCCAGCCGGCTTGCATGGCGCGGTAACAGAGGTCAATGTCCTCGCAGTAGTGCCTGAAGCCGGAGTCCCAGCCGCCGATCTCGTCGAGCATCGTCCTCCTCATGAGGAGGAACGCGCCGAGCATCCAGTCGGCCGGCGCGGGCTGGGTCGGCCGGTCGTCGAGCGCGTAGTGCTCGCGCTGCGTCTCGTAGGGGGTACGGAGCCGGCGAAGCGGGGTTCGGCGCACGAGCGTTCCGCCGACGGTCGGGAAGCGTCGCCGCGACGGCTGCCAGCTCCCGTCGGGCCACCGCATCTGCGGCCCCGCGATGCCGCAGCGAGGGTGTGCGTCGGCGAAGGCCACGAGGGTACCGACGGTTCCCGGCTCGGCGATCGCGTCCGGGTTCGAGCTCAGGACGTACTCGCCCGTCGTGGCCCCGATGCCGAGGTTGACGTTGGCCGCGAGCGAGAGTGGGCGTGGGTTCTCGAGGATGCGAGCTTCAGCCGGAATCTGGCTGACGGAGCCGGGCACGTTCGCGATCACGACGATCTCGTCGACCTGCGAGGCGAGCGCGGGGAGCGACCGCGCGAGCTCGGCGGCGTGCCCATGAGAGACGACAACCGCGGACACCCTCATCTGCCGAGTATCTCCCGGTAGACGGCGAGCGTTCGCTCGGCCGCCACGCGCCAGCTGAACGCCTCGGCACGTCGAAGACCGGCCTCCACGAGAGCAGCGCGCTCCGCGATCGCCCGGCGAATGCCGCTCGCGAGCTGATCCTCCTCGACGACCACCGCCGCATCCCCGGCCACCTCTCGGAGCGCAGCATCGGGCACCGCGACGACGGGGGTTCCCGACGCCATCGCCTCGAGCACGGGAAGCCCGAAGCCCTCGTACCGCGACGACTGGACGAGGCAGGCAGCGCCGCGATAGAGCTCGGCCAGGCGCTCCGTCGCGACGTACCCCTCGACGCGGGCTCCGCGGCGGCGAAGCTCGTCGGCGAGGGCGGCGTCCTTCACGGGCCCCACGACGACGAGAGGAAGCCCGACAGCGTCGGCGGCCCCGAGCGCGGCGAGCTGGTTCTTCCGACGTTGGATCGCCCCGACGCTCAAGACGTACCCGCCTTGTAACAACTTGTCACTTGGCGCAGATTCGCGAGCAGAAGACGGATTCATTACTTGTAACAACTTGTAACTTGGCATCTCATCAGGGTTGGGCGGACGGAAGATCGGGTCGACGCCGTTCGGCGTGACGACGATCTTCTCGGCGGGCAGGCCGTAGAGCTCGACGAGATCAGCCTTGGTTCGCTCGGAGACCGTGAGAACCCGTCTCGCCTTCCGTACCGAAGCGGGCACGACGCGGCGAAACACCAGCCGGTCCTTCCTGCCCATCAGCTCCGGATCGCGCTCGAACGAGAGATCGTGGACGGTGACGACACACGGGCAGGGTGCACGAAGGGGTACGGCGTACTGCGTGTGGCAGAGGTCGGCGCCGAGCCGGCGCAGCGTTCGAGCCAGCGTCCAGGCCATGCGGAGCTCCTGCGAGCCCGTCGAGAGCGCCATCGCCTCGATACCGGCCGGCACGTGCTCGGGGTGACGCGTGATCGCGACCAGCCGGATCCCCGCTCCACCCGCGAGCGCCCCCAGCTCGCGAAGCAGGTTGAGCGCGTACGTCTCGTCGCCTGTACGTCGGCGCCCGAGTACGTCGGCGTCGAAAGCGACGACGCTCATAGGGCAACCTTGGTTGCACTATGAGCGTGGAGGGGTGTGGGGAACCCAAACGCCTTGCGTCTGAGGAGGGGGCCCGTGGGGGAACCATGGGTTCTCCCACGCGAGAAACGGGAGGTTCCCCACGTTCTCCGAGAGAAGGGGGCCCGCGGGGGAAACAGGGTTTCCCCCGCGACCACGAGCCGCAGGCAAGTGGTGCTCATGTCAGCTCTCGCCACAGCTCGACGACGGAGTCGGCAGCACGCTGCCACGTGAACTCGGCGGCACGTGCGAGGCCGAGCTCGATCAGGGTGTCACGACGATCGAGCGCCTCGCGAATACCGCCGGCGATCGACGCGACATACAGCGGATCGACCAGGACGGCCGCGTCTCCGGCAACCTCCTCCGTGGACGTTCCCGACGACGTGACCACGGGTGTTCCACACGCCATCGCCTCGAGCACGGGGAGCCCGAACCCCTCGTACAGCGACGGGTACACGACGCAGCGAGCTCCTCGATAGAGCGACGCCAGCTCGGCGTCCGGGACCTCGCCGACCCAGCCCCCGACCTCCACCCCGCCCCAGCCGCGAGCCCCGACCACGCGCAGCTCGATGCCGGCCAGATCGGCGGCCTCGACCACGCGGCTCAGGTTCTTTCGCGGTTCGAGCGTCGCAACGGCGAGGACGTAGTCGCCCTCCGCAGACGGGCCATCGGTCCCGAACACGGCGTCGACGCCGTTCGGGACCACCCGAACCCGCTCCGCGGCGACCCCCGCGAGCTCGACGGTCTCGCCCTTCGTGAACTCGGAGACCGCCACGATCGCGTCGGCGGACCGCAGCACGCGGCGGAGCCCGGCCCTGCCGTACAGGCGATGCCAGAGTGGAAAGACCTCGGGGTATCGAAGGATCGCGAGGTCGTGCACCGTGAGCACCGTTGGGACGCGGGCGCGGGTCGGCCCACGGAACGTCGTGCAGTGGAGGACGTCGAGCCTCCGTGCGCTCCGCGGCAGACCCAGTGGGTACCAGAGGGCGTCTCGCACGACGCTCGAGGCACGGCGCGTTCCCCCGAAAGAAAGGAGCTCGAGGTCTATTCCAGGCCGGTCGCGCAGGGCGCCCAACAACCCGCGCACGTGACGAGCCGTCCCGGCACGCGTCTGCACGAGCGGCGACGTGTCGACGCCGACTCTCACGCCGCCTCCGACTCCAACAGACGCGCCACGAACCGCACGGCCTCCCGCGGCTCGGGGTAGGCGAGCTGAGTGTCGGCATCCGCGGCCGAGCACCACCGGTATTCGACATGCTCCTCGTCGAGGACCGGTTCCCAGCCGGCCGGAGCCTCGGCCAGGAAGGCGTGCATCGTGATCCTCAGACCTTCCGGGCGGACATAGGCGAGCTCGAGGGGAAGCGGCTCGAAGCGGAGCGGCCTGTCCAGACGCGATTCCTCGTCCAGCTCGCGACGCGCCGCAGCGTGCGGAGCTTCTCCGTCTTCGACTCCACCGGCGACGAGATTCCAGTACCCACCGCGCTGCGGCGATCGGAGCAGTACGAGGAACTCCGGTCCTGCCTGGAAGACGACGACGAGCACCTCCTCGAGCCTCACCGGGCGCCCGCCTCGTGGTAACCCTGGAGGAAGGTCGCCCCCACAGCGCGCCACGTGAAGCTCTTCGCGTGCTCGCGGCCCGCAGCAACGAGCTGCTCGCGCTGGGCCACCGCACGCTCGATGGCAGCAGCTATCGCGCCCGGATCGTCCGGATCGGCTCTAACGGCCACGTCGCCACTCGCCTCGTCGAGCGATCGGTGGGACGAGACGACGACAGGCACGCCACAGGCCATCGCCTCGACGACGGGTATCCCGAAGCCCTCGAAGCGCGACGGGTACATCGCGACCGAAGCGCCACGGTAAAGACGAGCAAGCTCCTCGTCCGGGACGTACCCGAGACGACGGATACGGGGGTCTTCGAGCAACGGCTGCTCTCCCCATCCTTCGGCTCCGACGACCGCGAGAAGCATGTCTCCGCCGAGGAGCCGGTGCGCCTCGATGAGCGTCTGGAGGTTCTTTCGCGGCTCGAGCGTGGCGACCGTGAGGAGATAGGGTGCACCCAGATCGGCAGCTGGCCCGTCTGCTCGAAATACGGCCTTGGGCGCGGGACGCGCGACTCGAATCCGCGCTGGCGCGACACCGAGCGTCTCGACCACGTCCCGTCGGGTGAACTCCGAGTTGGCGAAGATCGCATCGCACGTCGCGGCAGCGTTTCGGTACTTGCGCCCGTGCATCGCACGCGTTCTCGTCGTCGTCCACTCCGGGTGGTGGAGTGGAACGAGATCGTGGATCGTCGTCGCCCGGATGCCCGCACGCTGCGGCGGGTACATCCAGTCGCTGAAGTGAAGGACGTCGAAGCCGCCGATCAGCCGCTCCGTCGCCGGCATACCCACCGTGCTCCACGCCGTTCGCAGCGCGTGCGAGAACGGCAACCGCCACGTTCTCAGCTCGACGTCGATGCCCGCGAGCGCCGCACGGATTCGCTCCGGGCCTCGGATGCTGGTCGGCGCGAACGCCACGATCTCGTGCCTGCCTTCCGAGGCCTCCACGAGCCCTGCGAGCGATCCCTGCATGTAGTTGCCGATCCCGAGCAGCGGGTGGGACAACGGCGACACGTCGAAGGCGATCCTCACGACTCCGGCTTGTAGACGAAGCGGTTGAAGTGCGCACCGAGTTCGCGCGGATCGCTGTTGTCTCCTCCGATGACCTCGGCCGGCACGGCCGTCGGAGCGACGGTGTAGACGACCCGGCAGTCGCTCGTCCCTGGAATCGGTGAGACGGGAACGCTCAGCACCGCTCGGCCCTCCGGCCGGATCCGAACGCGACCCACGACAGCGCCGTTCGACCGAGCTACGACCGTCTGCGGCTTGCTGAAGAGACTCGGGTCGCTCGAGAGCGAGACGGTCAGCCGGCCCGGAACGCAGCGGCGCCGCACGTACGTCACGGTCCTGCCGGACCACGTGTCGTTCGGATACAGGCCGTCGATCCGAACCGCGGAAACCAGGGGCGGATTCACCCGCCAGAGCGTGACCCCCCAGCCCCTGTCGCGGGCGAGCGCGCTCCCGTCCGGCTCGAAGGACGAGTCCGCGAGCAGGAACCGGTCGCGCACAGGGGCTCCCCCGGGGAGCGTCACCTTCCCCGTCCTCCCGTCGATGCGCACACGCGTCTCGGGCAGCCCACCCGGAGTCGGGTCGGTGACGTAATAGACGGGCCCGACGCTGCGGTTGAAGAACTCGGTCTCGTTCACGGTCAGGCGGTCGGTTCGACCTGTCCAGAGGAATGCGGCCTGCTCGTCTCGCCCGAGCGTGCGATCGACCCAGTCCCGATCCGCGGTCCGAATCCCCTGGAACAGGGCTCCGCGCGAGAACCGCTCGAACCCGTGCGTGCCCCACCAGACGGGGCGGACGGCGACGGCCCAGAGCCCGAGCACGAGCAGCGGGAGCACGATCGCGAGCCGGCGCGGCACGAACAGGAACGCCGCAGCCAGCGCGGCCGCGAGAGCCAGCGCGGCAGGCATGATCCAGCTCTCGCCTACCCGATCCTGGAGAGACCAGAGCGGAAGCAACATCAGTGTGTCGGTGATCGCCGACGTGGTGAGGAAGCGATCGAACGGGATCGCGACCACGAGCAGCGCCGAGACGGCAGCGGCGGCAGTGGCGAGCACGCGCGGACGGGGTGCTCCGCGCTCGACCCACGCAAGAAGTGCAATGCACAGGAGCGGCGCCACGTAGAACAGGTTCCGCTCCTCGATCCGGTCGGAGAACCTCGCCGCGAACAGGGCGACCACGGGAACGAGACATACGGTCAGCGCGACTGTTGCAGCGAGAAACGCCTGCAAACGCGCATCGAGCGTGCGAGCTCGCCCGACGAGCACGATCGTCGCGGCGAGCGGGATCACGAGAACGTAGAGCGCGAGCTCGGCGGCGTGCCAGAGGAGGTAGCGGACTGCCTCGCCGACGTCGTACGCGGCCTCGCCGACCGGCGAGTAGGCACCGAGCAGGTCACTCAGCGAGCGCTCGGGTGCGAGTTGAACTCCGAGCGCCAACAGCGAGAGGACGGCGAGGGCGCCGAAGAGCCACCTGAAGCGAGATACGGTCGCGCCCACGCCACGGCGCTCGAAGACGGCGAGCAGGAAAGGAGCGACGGCCACGGCCGGCACGACGGCGACCGCCTGAACGCGAGTTGCGAACGCAAGTCCGACGAGCGCCAGGAGCAGCACGACGCGTCCCGGCGTCGGTCGCTCGAGGACCAGCACGAGCACGAGCACGACGACGAGGAAGAGGGGGTAGAAGACATTCTCGGTCATGACCGTGCCGGTGTAGGCGAGGGACGGCAGCGCCACGGCGAGGACGGCGGCGAGGAGGGCGAGCGCGTCGGACACGACCCTGCGCGCCAGGAAGTATGCGGGCACGGCCGCGAGTGACATGACCACGGCGTTCAGCGCCTTCACGGCTGCGTACGCGTCGGGCAGGCTTTCGAAGAACGCGTAGACGGGGGCGATCAACAGCGGGTACACGATGCTGTAGCCAGGGTCCGGCTCGCCTCGCAACAGCGGCTCGCCCGCGTCGGCGATACCGCGCGCGACCGCCGACCAGATGATCTCGTCGACCATGATGAACGGCGCCACGATCCCGCGGCCCAACGCGGCGCGAAGCGCCGCCGAACCGGCGACGATGCCGACCAGCCATGCCCAGGGCGGGATCCGCTGCATGAAGCCGGGATCAGACCGCACGGGGCCCGATCCCGTGTCAGCTGCCAAGCTCGACCTCGGCGAGCCGGCGGGCGATCTCCTTCGCCTCGACCGCGTTCCCCGAGATCCCAACGTCCGCCGCCGCCTCGCTCACCTCGCGGAGGACTGCGTCACCCACGGCCGCTCCCCCCGCAGCCTCCTCGAGCGCTGCGGCGTAGAGGTCGGCAACGCGGCCCAGGTCGTGCTCGCGCCGCGCGAGCTCAAGTCCCGCGGCGCTCATCGTTTCGCGGACGTCCGGTCGCGTCACGAGGAGCTCGAACGCGGCCGTTAGCAGCTCGACCTCGTCGTCGCCGGGCGGGATCTTGAGGGCCACTTCGTCGGGCAGCTCCGAGAACCAGCCGACGTCGCTCACGACGAGGGGCTTGCCGAGCGACAGTGCGCGAATCACGCTCCCCGACGTCTCGCCCATGGTCGGATGCCGGAGGTTCACGGCGACGTCGGCGCCAGCCATGAGCGCCCAGAGCCGAGCCTCGTCGGCCCACCCCTCGCGGACGAGGCCGTGCTCGGCGAGCCCGAGCCGCTGCAGGCGGCGCTCGAGGTCGAACCCGGGTGAGGTCGGGCCGACGAGCAGGAGGGTGACGTCGGGATGTGACTCGCGCACCCTGGCCGTCGCCTGGAGGAGCTCCGGGACGCGCTTGCTCGCGTTCACGACGCCGAAGCAGCCGAGCACCAGGCCCGGCGCCACCCGGACGGCCGCAAGCTCCTGGACGGGCCACGACGGATGAGGCACGACCCAGACGCGCCCGGTGAAGCCCGAGGAGCGAGCGAGGTCGGCGACAGTGCGCGAGTGCCCAATCACGCCCGTCGCATGCTCGAGCACGTACGACGCCAGTGGAAAGTCCGCGGGGCGCGACTCCCAGAGCGGAGGAATGCGCTTGTCGAGGACGCCGTGGCCGAGGAGACGACCGACGACCCCGTACTCGCGTTCCATGGCGTCGAGATAGCCGTGCCCGTCGCGACGGCCGACGGTCATGCCCGCGACCAGATGGTGGAGCACGAAGTCGTGGAGGACGACGACTCCGGGCTCTCGCCGAAGCGCGTCGACGATCCAGGAATGAGCGTCCGGGTTGTTCCCGACGTGGTAGAGCGAGACGTCCGTTCCGCGCGGCGCCTTCTTGCGCCCACGCTTCACGACGGTGACGTCGACCCGCTCGCGGAGCGCAGGTAGGAGGAGCGCGCTGTAGTCGGCGACGCCGCTGCGCTCCGGGGGCATGGGCGAGAAGTACGCCGCCCTCATCGCTGCCACCCCGGGCGGCGCGCGCCAGAAGCTCGTGACTCAGGGCCGCGTGGAGTGAACGTCGCATCGCAGAGGCCACTCACGCGAGAAGTCTCCCGACCGCGCGATCCCACGTGACCCCGGCCGCGACGGCGTGGCCCGCTCGGCCGAACGTCGCCGCGTCTTCGCGATGCTCGCGTAGCCATCCCGCCGCGCGTGCGAGCTCCCCGGCCTCGGGAGTGACCACCATTCCGGTCGTCCCGTCCGTGACCACCTCGAGGGGGCCGCCCGCGTCCGTCGTCGTGAGCACCGGCTTCTGCGACAGGAACGCCTCGAGGGGAACCATCCCGTAGTCCTCGTCGAGCGGCGCGTAGTACACCGCCAGGCAACGAGCGTAGAGATCGGCGAGCTCCTGCTCCGACACCCGCCCGGCGAAGCGGGCGCGACCGTCGAGCCCTCGATCGCGGGCGATCTGCTCCAGGCGGCCACGATCGGGCCCCTCGCCGGCGATGACGACTTCGAGCCGGGGGTCGAGGGCAGCCGCCTCGAGGAGCAGGTCGATGCGCTTCGCCCGGTCGAGCCGGTTTACGGAGAGGACGAAATCGCCGTACTCGTCGCAGTGGAACTCGAGCGCCTGCGGCGGATGGGGAAGGACCTCGGCCGCGAGCCCGGTCGAGGCTTGGAGCCGACCGGCGACGTTGCCGGAGACCGCGAAGAGCCGCGTGGCCTCGCCGAGCGCTACCCGGTCGAGCGCCTGCACCTTCCGACGGATGGCGCGGTCCTCGGCGGAGTCTCCGAACTGCCCGAGCTCGGTGCCGTCGAGCTCGTACGCCTGGCGGAACTGGTGGACGAGCCACACGCGCTTGTCGGAGTGCCGTACGAGGTACGAGGGGAACTTCGTGGCGACGACCACGTCGATCCGTCTGCCGTCGGCCTCGTCGAGGTCGAGCAGCCGCCAGAGAAAAGCCTGTGTGAGCAGCCGCGTGCCGGGATACCACTTGAACGGGACGCTGACGAGATCCGCGTCATGACCGCGAGCACGGAGCTCGTGGACGAGCCGGTCGGTGAAGATCTCGACTCCGCCCCGGGCGAACGGCACCTGCGGCCGCAAGACGGCGATCTTCACGGTCGCTCGGCGCGGAGCGCGTCGACCTCGGCCTGGAGGCGATCGACCTGCTGCTGGAGATCGTCGACGAGCCTGAGAGAGGCGGCGTTGAACGACCTCTGGTCGTAGGCAAGCGGCTCGACGTACCAGCGCATGAGCTTGCGGAGGACGGCCTTGACGGGCGTCCCGAGCCCGCCGCGCACACCCGGGCGCAACCGCAGCGAGCGGTCGGCGGACACCGGCCACAACCGCTCGGCCTCGGCACGGACCGCACGGCGCTCCTCGCCCGTTCCCGATCCGGCGCCCGGATCGGCCCCCGACCGGCGAACCTCTTCCTGAAGCGCCCGGAAAAGCTCTTCTACGTCGACCGAAATCCCTGCAGATTCGCCATTTTTGGCTCCACCAGAGGGCATCGCGGCATTCTAGCCGGGCCGTAGGACCCGCCCAGTAGGATCGGCGACAGGTGCGCGTCGGAATCTCCCTGCTCCCAGTCGCCTCGAACGACCTCGGTGGCCCGGAAACGTATGCGCGCCAGCTCGTCAGGGCGCTCTCACGCGTGGGCACCCACGAGTATTCGGTGCTCGTGCCGGCTCATGCAAAGGATGCGGCCGAGGGCTTGCCGGCGATCAGGGTCTCGGACCCGCCGATCGCGCGCCGTGGGCCGGCTCGTATCGTTGCGATGGCGTTCCCTGCACGACGCACGCAGAGAGTCGGCGCCAAGATCGCGAGCCTGGATGTCGTCCACTACGCGCTGACCGCCCCGATACCTCGTACGAAGGCACCGACGGTCGTGACTCTCAACGACATCCAACACCGTGACCTGCCCGCGTTCTTCGGACCGGCGCGGCGCTCGTTTCGGAGGGTCGCGTACGACAGGGCAGCCCGGGGCGCAGAGGCGGTGATCGTGACCAGTGAGTTCGTCCGCAAGCGCGCGCTCGAGGTCCTCGGCCTCGCCGCGGATCGAGTCCACGTGATCCCGCTCGCACTCGACCACTCGCGCTTCAAGCTCGGCTCGGACGAGAGGGAGCCGTTCATCCTCTACCCCGCGCAGCCGTGGCCACACAAGAACCACCCGCGGTTGCTCGAGGCATTCACGATGCTTCGCGAGAACCGACCACGTCTTCGGCTCGTCCTCACCGGAGGCGGGCTCGAGCGACTCGAGCCGTTGCCCGAAGGCGTCGAGCAGCTCGGCATGGTCTCCCAGACTGAGCTCGCGTCCCTGTACCGGCGGGCAGCGTGTCTCGTGTACCCGAGCCTCTACGAAGGATTCGGGATGCCGCCCCTCGAGGCGATGGCCTCCGGCTGCCCCGTCGCGGCGTCGAACGCTGGTGCAATCCCGGAGGTGTGCGGTGACGCCGCCGTGCTCTTCGACCCGACCGACGTCGAGGCCATCGCCGCCGCGATCCTCGAGACGGACGACATGAGAGACGAGCTCACGACGCGCGGGGTCGCACAGGCATCGGCGTTTACATGGGAAGAGGCCGCACGCAAGCACGAAGTCGTCTACGCCGCGATTACTGCAGGGCCCTGAGGTACGCCCACGAGGCTCTGAGCCGGCGCGGACGCACGAGCGCGATGACAGCCGCGTACGCGACGAGCCCTGCGATCGCGGCAACGACAGAGCCGAGAACGAGACCTACCGGGACGAAGGCGACCGCAGCGAGAAGCGCGACGGTCACCGCCGCGACAGCCATGCCGCGCACGCCAACTGCGAGCGCGTCGAGTACCCGCAGCAGCGCGAGCAGCACGCCGAACGTCGAGAGCGTGAGCGCGAGCACGAGGCCGTCGAGCTCGAACAGCTCCCCGAGCGCCCATGCGAGGACGACCTGAAGCGCGAGCGCCGCAGCGCCTATCCAGGGGAGCGGCCGCAGGCGCCCGGCGACGAACGAGAGCGGGAACGCGACGTGCACGCCGACCGAGGCGATCATCCACGGGCTGAGGACGACCACCAGCTGGGCAACCTCGCGGCCGACGTCTCCTCCGTAGGCATCGCCCAGGACGCCCCCGACGATTCCGCCGCCCGCCAGTGCAAATGCACCGACGGCGGCGCCGATCACCGTCAGCGCGACCCACGCCGCGGAGACGACGTGTCGAGCTGCGACACCGGGGCCGAGCCCGATGCGCGTCAGGGGAACGGACGAGACGAGGCCGATGGAGAACGCCGTCACCGAGACCAGGGTTGCCGCAGCGAGATACGCGTAGCCGAAGCTCGTTACCGCGCCCTCACCGAGACGGCCCGCGAAAGGAAGGCACACGACGTAGAGGAGCTGGAGCGCAATCGGCAGCGCGGCGGCAGCAGCGAAGACGCCGAGTCGTGCGCTCAGCGGAGGACCGACGGCGCGAACCGCGGTCGTCGGCATGCGGGATCGGCGGGCCCTCAAGCCGAGAACGAGCGCCGGGATCAGCAGTGCGATGAGGCCGTTCAGCGCCATGCCCCACGAGACGGCGACGATCCCCTCCGAATCGACGAAGGCGAGGATGAGGGCGAGCCCGGCCGCGCTGCCGGCCGCGTACCCGAGCGCGGCAGTCCCGTAGTCGTCGAGAGCGGCAAGCCCGCTCGCGGCCAGACCGGCGAAGAGATGTGCGACCGCTGCGGGAACCATCCACCGCAGCGCGTCGGCACAGGCGTCCCGCGCGACGCCGGAGCCGTCGCCCGTCAGTAGCCCGGCGATCGAGTCAGCCCCGAGCTCCACCACGATCAAGAACGGAGCAGCGACGACCGCCAGTGCCGTTGCGAAGCCGACGATGTTTCCGGCCAGACGCCGCTCCTCGCGTGCGCGTGCGAGCGCTGGGAGCACGGCCACGCGGATCGACTGCGCCGCGAGGGCGATGACGATGAAGACCCCGTACGCCGCGAAGAACCCGTCGGTCTCGTCGTCTCGTCCGAACTCGCGAGCGATGAGGACCCCGATCACCGCCGCGAACGCCGAGACGACGAGGGTCGACGTCGCAGTCAGTGCCGCGCTCGCCAACGAGCCCATGCCGCGCGAGTCTGTACGCTTGGCCACCGACGCGGAAGCGTACGCACCATGCCGAACGACACTCTCTGGACAGGCGGCACGCTCGACGACCTCCGCCGCGAGTTCGGCGACATGTACGAAGGTCGCACGGTGCTCGTGACGGGAGCCGACGGCTTCATGGGCTCACACCTGACCGATGCCCTCGTCGAGATCGGCGCCAACGTCCACGCGTTCGTGCGCGCGAACTCGAGTGGCGCCCTGAACAACATCTCGCACCTCCGCGACCGGCTGAAGGTGCACTTCGCCGACCTCACAGACCGCACGTCTGTCGACTACCTCGTGCGCGAGCTCCGTGGGGCGCCCGATCGTCCCTACGTATTCCACCTGGGCGCCCAGGCGCACGTCGGCGAGTCGTGGCATCGGCCGTACGAGACGGTCGCAGCCAACATCCTCGGCACGCTCAACCTCCTCCAGGCAATCGTCGACTGGGAGCTCGAGCTCGAGAAGTTCGACACAGCCGGCACCTCCGAGGAGTACGGCAACGTGCGCGAGTCGGTCACCGACCACCACGACTTCGACGAGACGGGTGGGCTCATCCTGCACGAGCGCTCGCCGATCAACCCGAAGTCGATCTATGCGACGTCGAAGGTCGCCGCGGACTTCCTGACGATGAATTACCACGACGCTTTCGGCGTCCCGGGAGTCGTCACACGCATGTTCAACAACTACGGGCCGCGCCAGAACCCACGCTACGTCACCGGCACGATCATCACCCAGGCGCTGACCCGCCCGGTGATCGAGCTCGGGCAGCTGGAGCCGTTACGCGACTTCTGCTTCTGCGCCGACGGCGTGCGCGGACACCTCACGGTCGCCGCCCAGGGCACCGCGGGCGACGTCTACGTCTACGGCCAGGGCACGAACATCTCGATGCAGGAGTGGGTCGATCTGATCCTTCGAATCGGTGAGGAGGAGGGATTCTGGCCGAGCCGGGAGGTGGCCTCCACTCCCGCTCGGTTCCGGCCGGGCGCAAGTGAGGTCATGGCGCTGCGCGTGGGCCACGAGAAGCTCACCGCGGAGACCGGCTGGATGCCGAGGATCTCGTGGGACGACGGGATCCTGCAGACGATCCGCTGGTATGCCGCGAATCGCGAGCGCTGGATCGGCCGCGTGGACTGGCTCCCGACGGGCACTCCGCTCGGAGTCAATCCCTAGAGCGATCGACCTCACGCAACGCGTCGTAATGCGGGCAGTGGAGGCCGGGCATCGCGGTACGCTGCGGTCGTGAGCGTTCTCGTCACAGGCGGCGGCGGGTTCCTCGGCTCGCACCTCGTCGAGCGGCTCGAAGCCGATGGCCGCGACGTGGTCGCAGCGCGGCACGCCGACTACGACCTCACGGCGATGGACGACACGGCTCGCATGTTCGACGACGCGGAGGCGGAGCTCGTCTTCCATCTCGCCGCAGAGGTCGGCGGCATCGGCGCGAACCGCGCGAATCCCGGCCGCTACTGGTACGCGAACCTGATCATGGGAGCACACGTCCTCGAGCAAGCGCGTCTCCACGAGACGCCGAAGCTCGTCATCGTCGGCACGGTCTGCGCGTACCCGAAGTTCGCCGCCGTCCCGTTCAGCGAGGACGACCTCTGGGCCGGCTATCCGGAGGAGACGAACGCGCCGTACGGCGTCGCGAAGAAGGCGGTCCTGGTCGGAGCCCAGGCGTACCGAGACCAGTACGGCCTGAACAGCATCTTCCTGCTCCCGACGAACCTCTACGGGCCGAGAGACAATTTCGACCTGGAGACCTCGCACGTGATCCCGGCCCTGATCCGAAAGATGATCGAAACGGAGGACGAGGTCGTCCTCTGGGGAGACGGGTCGCCTACGCGCGAGTTTCTCTATGTCGACGACTGCGTCGAAGGCCTCGTCCTGGCCGCGGAGCGCTACGACGCTCCCGAGCCGGTCAACCTCGGCGGTGGGATGGAGATCTCGATACGCGACCTCGCGGAGCTCATCGCCGACGTCACCGGCTTCGCAGGTCGCATCGTCTGGGACGAGACGAAGCCCAGCGGTCAGCCACGCAGAAGCGTGGATGCCAATCGCGCGCGAGACCTCTTCGGCTTCGAAGCGCGGACGCAGCTGCGCGAAGGGATCGAGCGCACCGTTGCCTGGCACCGCTCGGCCGTCGCCCGCGTCGGGGAACGGCTTTCGGGATGATCGCCGGTCGAGCTCGTCGAGGGCCCGCGCCATCGAGCAAGAACGCTGGGAGCGCCTGGAGACTGTCATGGGGTCAGGAGCGCCGCTGACGCCAACTCGTATTTCGCCGCATGAGCGCGACTAGGGACGAGGCATCGGAGCGCCGAGCGCCGTCAGTGGACATGGTCGCTCCCCGCGAACGGGGCTACCTGGCCGAAGCCGCGTCGACTGCCGCCCGCAGCGCAAGCAGGACGGCAGACAGCCTGCTCGAGCGGCCGCGCGCCGTGCTCGGCGCCCTCATCTGCGTGCAGATCGCTGTGACTCTGGCCCTGGCTCTGTCGGTGACGCACAACGGTTGGGTCTACTTCCAGGGTGGAGATCAGATCTGGCTCTCGACGCAGGGCTGGCTCGTAGGGCAGTTCGAGCTGCCGCCCACCGAGCTCGGTTACCTGTGGTCGTACGTGCTGGCGCCGATCATGTGGGTGACCGGGCCGACGTACGTGCAGGCGCTCCCACCGCTCGTGACCATCCAAGTGCTCGTGCTGGGCCCGGTTGCGCTGCTATGCGTTTACGGAATCGCAAGTCACATCGGCGGACGCGTGCTCGGCTACTGGGCTTCGTTCCTGTGGTCGATTGCACCGATCGCCTCGATTCCGCTCTTTGTCGACCGCTACCAGGAGCGCTGGACCGATCACTTCCTCACCCAGGCGCTCGGGCTGACGGCGATGTCCGACTTCCCGTCGATGGTGCTCGTGCTCGGCGCCGCGCTCTTCGTCGTTCGCTCGCTCGACGCCAGCCGGCTCACCGACGCCGTGATGGCGGGTCTCCTCCTCGGCGCGGCTGGAGCGATGAAGCCGCCGAATCTGCTCATGGGCGTGGGAGCGGTTCTCGCGTACCTCGTCGCGCGACACTGGCGGGCAGCACTCGCGTTCGGCGCGGCCGTCATCCCGTCGCTCATCGTGTTGGCGCTATGGAAGCAGCGCGGGCTCGGCCAGATTCCTGCCTTCGCCCTCGAGGAAACGCGCCTGGCAGCCGGAGCGACTCTCGGCGCGGCAAGCGTGGAGCTCGACAAGTACCTCGAGCTCGATTTCGATCACTTCCGCCGGCAAATGGACTATCTTCGCGAGTTCTTCTGGAGCGCCCGCGTCGCACAATGGGCTCCATTCGCTGGATTACTCGCGGTCGTTCGCGTACACCGAGGTGCGCTGGCCGCGCTTCTTGGCGGTTGGCTCGGCGCATTTCTCCTCGTGAAGGGCCTCTCCACGCGGGCCGACATCCAGGCGAACACCTTCTGGCGCCTCCTCCTGCCCGCCTGGCCGGCCTATCTCCTTCTCTTCGCGTCGATCCCGCTGCTCGTGCCCACGCTGGCCCGCCGACTGGGTGATCGCGTTCGAAGCCCAGCTGTCACGCCTATCGCACGACGCTGGATTGCAGTCGTCGCCGTCGCCACTGTCGCGATTCCTGCGGTCGCTATCGCCGCATCGTCGCCGCTCGAGGGGCCGGAGCTGGCTGTGGTCCAGGACGACGGGGTCAATACGATTCTCACGTCCGTCGACGACACGGTGGAGTTGCGCGTGGAGCGCATCGACGGCGGGCAGCGTCTCACCTGGACCGACGACTCCTGGCGGGCAAACGTCTTCTATCGCGTGTACCGGGCAGAAGGGGCGGACGTGGAGTGCCTCAACTCCGGCGAGTCCCCGGCGCAGTACTGCTTCCTCCGCGCCACGTCGATCGCCACCACGCGCGAGCACGAGTACGTCGATGCGTCGGCGCCCGCAAACGCGACGTATCGGATCGGTGTGGGGGCGAACTGGATCGACGATTCCGAGTTCGGTGACGTCTTCGCGTTCAGCTTGCCCGTGAGCACGAACGAGTGAGGCCGACGATTCGGGCGCCCAACGGTTGAGCCCGAGTCGCACCGCCGGTCAACCGAGTACCGTCGAGGCATCATCGCCGTCCCACGAGCCCTGAGACGCCCGAGGCGTGCCGAGCGGATCGCCCCGCGCGCCGCGACGACATTGACGCTGTCATGAGCCCTGAGATGCGGCATGAAGCCCTACTGCTCGTCGGAAGGTCGGCTGTCTGTCTCCTCGTCGGCGCGGCGCTCATCCTGCTGGCCTCGTACTCCGCAGGCCGGAGGCGTGTGATCGCAGCAGCGGCGCTCCTCGCGGCGCTCCTCGTGTGCGCATTCGCGATCCGCCTCCAGCCCGTCCCCTTCATCATCTTCATGGGCGACTACGACCAGTACGACGAGAGCGGTGCGCAGCTCACGAAGTACTTCATCGGCTCGGACCTGCGCTTCGACGCGCACCTGACCTCTCTCGTCATGCGCGCGATCATCGCTTCCGACCTCGCCGCACCGGATGATCCAAAGCAAGCGTTCGTCGTCCTCGCCGTGCTGGCCACGCTCGCGTGGGTCGCCGTGCTCGCCGCAGCTGTCGTCGCCGACCGGGCGTCGGCGTGGTCGCTCCGGTATGCGGGGCTGCTCGCCGCGGCGCCAGCTTCAATCCTCTTCTTCGGCTACCGGGAGATCGCGTACCTCGCGCTGATCGCACTCGCTATCGGCTGGCCACTCGTCGTGAAGGGCTCGCGAACAGGCTCGCGTCGCGAGTTCGCGATCGGCGCTGCGGCTATCGGCGCAGCCGTTGGGCTTCACGGCTACGCGGCCATCGGACTCGTGTCGCTCTTCGTCTTCGCGGTGGTTGCAGCGGGCTCACGCCGGGCGGCAGTCACGCGCGGTGCCGATGCGGTGGCCTACGGAGCGCTTGGCTGGATCGGCGCGATCCCATTCGAGATCATCCTGCTGAAGCTCAACATCGCGCCCCACCATGCCGGCGACGTTCCGTGGCGACCACTGTTCCACCGCCGCTGGGAGCCGGACGATCACCGCTACGCCGAGGCCATCTTCTCGCCGGTCGGCGTGCGCGACGCTCTCGTCTCGCTGATCCTGGTCGGTGCGCCATTGCTCATCGCCGCCGTGTTGGCCCTTCGACACACGCGCCGGCGTGAAGCGTTGGCGGTTGTCGCGGCCACGGTGCCCGCCGCGGTCTGGCTCATTGCCAACTGGACCGTTCAGGGGATCGGCGTGGACACGGACTCGGTCGTCGCCCTCTTCCCTGTGCTCCCGCTCCTCGCGGTCGGAGCGGCGACAACCTTACGCACCTCGGTCATCGGGCTCGGACTCATGGCAGCGGGACACGTCGCGCTGTGGGCGGTTCTCCTCTACCGAGGTTTCCACTCCTTCCAGGTCGACATGTAGACCTGTTCGACGCGCGAGTGGGGGCTATTTCTCCTGCGGCGCTGTGGTCAGGTCCGCTCCGCTCTCGACGAGCGCGGTCTGTACCACCTGCGCATCTCCTTCATCGACCTCGCTGTGCCGTGCAACTCGTTCTTCGACCAGAGCGATTCGCTGCGCCAGATCGACATTCTCGTCGGTGAGCTTCGAGATCACGGTCGAATAGTGGAGCAGCACGAGAAGGATGAAGAGCGTTGCCACAGCGAACAGAACAGCCGGCGGGTAACTCGTCACGCCTACCCACCCGGCAATCGTGTTCAGACCGTCACGCCACACCGAGAGGACGAGCAGGACCACCCCGGTAACGAGCCATAGCAGCGCGTAGCGCTCCTTGAGTCGGCGACCACGAACCAGTTCGAGGACGACCAGGATGAGGAGGATCGACGCGATCGCGCCGACGATCGAGACGCGGACGGGTGTCACCGCCGAGCATCCTCGAGACGCGGATATCGTCGGAGGCTGGCCACGAACAGGGCGAGCATGACCTTGACGATGTAGTAGAGCGACCGGACGAATGTGATCGAAGACGACCCCGTCGTCCGCTCGCGCATGTCCACCTGAACCTGTGCCACGCGCAGCCCGCTACGCAGCGCGACGAGCGTCGCCTCCACCTCGGGGTAGTCGTGTGGGAACTCGGCTGCGAAGAGCTCGATCCCCATGCGATCAAGGGCGACGAATCCGGAGGTCGTATCGGTGACCCGCTGGCCGCCGAGGACGGAGACGAGTCGGGCGAAGACGCGGATGCCCATGCGTCGTGCGAACGGTGGGCGATAGGCACCCCCCGGATCGACGAAACGAGATCCGATCACGAGATCGGCCTCACCTGCGAGGACGGGCGCGAGGATCACGGGGATCTGGGACGCGGCGTGCTGGCCGTCGCCGTCGAGCCGAACGGCGACGTCGTAGCCATGCTCGAGCGCATACCGGAAGCCGGTCTGTACCGCGCCTCCGATTCCGATGTTGAACGGGAGCTCGAGGACGGTAGCGCCGTGCGCGCGAGCAACGTCCGCGGTGTCGTCGGCCGAGAAGTCGTCGATGACGACGACATCGATCGAGGAATCGTGCGCCTTGATCTCGTCCACGACGCCTCCGATCGCACCCGATTCGTTCCAGGCCGGCACGATCGCGACGAGCCGTCGCTCCTTCACGCCGGCACCGGAACCCCGAGCCCGATCAGCTCGAGCAGGCGTCTCGCGCGGTTCGCATACGTATGCTCGTCGAGAACGCGCTCCCGCGCACGGCGGCCCATCTCCTCCGCCTGCGCAGGATCCGCAACGAGCTCCCGGTACGCCGCGAGTGCTTCCTCGACGCTCTCGACGACCACGATCTCGCGACCCGGCTCGAACCAGCGGTCGATGCCCTCGTGCGGATTCGACACGATCGCCGCTCCCGACGAGGCGAGCTCGAATGGCCGTGCCGTCGACGACCCGGCGACCGTGGCATGCGGCCGCCGCGTGATATTGACGTTGACGCGAGCCGCCGAGATCGCGCGGGCGAAGACGTTGAACGGGACGTCTCCGAGAATGCGCGCGGTTCCCGTATCTCCCTGAAAGTCGAGCCCGCCGAGCGCGAAGTCGAGGTCGGGAGCCAGCCTCGATGCCTCGCCGACCATCGTCTTCATCCAATCGCGGCGGAACTTGTCCCCGTAGCCGTAGAAGAAGACGTCGACGTCCTTGCCCACCGGCTGCGGCGCGAAGAACTCGGGGTCTGCGCCCCAGTACACGACGTCGGCGCGACGCGCGCCGAGCTCGAGGAGGCGCGGGATGCCTCCCTCGGAATTCGAGAGGACGAGGTCGTACTCCCACGGATCCGCGCCGTGGTACGGGTTGAAACCGGTGTCCATGCCCCCGAACTCGGGAAGGCTCATCGGGACGTCG
>JAIBJO010000162.1 GCA_020029615.1 Actinomycetota bacterium
GTGATCCGCCTGCTGGAGCCCACGGCCGCCTGATGCGCCCCGCGATGCTCGCCGACACCGTCGAGGAGACTCTGCGCCCGCTCATGCAGGCACGCAACGCCGCCTGGTGGCGCTCGCAGACCGACGCCACGGAGGAGAACGAACGACGGCGGGCCGAGACGGAGCTCGCTCTGTCGGACGCGCTCGCCGATCGCGAGCTCTTTGCCGCGATCGAGAGCGCGCAGGCCGGCGGTGAGGGTGACGGGCTCGTGCGACGGCGGGTCGACCTCGTACGCAACCTGATGCTCCCCCACCAAGTCCCTGACAGGCTCCGTGCAAGGATCGTCGATCTCGAGTCGGCGGTAGAGGCGCGCTTCTCGCGTCATCGAGGGGTGGTAGCCGGGGTCGAGGTCGGCGACAACGAGATCAAGCACATCCTCCGACAGAGCGATGATCCTGCAGAGCGGCGGGAGGCGTGGGAGGCGTCGAAGACCGTGGGTGCGGCGGTCGCCGACGACGTGCGTGAGCTGGCGAGGCTGCGAAACGAGGCCGCGCGTGGGCTCGGGTTCCGTGACTGGTTCGAGCTTTCCCTGACGACCGACGAGCTCGACGAAGCCAGGTTGCTTCAGACGCTCGCCGACGCCGACCGGGTCACGGCCGAGCCGTTCGCGCGCTGGAAGCGGTCACTCGACGAGAGGCTCGCGCACCGTTTCGGATGCACGACCTCGGAACTTCGTCCCTGGCACTACGCCGATCCGTTCTTCCAGGAGGCCCCGGTCGAGGGGTCGGTCGATCTCGACCCGCTGTTCGCCGACCAGGACGTCGTGTCGCTCGCGCACAGGACGTTCGACGGTGTCGGGCTCGCGGTCGGGTGCATCCTCGAGCGCAGCGACCTCTTCCCGCGCGCGGGCAAGTGCCAGCACGCGTTCTGCATCGACGTCGATCGGACCGGAGACGTGCGCGTGCTCGCGAACGTCGTCTCGAACCACGACTGGACCGACACGATGCTCCACGAGCTCGGCCACGGCGTGTACGACCTCGGCTTCGGCGAGGACCTGCCATGGATCCTTCGTAGCACGCACCTGGTCGCCACCGAGGCGTCGGCGCTCCTCTTCGGTGCGCTCTCCGGCAGTCGCGAGTGGCTCGAGCGCGTGCTCGGGATCGGCTCGAACGAGGGAGCCGAGCTCGAGGGGCGTCTGCGCGCTGCCCGTTCAGCCGAGCTCGTCGTCTTCACCCGCTGGGTGCTCGTGATGAACGCCTTCGAGCGCGCGCTGTACGCGAATCCGGACGGGGACCTCGACTCGATCTGGTGGGACCTCGTCTCGCGCCACCAGCTCGTGACGCCTCCCGACGGCAGGCAGGCACCCGACTGGGCGGCGAAGATCCATGTCGCCGTCGCGCCCGTCTACTACCACACGTATCTCTACGGCGCCATCGTCGCGCTCCAGCTGAGGAATGCCCTCACGGACGCCGTCGGGGGGATCGTCGACAGGCCGGATGCGGGAGCCCTCCTGCAGCGGAAGCTCTTCGCGCCCGGCCAGTCGATCCGCTGGGATCGTCTCGTCGTGCAGGCGTCCGACCGGCCTCTCTCGGTCGAGTCGCTGGCGCGCGAGGTCGCCGTTGGCTGAGCTCGGCGCCCGCGGCAATGTGCTCGAGGTTCCGGGCGTGTCTCTCGAGGCTGAGCTCGTCGAGTCGATCGCATGCGGTGGCGGAGT
This sequence comes from Actinomycetota bacterium, assembly GCA_020029615.1. GTDB lineage: Bacteria > Actinomycetota > Thermoleophilia > Gaiellales > Gaiellaceae > GMQP-bins7. The sequence goes on from JAIBJO010000162.1 coordinate 1,695, forward strand.
TGCAATCGAGCGCATCGTCTCGAGCGGTCAGGCAACCCCCGCCGGGGAGTGGCTCGAGCAGGAGCGCGACGAGTGGGTCGTCTTGCTCGACGGCGACGCCGAGCTCTCGTACGACGACGGGACGCGCGTTCGCCTGGGCTCGGGGGATTACGTCTTGATCGCAGCCGGCGTGCGGCATCGCGTCGAGTGGACCAGAACCGATCCGCCGTGTGTGTGGCTTGCCGTTCATGCCGAGGGCCTATCGAAGTCGGGCGCGGACCGTGAGTGAGCTCACGCGGGTCGACGGCGAGCCCACTGCAGCCGAGGAGGAGCGCAAGACCAGCTATCTCGAGCTCTTCTTCGACCTCGTGTTCGTGTTCGCGTTCACGCAGGTGACGGCGCTCATCCTTGAGGACACGAGCGTGCAAGGGTTCGCGCGCGCGGCGCTCGTGCTCGCGATGGTCTGGTGGGCGTGGTCGGCGTACGCGTGGATGACGAACGCCGTCGACATCGAGAACATCGTCACGCGGCTGATCATGTTCGCGGCGATGGCGGCCGGCTTCTTCATGGCGCTCGCGGTCCCCGACGCGTTCCAGGACGAGGCCGCCTGGTTCGCGGTCGCCTACTTCGTCGTGCGCATCTTGCAGTCGACCCTCTTCGCCTGGGGCGTACGAAACGATCCGGAGAATCTCCGAGCAACGTTCCTGCTCGCTCGGTGGTTCGTGCCCGCCGCTGTCGTGGCGCTCGTCGGCGGCTTCGTGGATCCGGACTACCGGTCGTGGTTCTGGCTTGCCTCGCTCGCGATCGACGTGGTGGGAACCCTCTTCGTCGCGAGCGCCGCATGGCGTGTCTCGCCCTCGCACTTCGCCGAGCGCTTCGCGCTCATCGTGATCATCGCGCTCGGCGAGTCGATCGTTGCGATCGGGATTGGCACGTCGAGCCTCGAGCGAGACGCCACGTACGCAGTGTCGGTCATCGTCGCCTTTGCCGGTGTTGCCGCTCTCTGGTGGACCTACTTCGACTTCACGGCGATCGGTCTGGAGCGGGCGCTCCGGCGCGCAGCGCCCGAGTTACGCGGCCCGCTTGCACGCGACACGTTCACCTTCTACCACTACCCCATCGTGCTCGGAGTCATCTTCTACGCGGTGGCGGCGAAGAAGACGCTCGAGCATCCACTCGACCCGTTGCCCGAAGCGGGTCGCTGGGCCCTCGGGCTCGGAATCGCAACCTTCCTCGTCGGCGTCGCGTTGACCCGCTGGCGGATGATCCACCGGATCGCGTGGGAGCGCCTGGCGGCTGCTGCGATCACGCTCGCCGTCGCTGTCGCGCTCGACCGGGTCGACGCGATCGTGGCGGTCGCGATCGTCGTCGCGGTCCTCGTCTCGTTCCTCGCCGTCGAGACGGCGCGCCTGCGCGAGGTTCGTGTCGACATGCGCAGGTAGGCGTGCAGGAGCGAAGCACGCGTGGCAAGGTCTTGGTCATGATCGCCGATGAGTAGGCAGGAGGAGAAGGCGCGCTCGTTTCGGGCGCTCCACGAGGGCGCGCCGTTCGTCATCCCCAACCCGTGGGACGCGGGCTCGGCCCGCGTCCTTGCCGCGCTCGGGTTCCAGGCGCTCGCGACGACGAGCTCCGGCTTCGCATTCACGCTCGGACGCCTCGACGGCGGAGCCACGCTCGACGAGGTCTGCGCGCATGTCTCGGCGCTCGCCGACGCGACCGATCTCCCCGTCTCGGTCGACCTCGAGAATGGATACGGCGCGGATACGGCACATGTGGCGAACGCAATCGTTCGTGTCGCCGAGGCAGGGGCGGTCGGCGCG
>JAIBJO010000003.1 GCA_020029615.1 Actinomycetota bacterium
TCGATCCAAGTGCGGGTCGGATTGCACACCGGCACTCCGCTTCTGACCGACGAGGGCTACATCGGGGAGGACGTGCACCGCGCCGCCCGTATTGCGGCGGCAGGCCACGGCGGGCAGGTGCTCGTCTCATCCTCGACTGCGTCCCTCGTCGAGCTCGAGCTTCGCGAACTCGGGGAGCACCGCTTCAAGGACCTCTCCGCCCCCGAGCGCGTCTTCCAGACCGGAGCCGACGACTTCCCGCCGCTCAAGACGCTCTATCAGACGAACTTGCCGATTCCCCAGACGCCGTTTCTGGGGAGAGAGAAGGAGCTCGGCGAGGTGCTTGCGCTCCTTGGACGCGACGATATTCGGCTTCTCACGCTGACCGGTCCCGGCGGCACGGGCAAGACCAGGCTTGCGGCACAGGCGGCAGGTGCCCTCGCCGAGCGCTACCGCGACGGCGTGTGGTGGGTTCCGCTCGCTCCTCTCCGAGAACCGGACCTCGTACTCGAGAGCGCGGGTCAGGCGCTTGGTGCAAAGGATGGCCTCGCCTCGCACATCGCCGACAAGCGAATGCTCCTCCTGTTCGACAACTTCGAGCAGGTTGTCGAAGCAGCCCCCGGACTGTCCGCCCTCCTCGGCGAGTGCCCACACCTCGAGCTCCTCGTTACGAGTCGTGAGCGGCTCCACCTTGCCGGCGAGCAGGAGTACCCGGTACCACCGTTCGTCGCGGAAGAGGGCGTCGGCTTTTTCATGGCGCGGGGGCGGGCGGCGAAGCCCGACTTCGAGATCGACGAAGCCGTCCCGGAGATCTGCCGACGCCTCGACGAGCTCCCACTCGCCCTCGAACTCGCCGCCTCGAGGGTGAAGGCGCTCTCGACGGAACAGATCCTTTCTCGGCTCGAGCAGCGCTTGCCGCTCCTGACCGGCGGCAGCCGTGATGCTCCGGAGCGGCAGCGCACCCTTCGGGCGACGATCGAGTGGAGCTACGACCTCCTTTCGAACGATGAGCAGAAGCTCTATCGCCGTCTCTCCGTCTTCGCCGGCGGGTGTACCGTCGCGGCCGCAGAGGCGGTATGCGACGCCGAACTCGACACCCTGCTGTCGCTCGTCGAGAAGAGCCTCATCCGCTTCACGGATGAGCGCTACTGGATGCTCGAAACGATCCGAGAGTACGCCACGGAACAGCTCGAGCAGAGGGACGATGCCGTCGCGTGGCGGCTGCGCCATGCCGAGTGGTGCTGCACACTGGCTGAGCGCGACGGTGGCATGCCCCCGTATCGGCACCTCGACGACGGACTTGGCTCACTTCCCGACGAGTCCGACAACGTTCGCGCAGCGATCGCGGCGACGTGGGCGGATGGTCTGAATGAGCTCGCGCTTCGCTTTGGCCCCGCCTGTGTTCGCTTTTGGATGTCGCGGGGGTTCTTCAGCGAAGCCTCCTCATGGCTCGAGCGCGCTGAGCCGATGATCGAGTCTGCAGCTCCCAGGATCGGACTGGAAGCACTACGGGCGGCGGGCGTGATCGCATTCTGGGTTCTCGCCGATACGGACCACGCGGAAGAGCTCTGGATCCGAGCGCAAGCGCTGGCGGAGGACCTCGGAGAGAACGAGGCGATCACGTGGATCGAGAGGATGCGTGCCGGGATCGCGTGGGAGCGCGGCGAGCTCGAAGGTGCCCTCTCGCTCTTCGAGCAGAACCTGAGCAAGGCGCGAGCGAGCGGCAACCGCCGTCGAGAAGCCGAGTGCCTGCACATGCTCGGCGAGGTGCTGCGCGACCTCGGACGCTTCGAGGAAGGCGAAGAGATGCTGCTGTCAGCAGGCGCGATCTACCGCGACCTCGGGCTTCAAGGAACCTTTGCAGGCAACCTCCACAGCCTTGCCGATCTTGCGCTGGACAGGGGTGACCTTGCGAAAGCCGAGCACCTCTATCGAGACGTGCTCGAGCTCTACGCGCTTCATTCAGGCCCGCACGGGCCGCGCGACGTCGCCTACTGTCTTGCCGGACTCGCCTCTGTCTTCGCCGAACGAGGTCAGGACGAAGTCGCGGCCTCTCTATGGGGCGCCGTCTGTGCAGCCGAAGAGACGCTTGCCTTTCGCATGATCAGCTTCGAGCGACGCCGGTACGAATCGCGGCTCGGACGAGTCGAGAACACCGCCTCTTGGGTGGCGGGTCGACGGATGACAATCGAGGACGCCCAAGAGTTCCTCGACGCGACATGAATCGACCTGCTCGAACGAGAAACGCGTGAGATGATCGCCGGCGTGAGCTCTCGCGAGCTGCCGACCGGAACCGTCACGTTCCTGTTCACGGACGTCGAGGGCTCGACGCGGCTCCTTCGGAAGCACGGCGCCGACTACGTTGATCTCCTCGCCGAGTACAGGCGCGCCCTGAGGGACGCATTCGCGAGACACGCGGGCGTCGAGGTGGATACCCAGGGCGACGCGTTCTTCATCGCCTTCCCGAGAGCCGCCGACGCGGTCGCTGCGGCCACCGAGGCGTGCCACGCGCTCGAAGCCGGCCAGGTCCGCGTGCGCATGGGGATTCACACGGGCGAGCCAATCGTCACGGACGAGGGTTACGTCGGCATCGATGTCCACCGTGCGGCGCGAATCGCTGCCTCCGCGCACGGTGGCCAGATCGTTCTCTCCGAGACGACGCGGCGCCTCCTGGAGGACGACGTCGCCGTCCGCGAGCTCGGGGAGCACAGGCTCAAGGACCTGGTCGGAGCCGAGCGGTTGTTCCAGCTCGGGGAAGGGGCGTTCCCGCCCCTCCGGACGCTCGACGCGACGAACTTGCCCGTCGTCTCCATCCCGCTCGTCGGGCGCGAGCACGAGCTCGGGGAGCTCGTCGCCATGCTCTCGAACGGCACTCGCCTGCTCACGCTCACGGGCACCGGGGGCACGGGCAAGACCCGGCTCGCGCTCCAGGTCGCCGCAGAGCTCGTCGGTACCTTGCACGACGGCGTCTTCTGGGTCCCGCTCGTCGGTCTCACCGATCCTGCGCTCGTGGACTCCGAGGTCGCCCAGGCGATCGGAGCCCCTGACGACCTCACCGGCTTTCTCCGCGGGAGGGAGCTCCTGCTCCTGCTCGACAATTTCGAGCACCTTCTGGACGCCGCTCCGAGCGTCAGCGCCGTCCTGGGAGCGTGCCCCCGCGTACGCGTGCTCGTCACGAGCCGGGCGCCGCTCCACGTCTCGGGCGAGCAGGAGTACCGTCTGGAGCCGCTTCCCACCGACGACGCAAGCACCCTCTTCGTGCAGCGGGCGCGCGGCGTCGGTCGCGTGCTGGAGCCCGACACGACGATAGAGGCGATCTGTGCCCGGCTCGACGGGCTTCCGCTTGCGATCGAGCTCGCAGCCGCGCGGACGAAGCTTCTCGCCCCCGAACGGCTGCTCGAGCGCCTCGACACGTCTCTGCCGATCCTGACCGGCGGCGCGCGCGACGCACACGCGCGCCAGAGAACGCTCCGCGCGACGATCGAGTGGAGTTACGACCTGCTCGACCCCGCGGCACAGGAGCTCTTCGCCCGCCTCTCCGTCTTCTCGGGCACGTTCCCGCTCGAGGCCGCCGAGCAGGTGTGCGATGCCGAGCTCGACTGCCTCGCGACGCTCGTCGACTACAGCCTGGTGAAGCCGATCGGAGACGACCGCTTCCTGATGCTCGAAACCATCGGCGAGTACGCGCGCGAGCGGCTTGGAGGTGCCGAGGAGGCCGTGGGGCTTCGCGCGCGCCACTCGGGCTACTTCGCCGCGCTCGCGGAGGAGGCGTACGAGCACCGTTTCGCCGACGAGGCCGAATGGTCGGCGCGGCTCGAGCTCGATCACGACGATCTTCGCGCCGCACTCGACTGGCTGCAAGCGGACGATGTGGATCGCGCGCTCGAGCTCGCCGGCGCACTTGGCTGGTTCTGGCTGGCCCACGGGCATCTTGTCGAGGGGCGCGGGCGGCTCGTCGACGCGCTCACCGCCTCGACTGCGAGCGGGCGCTCTCGCGCGCGGGCGTTGACGTCTTCCGGCGCACTCGTCGCGAGGTGCGGCTCCGCCGACGGCGGGCGAGCGCAGCTCGACGATGCCATCGGGCTCTGGCGCGAGCTCGGCGATCGGGACGAGCTGGCGTCCGCGCTCGACACGCTCGGCTGGCTCCTCGTCTACGACGCGGGCGACGACCACGCCTCGCTGAGCACCTTCGAGCAGTGCCTCGAGCTCCGCCGCGCGCTCGAAGACCGGGACGGAGAGATTCGCGCGCTCGTCGGCGTCGCGCAGGTCCTCGTCGCTCTGGGCGAGACGGACCGAGCGGAGCCGATGTCACACGAGCTCCTCGAGATGGCGGATGGCGACCGGCGCACGGAGCACTTCGCGTACCACTTCCTCGCCGACTGCGCGCTCATCCGCGGCAAAACGCAGGAGGCGGAGCGGCGATACCGCCAGAGCCTGGAGGCGGCAGTTCCGCTCGGAGACCTGATCGAGACGAGCTTCGAGGTTCAGGGAGTCGCGATGGCGGCAGCCGGCAACGGGGACCCCGAGCGCGCGCTTCGCCTCGCGGGGTCGGTCGAGGCGCTCTGGCAGTCGCTCGGTACGTGGATCTCGGTCGCCTTCTGGGACAGGCTCCTCGAGCGCTATCTGGGCCCGGCTCGCGAGCAGCTCGGTGCCGACGCCGATGCCGCATGGGCCGAGGGCCGCGCGCTGGCGTTCGACGACGCGGTTGCGCTCGCGCTCGAGACTGCCTAGCAGGCGCTGAGAACGTTCGGCGGCCCCAGCTTCACCACGACTTCAGGCGGGCCTGCGAGGCGGGGTGGGCGATGCGGACGCGCGCGTCGACCACGACGCAGCCGTCCGGGAAAGCGAGAATCGGGTTCAGGTCGAGCTCTGCGACCGCGGGTAGATCCTCCCCGAGGCGGCCGAGTCGGTGGACGAGGTCGACGAGCGCGGCGGCGTCCGCGGCTGGAGCCCCTCTGAATCCGGCGACCAGGCGACCCGCCTTGCCTCCCGTCACGAGCTCCTCTGCGTCGACGTCGGTGAGCGGTGCGATGAGGAAGCCGGCTTCGCCGATGAGCTCGGCGAACACGCCGCCGGGGCCGAACGCGACGAGCGTGCCGAAGACCGGATCCTGAAGCACTCCCGCGTGCAGCTCGGCGCCACCCCGAAGCATCGGCTGCACGACGACCGGTGGCCCGATGCGAGCTACGGCTTCGCGCACCGACGCCTCGTCGGCGAGATCGAGCGCGATTCCGCCTACCTCGGTCTTGTGCACTCCGGGGGCAGCGGTCTTGACGACTGCCGGATAGCCGAGATCCTGGGCGGCCGCGACCGCGTCGTCGACGTCGTCGGCGAGGCGCTCTTGCACGAGCGGAACGCCGTACGCCTGCAGCAGTAGGCGCGTCGCTGCCGGGTCGAGCCAGTGGTCGTCGGCGACGTCGAGCGTGCGCGCGACGAGATCTTCCGCTTCTCGCCGCTGGATGTCGTCGAGGCGCGGCGCCGTTCCGAGCGGACGGCGCAACCACGTCGCGCGCTCGGCCACTCGCCCAAGAGCCTTCGCGGCGGACTCGGGGTAGGCGAAGGCCGCCACCCGGCGCGACGTGCGAAGCGGAGTCGGGACTCCTTCCGCTGACATCACGACGGCGAGCACGGGCTTGTCGTCGCCCTGGAGCGCGGACCGCTCGAGCGCTGCGGCAACGTCCGCTGCAGTTGCGCTCACAGCGGGGACGAAGAGCGCGATCACCGCGGAGACGACGGGATCCGCGAGGAGCTGGGTCAGTGCCAGGGCATACGTATCTGCCGTCGCCGAGCCGAGCATGTCGACCGGGTTGGCGACGCTCGCCTCCGTCGGCAGCTCGGCGCGAAGAGCGGCGACGGTCGCTTCCCCGAGCACAGGGAGCTCGAGGCCGGCGGCCTCGCATGCGTCCGCGCACAGGATCCCGAGCCCACCCGCGTTCGTGAGGACGGCGACCGAGCGCCCGCTGAGCCGAGACCGGTTCGAGATCAGCGCAGCGACGTCGATCAACTCCTCGAGTGAATCGGCGCGGATCACACCGGCCTGATGGAAGAGCGCGTTGACCGCAGCGTCGGAGCCCGCGAGGGCCGCCGTGTGCGAGCTGGCTGCGCGCTGCCCACTGGTAGAGGTCCCGCTCTTCAAGGCGAGGATCGGCTTCCTGCGGGCGACCCGCCGCGCCAGCTGCCCGAATCGGCGCGGATTGCCGAACGACTCGACGTAGAGGAGGATCGCCTCCGTCGCCGCTTCGTCCTCCCACCACTCGAGGAGGTCGTTCGTCGAGACGTCGGCCTTGTTCCCGATCGAGACGAACGACGAGAGGCCGAGCCCGCGCGTCACGGCAGCCTCGAGCAGCGCGAGCCCCAAGGCGCCGCTCTGAGACGAGAAGCCGATGTTTCCAGGAGGTGCAGAGCGCGACGCGAACGTCGCGTTCAGCCTTTTGCCTGCGACCGCTATTCCGAGGCAGTTAGGCCCGACGAGGCGGGCGCCGTGGGCGCGGACGAGCGAAAGCAGCTCGTCCTGGCGCTCGATCCCGGCGCTCCCCGTCTCCGCGAATCCCGCGGAGATGACGACGATCGCGCGGATTCCCGCCTGCAGGGCCTCGTCGACCGCCTCGAGCACCGCATCCGCGGGCAGGCATACGACCGCGAGGTCGACGTCGTCCGGGACCTCGCCGATCGCCCTGTAGCCGTGAACCCCCGCAACGGGGACGCCGTCACGGTTGACCGGATAGGCCGCACCGTCGAAGTCGCCGTCGATGATGTTTCGGAAGAGCTCCCCGCCGATCGAGCCGTGACGGCGCGACGCGCCGATCACGGCGACGGCGCGCGGCTCGAAGAACGGCCGGAGCGAGGCAGTGACCGCTATGTGATCCCGCTCTGCGACGCGCGCCGCGTAGCGCTCGGTGGGGGCGATGGGAAAGGCGATCTCGACCTCGCCGCCCTGGAGCTCTCGGGCGAGCTCGAAGCCGAGCGCCTCGAAGACGCCGAGCATGTCCCGGTTGTCGGCCAGCACTTCGGCGATGAGCCGCTCGACTCCCCGCGCAGAGGCCAGCCGCGCCAGCTGCTCGACGAGCCGCGTCCCGATCCCGCGCCGCTGGTACTCGTCGGCCACGGCGAAGGCGGCTTCGGCAGTCGCCTGGTCACGAAGGCGCACGTAGTTCGCGACGGCGACGACTCGCTCGCGCCCGTCGTCGGCGAAGGTTCCGACCAGGGCGCCGCGCTCGTCCCAGTCCGGGTCGAGCAGCTGGTCCACGAGCTGCGGCCCGAGGCTCGGGAACCCGTGGAACCGGAGGTACAGGCTCCGCCTCGAGAGCGTTGCGAAGAAGTCGAGAAGCGCCGTCGCGTCATCGGCGTGCGGCGGTCGGAGACGGAGGGTCGCTCCGTCCCGCAGGATGACGTCGACGGCCTCCATTCGCACCGGGATGCTCGCAGCTATCGACTCGGCTCACGAGCTGAACGTCGATGGCTCTCCCGGCCAGGAGCCCGAGGTCGTCGCCGTGGAACGCTGCGGGCGCCCGGCTCAATCAGCCGGGCGCCCGCGATCAGAGCAGTCGTGGCTACGCCTGGATCTCGACCGTGCGCGCCTCGACCTGCTCGACCTTCGGAACGTGCACCTCGAGAACGCCGCCACGGAACGTGGCGTCGACGTGCTCGATGTCCGCCTCCGGCGGCAGGGTGAACGACCGCTCGAAGTGCTTCTCCAGCCGCTCGTGGAGGTAGAAGGTCTTCGCCTTCTCCTCCTTATCCCGTTTGCGCTCGCCCTTGATGGTGAGCGTGTGATCCGAGACCTCGAGCGCGAGCTCCTTGTCCTCGAAGCCCGGGACCTCGAGCTCGACGACGAGCTCCTTCTCGGTCTCGTACAGGTCAGCGGCAGGAAGCGGGGCAGGTGCGACTCCGAAGTCCTCGAGCATTCGCCGCATGCGACGCTCGATGACGTCGAGATCACGGAAGGGCGCCCACCTGACAAGTGTGGTCATCGCTTCCCTCCTTTCTCCGCCATCGTCGCGCCGCGGCCGTCATGGCGCATCCGCAGAAAGAACTGAGACGACGACGGGAAATCGCTCGTCCCGGCGGACTACGAGCGCCTCGCGAAGCGGAGTACCGCCTTCGTCGCCTCGGCGAGGCCCGTAGGTACCAATGCGAGTGCCACGACGAGGACGAGCTCCGGCGCGCCGAGCGCAACGGTCCCGAGCGGCTCGTGCAGCGCTGGGAGGTAGATCGCGAGCGCCACGAGACCAGCCGAGATCGCAACGCTGGAAGTGAGATATCGGTTTCGCGGAGCCTTCCACGGCGGCTCCACGTACGAACGCATCGAGAAGACGAGCACGAGCTCGGCCAACGCCACGGTGGCGAAGGCCATGGTCTGGGCCTCTGAGCCGTCGTCTCCTGCGAGGAAGGCGGCGAGCGCCGCGCCCCCCACGAAGAGCCCGATGAGGGCGAGCGCCGCCCAGACCCGGGCCGGAAAGAGCCGGTCGTCGCGCTCAGGAGGCCGGTCCATCGTCAGAGCAGACGGTGGGTCGCGCGTGAGGGCGATGGCAGGCAACCCGTCGGTGACGACGTTGACGAGCAGAACCTGGACGACTGTCATCGGAACGCCGTACCCGGCGATGATGGCGACTGCGAAGAGAACGACCTCCCCGAGGTTGGCCGAGAGCAGGAACGCCACGAACTTGCGGATGTTGTCGGCGATCGCCCTGCCCTCGCGGATCGCGGCGACGATCGTCGCGAAGTCGTCGTCGGTGAGCACGAGATCGGCCGCCTCGCGCGCGGCTTCCGTCCCGGAGTGGCCCATCGCGACGCCGACGTCGGCCTGGCGCAGCGCGGGTGCATCGTTCACCCCGTCGCCTGTCACCGCTACGACCTCGCCTTCCGACTGCAGCCGCTCGACGAGCCGGAGCTTCTCTGCCGGTGTCACGCGCGCATGGACGAACTGCCCGGGTAGCCCGAGCTCGCGCCCGATCGTACGAGCCGTGGCCGGGTGGTCGCCGGTGAGGATCTCGACCCGCAGCCCTGCAGAGAGGGCGCCTCGAACGGCGGCCCGTGCCGAGTCTCGAAGCGGGTCCTGGAGCTCTACGAGGCCCAGGAGCTCCAGGTCGTCCTCGAGCTCGTCCGACTCCTCGGGGAGCTCGGTGAGTTTTCGCTCGGCGACCGCGAGCACGCGGGAGCCCTCGGCGGCCCACTCCTCCGCCAGTCGTTCGAGCCGATCGCACTCCGTCGTATCGAGTTTTGACCGCGCCAGCACCACCTCGGGCGCCCCTTTGAGATATGCGCGGACGCCGTCCACCTCGTCGTAGACGACGGTCATCAGCTTCCGGTCGGGATCGAACGGGAACTCGTGCACCGGCGCACGGTCACGAACGGTGGCGTTGCTCCGGTTGGCCGCCGCGAGCAGGAGGGCGGCGTCGATCGGGTCGCCCACGACCCGTGATTCGCCTCCCACGTCGACGAGCCTGGCCGCCGACGCGAGCGCGCCGGCCGCAAGAAGCTCCTGCTCGTCATGTCCTCGAGCGGGGCCCACGCGAGCAACGCGGAGCCGGTTCTCGGTCAGCGTCCCCGTCTTGTCGGATGCGATCACCGTTGCGCTGCCGAGCGTCTCGACCGCCGTCAGTCGCCGGACGATGGCACCGCGTCGGGCCATGGCGTGTGCGCCCAGCGCGAGGGCGATCGTGACGATTGCCGCCAGTCCTTCCGGGACCGCTGCCACTGCGACGGAGACGCCCACCAGGAACGCTTCCTCCAGGCTTGCATCGCGCGCGAGCATCGCGACGCCGAGGACGAGAGTGACTCCGATTCCCAGCAAGACCATCACGCGCGCGAGGCCGCGGACGCGCCTCTGGAGGGGTGTGGCCGGTGGCTTCGCGTGGGCCGTCAAGCCTGCTATTCGGCCGACCTCCGTCGCGGGGCCAGTTGCCGTCGCGAGCGCGTGCGCACGCCCACGGGTCACGCCCGTCCCCGCATAGGCCATGGAGCGTCGTTCCGCAAGCGGCGTAGCGGCCGGCACGGGGGCGGCGTCCTTGTCCACGGGCACCGACTCACCCGTCAGGAGCGATTCGTCGACGACGAGCCCTCGAGCCGACACGATCCGTCCGTCCGCCGGCACGCGCTCGCCCTCGCGGAGGACGACGAGATCCCCGGGAACGACGTCCTCGACCGAGACGCGACGCTCACGGCCGTCGCGGATCACGCTTGCGTAGCGCTCGAGCGACTCCCGGAGCGTGAGGACGGCCCGCTCCGCCCTGGCCTCCTGGGTGAAGCCGAGGGCTGCATTGAGGACGACGATCACGCCGATCGCCGCCGCTTCGACACCCTGTCCGACGAGTGCTGAGACGAGCGCTGCCGCGATCAGGAGACCGACAAGCGGGTCGACGAACTGCCGAGCGGCGATCTCGAGATAGGGGGGACGTGCCGGCCGTTCCGGCCGGTTCGGCCCGATTCGATCGAGCCGTGCCGCGGATTCGGTGTCCGAGAGGCCGAGCTCCGCGTCGCTTGCAAGCGACCGTGCGACCTCCGCTGCCGGCAAGGCATAGGAGTCGCTCATTCGATCGGCCCGCGCTTCATCGACAAGAGGAAGCTTCGCCCATCGGCGCGAGGCGGCTACTCGGAAGGATCCCGACGTCGCATGCGGGAATGCCGCACCCTGCTCGGACCGCGCAGCCTCCGGCTCGCGAACAGACGAACTGCCTAGGAGTACGAGGTTGCGAGGCTGTGCAGCCGATCCTGCTGCCACAGTTCGACCTCGATGTCCACGTCCGAGGCTCCGTTCACACCGACCGGGCTCGACGCGCTCCCCCCGGCGGAGGTCGCCAAGAAGGCGGAGACGGTCGGCGTCACCAAGGCAGGGATGCCGGCGCTCGACCTCTTCGCCCTCGCAGTGCTTGCTGGAGCGTTCATCGGGCTCGGGGCCGCTTTCGCGACGACGGTCGGGAGCGGGATGACCGACGTGCCGTACGGCATCACCCGTCTCCTCGTCGGCCTCGCGTTCACGCTCGGGCTGATCCTGGTCGTCGTTGCAGGCGCCGAGCTCTTCACCGGCAACAACCTCATCGTGATGGCCTGGGCGAGTCGGCGCGTGAGCTCGGGGTTGCTGCTCAGGAACTGGGCGATCGTGTACGCCGGCAACTTCGTCGGCGCGTTCGGGACCGCGATCCTCGTCTTCCTCGCCAAGGAGTACACATTCGGGGGAGACGCCGTCGGCGTCACCGCGCTCACCGTCGCGACGACCAAGACGAGCCTCGGCTTCGGGCAGGCGGTGGTGCTCGGAGCGCTCTGTAACGCGCTGGTCTGCCTCGCCGTCTGGCTCACGTACGGGGCGCACACGACGGTTGACAAGATCCTCGCAGTCATTCCGCCGATTGCGGCGTTCGTCGCGCTCGGGTTCGAGCACTCGGTGGCGAACATGTACTTCATCCCGTTCGGCCTACTCATCGAGACTGACGACGCGTGGGTGAACGCGACGACGGGCATTCCCGACCTCGGCAACCTGACCTGGCAGAGCTTCATCGTCGACAATCTGATTCCCGTGACGATCGGGAACGTCATCGGGGGCGGGATCATGGTCGGCGCCGTGTACTGGTTCGTCTTTCTCCGGCGCAGGCGCGAGACCGCTCGGTAGAGCGGCTCGCACTACGGGCAAGTACTGATCTCCCAACCGAGGACGCTCGGATGGCCCTGCCGTGGGCGTCGGCGACAGTAGTGACGATGTTCGAGGTCCGGATACACGGACGCGGCGGTCAGGGTGTCGTCACAGCGGCCGAGCTCCTGTCCGTCGCCGCGTTTCGCGAGGGTGAGCACTCGCAGGCGTTTCCGACGTTCGGCTCGGAGCGCATGGGTGCCCCCGTGACCTCGTTCTGCCGAATCGACACCCTGCCGATCCGACTGCGGGAGCCGATCGTCGAGCCGGACGCGCTCATCGTCCAGGATCCGACGCTCCTGCACCAGGTAGACGTCTTCGCCGGCGTACGCGACGACGCCTATCTCCTGCTCAACACGGGTCGAACGCTCGCGGAGCTCGGAATCGCCGACTTCGTCGAGCGGCTCGATCCGACTCGCGTGAGAGCGGTGCCTGCGAGCGAGCTCGCGAGGCAGCACCTCGGGCGACCTCTCCCGAACGCCGCGCTGCTCGGGGCCTTCGCGGGGCTGACGAGGGTGGTCGCGCTCGAGTCCGTCGCCGCGGCCATTCGGGATCGCTTTCCGGGGGACGTGGGTGAGCGAAACGTCGCTGCCGCGACCGCCGCGTACGAGCTGGTCGACGATCGGGCCAGGGAGGGCTCGCATGCGTGAGCAGATCGAGGGCTCGCACGCCGTGGCGAAGACGGTCGCTCGCTGCAGGCCGGAGGTCGTGAGCGCGTACCCGATCACACCTCAGACGCACATCGTCGAGGCGCTCTCGGACCTGATCCGGACGGGGGAGCTTGCTCCGTGCGAGTACGTGCTCGTGGAGTCCGAGTTCGCCGCGATGTCGGCCGCGATCGGTGCGTCCGCCGCCGGTGCCAGGGCCTATACGGCGACCGCGAGCCAGGGCCTGCTCTACATGGCGGAGGCGCTCTACAACGCCTCGGGCCTCGGCTTCCCGATCGTGATGACGGTCGCCAACCGCGCGATCGGCTCACCGATCAACATCTGGAACGACCACTCCGACGCGATGTCGCAACGCGACTGCGGATGGATCCAGCTGTACGCCGAGTCGACCCAGGAGGCGGCCGACCTCCACGTCCAGGCGTTCAAGCTGGCCGAGGAGCTCTCCGTCCCGGTCATGGTGTGCATGGACGGCTTCGTGCTCACCCACGCTTTCGAACCCGTCGACGTCCCCGAGCAGCGGGACGTCGACGCGTTCCTGCCGCGCTTCGAGCCGCGCCAGGTACTCGATCCCGACGAGCCGATCACGATCGGCGCGATGGTCGGTCCCGAAGCGTTCACGGAGGTGAGATACCTCGCGCACGTCAAGCAGATGCAGGCCCTCGACCTCGTGCCCGAGATCGCGGCCGGGTTCGAGCAGGTGTTCGGCCGCACGTCCGGCGGCCTGCTTCATCGGTACCGCACCGAAGACGCCGAGTTGGTCGTCGTTGCGCTCGGGTCGGTGCTGGGCACGATCGAGGAGGTCGTCGACGAGCTGCGCGAGCAGGGAGCGCGCGTAGGCGCGCTGGGAATCAAGTGCTTCCGCCCATACCCCCTCGAAGAGGTGCGCCACGCCACGGCGCACGCACGGCAGGTAGTCGTCATCGAGCGTGCGTTCGCCGTCGGCATCGGTGGGATCGTCGGTCAGAACGTACGGCTCGCGCTGTCGGGCCTGGCGCCGAACGTGTACGACGTCGTCGCGGGGCTCGGTGGCCGTGCCATCACCAGGCGGTCGCTGCTGACGCTCCTCGGGGACGTCCTCGGGGGACGGCTGGAGCCGGACCGGCTCACGTTCCTCGACTTGGACTGGCCGCTGGTCGAGCGCGAGCTGCAGCGCCTCGACGAGACGTCGCGCTCGGGGCCACATGCCGAGAACATCCTGCGAGACCTCGGGATCGTCGCGGGGAGGCCGCACTGATGACGCACCGCGCCGTCAAGTTCTTCCAGGTCGGCAGCTTCGCCGCCGGCAACAGGCTTCTCGACGAGGACGCGCGAACCGCCCAGGCGTCGAACGAGAGGTTCAACTCGTTGACGTCCGGCCACCGCGCATGTCAGGGGTGCGGCGAGGCGCTCGGCGCTCGGTACGTCCTCGACTCTGCGATGCGGGCGACGGCCGGCATGCTCGTGGCGGCGAACGCCACCGGATGTCTCGAGGTCTTCTCGACGCCGTATCCCGAGTCGTCGTGGCGCCTCCCATGGCTCCATTCGCTCTTCGCGAACGCACCCGCTGTCGCGAGTGGTCTCGCCGCAGCGCTGAAGGCGAAGGGCCGCACGGACGTTCGGGTGATCGCCCAGGGCGGCGACGGGGGCACGGTCGACATCGGCTTCGCCTGCCTCTCGGGCATGTTCGAGCGGAACGACGACGTGCTCTACGTCTGTTACGACAACGAGGGGTACATGAACACGGGCGTGCAACGCTCGGGCGCGACGCCTCCGGCCGCGCGTACCGCCACGACCAAGGCACTGGGCGACGAGCCCGGAAACAGCTTCGAGCAGGGCAAGAACGTTCCCCTCATCGCGGTGGCGCACGAGATTCCGTACGTCGCCACCTCTACGGTCGCCGAACTGCACGACCTCGAGTCGAAGATCGAGCGGGCGATGGAGTTCCGCGGCGCGCGGTACGTCCACGTCCTCGTCCCTTGCCCGCTTGGTTGGGGTGCGGACGCGAAGGACACGATCCGGATCGCGCGGCTCGCCAAGGAGACAGGGCTCTTCCCGGTCTTCGAAGCCGAGCAAGGGGAGATCGTCAGCGTATCCCGCATCCGCAAGCGGGCTCCGGTGGAGGAATACCTGAAGCTCCAGAAGCGCTTCGGCCACCTGTTCGGCGATCCTCCCCGTACGGACGTGGTCGCGAGGTTGCAGGCGATCGCCGACCGGAACATCCGCCGCTTCGGCCTGTTGGAGGAGGTCGAGGCATGAAGAAGCCCTTCGCGATCACCCTCGACGTGGGCTCGAGCCTCGCAAACAAGACCGGAAGCTGGCGGACCGAGCGACCCGTCTACGTCCATCGGCTGCCGCCCTGCAACGATGCATGCTCGGCCGGAGAGAACGTGCAGCGCTGGCTCTACTTCGCGGAGGAGGGCGACACCGGCTACGAGCGGGCATGGCACGAGCTGATGGCGGACAACCCCTTCCCCGCCGTCATGGGCCGCGCCTGCTACCACCCGTGCGAGACGGTCTGCAACCGTGCCCAGCTGGACGAGGCGGTTGGGATCAACGCTGTCGAGCGGTTCCTCGGAGACGAAGCGATCGCGCAGGGCTGGCAGGTCGACGCAACCGAGTCGAGCTCGGGCAGACGCGTGCTCGTCGTGGGCGCCGGCCCGGCCGGGCTCTCCGCCGCGTACCACCTCGCGCGCCTCGGACACGAGGTCACGATCCGCGATGCAGGCGCGCGGCCCGGCGGGATGATGCGGTACGGGATCCCGACGTATCGCCTGCCGCGCGACGTGCTGGATGCCGAGATCCAGCGAATCCTCGACCTCGGCGTGACGCTCGAGGTCGAGAGTCGAGTCGTCGACGTGGAGCAGGCGATGGAGGACGACGCCTTCGACGCCGTCTTCCTCGCCGTCGGCGCGCACATCGGCACGCGCACGGAGATCCCGGCGGGCGACGCCGCTCGGGTGCTCGACGCGGTCGCCGTGCTGCGGAGCATGGAGGGCGAGGAGAAGCCGTTCCTGGGCCGTCGCGTCGCCGTGTACGGCGGCGGGAACACGGCGATGGACGTCGCACGCACGGCGAAGCGCCTCGGCGCCGAGGACGCGATCGTCGTCTATCGACGGACGCGCGATCGAATGCCGGCTCACGACTTCGAGGTCGAGGAGGCAGAGGAGGAGGGTGTCCTCGTGAAGTGGCTCTCGACCGTCAAGCGCGCGGAGGAAGGCGCCCTCGTCCTCGAGCGGATGGAGCTGGACGAGAACGGGTTCCCGCAGCCCACGGGGGAGCTCGAGGAGCTCCAGGCGGACTCCCTCGTACTCGCGCTCGGTCAGGAGGCCGACCTGTCGCTGCTCGACCATGTGAGCGGTCTGACAGCTGCTCGCGGTGTCGTCGAGGTCGGGCCGGGCCAGGCCACCGGCCATCCGGGCATCTTCGCAGGGGGTGACATGACGCCGGCCGAACGGACGGTGACGGTCGCCGTCGGGCACGGGAAGAAGGCTGCGCGACACATCGACGCGTGGCTGCGCAGCGAGACCGGAGAGCGACCGTCCAGGCATCCGCTCGCGGAGCTCGAGTCCCTGAACACGTGGTACTACTCGGACGCCCCGCGGTCGCTGCAACCGGTACTGGAGCTCGCGCGTCGCCGCTCGACATTCGAAGAGGTGGTCGGCGGGCTCGACGAGTCCACCGCGCTGTTCGAGGCGCGCCGCTGTCTCTCGTGTGGGAACTGCTTCTCGTGCGACAACTGCTTCGGAGTCTGCCCGGACAACGCCGTGCTCAAGGTCGACGACCTCGACGACCCGTATGCGTTCGATCTCGACTACTGCAAGGGCTGCGGGATCTGCGCGTCTGAGTGCCCGTGCGGTGCGATCGAGATGGTGCCCGAGATGGTTTGAGCCGGCACGCGGCTCGCTAGCCGCAAGCTCGTGGGGTGCAGGTCGGTTACGGTTCTCGGCGATGATCGAGCCGCTGCGCGTCACCCGAGCGATCCCGATACGGACTGGATCGCACGGAGGAAGAAGGATGGCGGATGAGGTCCTCCTCCAGCGGGGCACGCCACTGGTACGGCGGTTGCGCCTCGAGCGTCCGGGCAGGCGGACTGGGACGAGCCGACGGACCGCGTGCACCGCGGCGTGAACGTCGGCCTCGGGGCGTACGAGGAGGTCGCCGTGTTCTTCCTCGATCGTTCCGACGCCGTCGCGCAGCCTCGCGACGGATGAACGGATGATCAGGCGTCGTCGATCAAGAGAAGGAGTCAGATGAAGATCCGCGCCGCTGTGCTCGAGGAGTTCGGCCAGCCGCTCGTCGTCCAAGAGCTCGATCTCGGCGAGCCGCGATCCGGCGAGGTGCTCGTCAGGCTCGTCGCCTGCGGCGTCTGCCACACGGATCTGTACACGGCCTCGGGAGTCGATCCGAGCGGTTACGCGCCGTGCGTGCTCGGACACGAGGGCGCCGGGATCGTTGAGCGCGTGGCGGGGGACGTGGCCTCCCTCGCGCCGGGAGACCACGTCGTGACGCTGTTCGCTCCCGAGTGCGGCGAGTGTGTCCACTGCCGAAGCGGGCGGACGAATCGCTGCGTTGCGATCCGGGACCAGCAGGGGCTCGGATATCTCCCCGACGGTACGACGCGCCTCTCCCGCGGCGGTGAGCCGATGCGTCACTTCATGGGCACGTCGACGTTCGCGGAGTACACGGTGATGCCCGAGATCGCACTTGCGAGGGTCTCTCCGGAAGCGCCTCTCGAGGGCTGTGCACCGTTTGCCTGCGGCCTTGCGACGGGAATCGGCGCCGTTCTGTACACGGCGGGCGTCCAGCCTGGATCCACGTGCGCCGTATTCGGGTGCGGCCTGGTCGGGCTCGGCGCCGTCATCGGCGCTCGCCTCGCCGAGGCCGACCGGATCATCGCGGTCGACCTCTCCGAGCGGCGCCTCGAGAGCGCCCGCCACCATGGGGCGACCGACACGCGCATTGCAGGCGACGACGTCGTCGACTGGATCCGCGAGGAGACGGGCGGCTTCGGCGCCGACTACACGTTCGAGGCGACGGGTTCGGTCCACGTCATGCGACAGGCGGTCGAGGCCGCGCGCGAGGCATGGGGGCTCGCGACGATGGTGGGCGTCGCGGGCAAAGGAGAGACCCTCGACATCCTTCCGCGCTTGCTCATCACCGGCCGCCGTGTGACGGGGGCGTCGTTCGGCGGGGTCAAGGGAAGGACACAGGTGCCGCAGCTCGTCGACCGCTGGCTCGCGGGAGAGATCGACGTGGACTCGCTCCTCAGCCATCGGCTGACCCTCGACGACGTGAACCGCGGCTTCGAGCTCATGGAGGCTCAGGACGGCATTCGCAGCGTCATCGTCTTCGAGTAGCCGCAGCGCGCGCGTCGAGCCGCGTCGCGGGCCGCCAAAGAGAGCGACCGGGCCAGCTACCCAATCCGCGCCCCAGTCAGGGGAAGAGAACGGGGACGCCAATGCCGACCCGGCCGGGTGACGCCTTTCGCCGCGCGGTCCAGACTCCCTTCCCGACTGTAAAGAAAATGTAAGGACAGCGGGACGAAGATCGCCTGAGCGTACGCGTCCGTACTCGACGCAGCGCTACGGACGCAGGATCTCGTAGATCCTGCCGTCGTTCTCGTTCGGGTTCGCGTTGTTGTCGACGTGTCGGTCGACGACCCAGTAGCTCATGGCCTTGGGGTTGTCGTTCGGGTTCGACGTCGGCGCTACCGTAACGCCCGCAAGCCATAGATCCGTGTACGAGAGCGGCAGAGTGACGATGCGCACCAGCTCGCCGGACCGCGTGAGCTCGAAGATCTTTCGCTCGTAATCGTCGATGACGAGCAGGGTCTTTCGCTGAGGATCGCTCCCGATGCCTTCGCAGTTCCGGATGCCGTACTTCCCCACGTCGAAGTGCGATGCCAGATCGTTCCCGTCTCCGAAGACGCCGTTCACCGGGTCGATGCGGTACACCTCCTTGCCCGATCCGTCGCAGATGAAGAGATGACCCGAGTCGGGCTCGAACTCGACTCCTTCGGGGTCACGGCTTCCGTACGCGAACGTGCTCATCGACGTCACAGAGTCGTCCGAGGTCCCGTGCCGCCCGTCGGGCCCCGGCTGGGTGATGAAGACCTTGTCCTTGACGTCGTCGGAGGAGTACAGGGCCCCTGCTCTCGGATCGAAGCCCACTCCTGTCGGCTCGCGGCTGAAAGCCAGCGTCGTGCCGGTGGCTACCAGCCTCCCGGCGCGCGTCACGCTGTAGAGGTTCGCACCTCGATAGAGCGACATCTCGTCGACCTCGGAGTCGCTGATCACCAGCGTGTCGGTTGCCTCGTCGTAGGTGATGCCGGCCGGATCAGGCGCCGGCGTGCCGAGCTTCGACGTATGAATTGTCCTGGCCAGCGTTGCCGTCACCGCCTTCGAGTGTCCGACGTGGCGCGCGAGCGACAGCTCCAGCACGCGGCCGGCCAGCCTGCCGCCGCCGGCGTCTGCGATGTAGAGGTGCTGCGTTCTCGGCGAGTCCGTTCGATCGGCGCTCGGCGCAAAGACGAGCGCCCTGAGGTTTCGGATTCGTGCGCCTTCGATGTCGAACGTCTTCCTGACGCGCCCCGAGCCGTCGATCGCGAACAGCCTCCGGCGCTCGGTGTTGGCGAGATAGAGCAGTCCGTCGGCCGGGTTGCGCGCGAGCCCTCGGAGCCTGCCCTTGCCGACTCGCGACAAGGAGATACGGGACGGTCGCCCCACCTCGCCGTCGGCTGACGGCACCCGTACGACGACTCGCGAGCGGCTGTCCAGGATGAACCAGGCGCCACTCCGAGGGTCGAACGTCGCGCCCTGCGCATCGCGCAGCCCCAGGCCCGCGATGTGGGTGCGCTGGGTGGCGGGCGCCTTCTTGCTCAGATCGGCGGAACGAACGGTGACACGCTTCCTGCCGTCGACAGCGGTGAGCCGGGCGTGTACGGGATCCCAGGCGATCGTCGACGGGTTGGAAATCTTCGGGACCCTCAGGGTCCCGGCGGCGTCCTCGAACGGACTGAGGCGAAGGAGTCGAGTCCGGCCAGGGCCAGTTTCAGCGACGAGAAGGACGTTCCTCGACGGGACGTACGCGAGCCCGGTCGGACGCGCGACCCCGAACTCTCCGGTCAGCATGGATCCGACCTCCACGGCCTGGACGATCGCTACCCGATGAGTCGACGCAGAGAGCGTCGTCGGCACGCCGAGCAGGAACACAAGCAGGAGCCCGAGTAGGCGAAGGTTCAAGCTCGACCTCGTGGATTGCCTCATCGCGTCAACCGAACGGCTTACGTCTCAGTGTACGCACGACACCCGACAAGCTTCGCTCGGGTCGGACGTGTCGTTCGTAGTTGCGCGAGACGCGACTCGCATCTACCCTGACCGCTCACGTGCGACCGCTTATTCGCCCCGGCATGGTGTTCGCGATCGCCGTCGCGGTCGTCGCGCTTCCGACCGTCGCATCCGGAGCGCTCTCCGGGCCGGCGTCGACGACGGCGATTACGGCCAACAGCACCACGTACCAGGACTCGTCGGGCGAGAACGCGGCGGCGCCCGACATCACCACCTTGACCGTGTCCAACAACGACGCGGGCGTGATCTCGTTCAAGATCGACATCCCGAACCGCGCGCAACTGACACAGGACATGCTGATCCTGGTCTTCGTCGACACGGACGCCAACCCGCAGACCGGCGATCCCGAGTCCTTGGGAGCCGACTACGTCATCCAGGTCTTCGGGGGCGAGGCCGGGCTGTTCCGATGGGACGGGACCGACTTCACGCGCCGAGCCGGTGATCCCCCCGCAACGTCGCTCATCTTCTCGTATCAGAACGGGATCACGATCACCATCACAGCGGCCGAGCTCGGGAACACGAAGCGTTTCGGATTCGCCGCGATCGTGATCGGCGGGGTGACTATCGACCCGGTGACGAACGACCTCGACTTCGCGAACGCCGTGAGCGACATCGCGCCCGCCGCGGGAGCAGGCTTCTACCAGTACGAGGTCAGGATCACGCCGCCGTCACTGGTAACGAAGAGGCTCACCCCGACCCCTGCGAAGCCCACGGCCGGACGGGCGTTCACGCTCCGCCTCGTCGCGACACGGTCGGACACGGGCGCGGCCGTCCAGAACGGCCGGGTGACGTGCGTCGGCCGTCTCGGCAACGCGCGGCTCAGGGCGCAGGTGCAGCGCGTCGTGGCCGGCGCGGCGACGTGCACCTGGAACATCCCAGTCGCTGCGAGAGGCAAGACGTTCCGTGGCTCGGTGGGGGTCACGTTCGAGGGCCTGAAGGCGACACAGGGCTACGCCTCGAAGGTCCGCTAGCAACTCACCGGTGCGTCGCCTCGCGCTCTTCGCCTGCCTCGTAGCTCTCGTCGCAAGCAGCGGAACGGCCTCCGGTTCGGTCGATCGCACGCCTCGGGAGGTCGTCGAGAACGCACTTGCGAAGGTACGGCCCGCTTCCCACTTCGCGGAGCCTTCGACCGGCAGCAGAGCGAGGGTCATCGTCACTCTCGAAGACCCACCATTGGCGGCGGCAGCGTTCGCGCGGCGTTTCGCCGGGTTCGGCCCGAAGCGCAAGCTCGACCTGCGAAGCTCGTTCTCTCAGAGCTACCTGGCCGGCCTCGAGGCCGCGCAGGCGCGGGCGATCGCGAGCCTCCGCCGGGAGATCCCCGAGGCGCGTGTGTCGCGGCGCTACCAGCTGCTCGTAAACGGTTTCGCGGTGAGCATCCCGTATGCCCGTCTCCCCGCACTGCTCGAGCTCGAGGCGGCGAAGCGTGTGTATCCGAGCCTCCGCTACACGCTGTCGATGAACCGCGGGCCTTCGGTCATCGGCGCGACTCAGTTCGGGGCCCTGACCGGGGCGAAGGGAGACGGTGTAAAGGTTGCCGTCGTCGACGACGGCATCGACCACGAGCATCCGTTCTTCGACCCGACCGGGTTCTCGTACCCGGCCGGGTTCCCGAAGGGGCCCGGCGGCGGGACGACGCCGAAGGTCATCGTCGCGCGCGGCTTCGCGGGGCCGGGCGCCAGCAGCGCTCCGCTCGATCGCGACCAATCCTTCCACGGCACCTTCGTCGCGGGTGTCATCGCCGGGGTCCCGACCGACGTCGAGGCGGGTCGCACGGGGTTCTGTATCGAGGCCCAGGGCGGTTGTCACCCGGCGGTGAACGGCCTGGCCGGCGTTGCTCCGCGCGCCTACGTCGGGAACTACCGCGTCTTCAACGTCCCCGCTCCACCGCCACTCGGCGGCTGTTGCTCTGCAAACAGCCCGGAGATCATCGCCGCCTTCGAGGCGGCGGTGCGCGACGGGATGGACGTCATCAACTTCTCGGGCGGCGGCCCGCAGGCGGATCCTCGCACCGACATCCTCATCGAAGCCGTGGCGAACGTCGCCCGCGCCGGCGTCGTGCCGGTGATCTCGGCCGGCAACGACCGTGACTTCTTCGGCCTCGGCACGGCCGGCTCGCCCGCGACGGCGCCCGACGCGATCAGCGTCGGGGCCACCGCGAACGCGCACGTCTTCGGAGCGTCGATCGCCATCGTGGCGCCGAGTGGCGTCGCGCGGGTGCCGTTCGTGCCCGTGGACAACATCCCGCCGTCGTGGATCACGACGAACCAACGGCTCGTCGACGTCGGCTCCTTGAGCGGCGTGAGCCGACAGCTCTGCGACCCGGCGCCTGCCAACTCGCTGCGCAACGCGATCGCGCTGGTGACTCGTGGCGGCTGCCCGTACGCCGTCAAGAGCTCCCGCGCGCGAGATGCGGGAGCGGCCGGGCTCGTGATTGCCGAGAATCGTCCCGGAGACCCGACGTTCGCATTCTTCTCCACGGACGGAGGGACGATCTCCGATCTCGACGGCGCGCGCATCCGTGTTGCAGCTGCCGGCTCGGGCGGGGCGGTCACCGTTCGCTTCAGCCGCGAGATCCTCGAGGTCCCGACGACGTGGGCGGGCGTGCCGACGAGCTTCACGTCCTCCGGTCTCACGCCTTTCGGCCACGCTCTGAAGCCGGACGTCACCGCGCCGGGTGCCCAGATCCTGTCCTCGACGCTGCCGGAGTTCGCCGGCGACCAGTACGCCGTCCTCGACGGAACGAGCTTCTCCGCGCCGCACGTTGCCGGGGCTGCCGCACTACTCGTCCAGCGCCATCCGTCCTGGACGTCGGAGCAGATCAAGTCCGCGCTCATGTCGACCGCAGGCCCTGCGTTCGGAAGCACGTCCTTGACCGAGGAGGCATCGGTTCTCGTCCAGGGAGCAGGGCTCGTGCGAGTGGGGACAGCCGATCGCCCGCTCGTCTTCACCGACCCGCAGTCGCTCTCGTTCGGCTACCTCCCGGCGAACGCTGCGACACCCTCGAGCCGCGCTTTCTCCGTGACCGTGACGGACGCAGGAGGCGGAGCCGGCACCTGGATGGCGGAGATCCAGGCGCAGGTGGCGTCGAGCGGCGCGACCGTCGAGGCGGCACCGGTCACGGTGCCTCCTGGAGGATCGGCCGTGGTTCAGGTGGTCGCCCGGGCAACGGCCGGCGCGGTCGCGGGAGACAACTTCGGGTTCGTCCTGCTTCGGCATGGCAGCGACACTCGCCGCATCCCGTACGCGTTCTCGGTGACGCGGTCGTCGCTCCTGGGGGCGCCCGTCACTCGGCTCAGGGTGACGCAGGCCGGCGACACCCGTGTCGGCGACGACCGGGCGCGCGTCTATCGGTGGCCGACGTCGCCGTTCTCGGTCCTCGGGATCTTCGGCGTCGACCCGTCGGTCAACGACGACGGCAAGGAGAAGATCTACTCGCTCGACATCACGAAGCAGGCCGTCAACGCGGGAGTGGTCGTCGTTCGACCGGCGACGAGGCTGAACGCCTCGATCACGTCGCTCCTGAGCTCGAACCAGCCGATCCACCCGTGGTTCATGGGCTCGCTCGACGAGAACGACGTGCTCGGCTACGCCGGCATCCCGGTGAACGTGAACGGCCAGCTTCCGGACTTTCTCTACAGCATCGGAGCGTCCGGCGGTGTCTTCCTCCCGCCGGGGCGCTACTACGTCTCGGTGGACTCGGGCCGCGATCTGTTCACGGGACGCCCCCTGGGTGGCCGCTACGTCCTCCGCTCCTGGGTGAACGACGTCAAGCCGCCCGCGGTCAGGGTGCTCACGCGCACGATCTCGAGTGGGCGGCCGACGATCGTCGCGAAGGTCACGGATGCGAAGTCCGGCGTCGACCCGCACGCGCTTCAGCTGTTCTTCGGGCCGTCCGCGCGGGGGCAGTCGGTCGGAGCCACGACCTTCGATCCCGCGACGGGCATCGCGGCCTTCTCGATCCCGCGTGAGGCGCAGACGCTGACGGCGGGCCCGCAGTTCATGCAGCTCGTCGCATCCGACTTCCAGGAGGCCAAGAACATCAACACGGACAGCAACAGCCCGTTGCCGAACACGCGCTTTCAGGGCTTGCGGGCGGTGGCCGTGAACAGGCCGACGATCACCTGGATCACGCCGGACGAAGGCCGCTGCCTCGTAGCGCGACAGAAGCTGCTGGTCGTCGCGAACGACACGGTCCCGATCTCGTCCGTGGGATTCTTCGACGGGAACCGGCAGATCGGCCGCGTGCGCAAGAACGTCGCCGGGCTCTACGAGATGACCTGGCGGACGAGCGGGAAGCGGAAGGGCGCGCACGCTCTCACGGCGACCGTCTCGGATATTCGCGGCCGCGAGGCCGAGGCGACTCGGACGGTGAGGATCTGCGGGTAATCCGCGCGCGCTCGTGATTCGGGCAACGCGTTTTGGGAAGCCGCTGCCCGACGGCGGGACGATCGGCGCGGCCGCTGCCGCGAGCCCGTACGACAGCCGATCCGACGTCCTGCGCGGCATCGAGTGGTGGGAGGCGCGGGGCTACCGCGTCAAGCTCGCGCCCGGGGCGTGGGAACGCGACGACTACGTCGCTGGGAGCGCAGAGCAGCGGGGCGCGGACATCAATGTCCTCTTCGCCGATCCCGAGGTGGATGTCGTCCAGGCGCTCCAGGGCGGCTTCGGCTCCGCGCAGGCGATCCCGTACCTCGACTTCGACCTCATCGCCGCGAACCCGAAGCCGCTCGTCGGCTACTCCGACATCACCGCGTTGCACGTCGCGCTGCTCCAGAAAGCCGGGCTGGCGACGATCTACGGCAACGGGCTTCTCGGTGTCGGCGCCGCGGAGACGACGTTGTTCACGAAGGACCGGCTGCTCGACGTCCTCCGTCGCGGCGGCAAAGGTGAGGTGCCCCGCGATCCGGACGACCCCTGGGTGCGAGCCATCCACGGCGGACGCGTCACGGCGCCCCTCGTCGGCGGCTGTCTCTGGCTGCTCATGCAGACGATGGGAACGCCGTGGGAGATCGACCTCGACGGCGCGATCTTCTTCTTCGAGGACACGCACAGTCCGCCGTACCAGGTCGACGGGCAGCTCGTCCAGCTGACGCACGCGGGGAAGCTCGACAACGTTGCGGGAGTCGTCGTCGGCCAGATGGAGAAGTCGGACTGGGGTGACCTGAGACCGGTCTCGGACTGGGCGCGCTCGCGCTCTATCGAGGACGTCCTCGAGGAGCGGCTCGAGCCGCTCGGCGTCCCGGTGATATACGGCTTGCCGTTGGGCCATACGAAGCACCTCGCCGCACTCCCGCTCGGCGTTACGTGCACGCTCGACGCGGACGCGCGCATGCTCACGGTCGACGAGCCGGCGCTTCGCTGATTCGGGCGTCGTCCTCCTCGTGGTGAACGAAGAGGCCTCGGAAGAAACCCCAGAGCCGCGTACGAACCGGTGGGCCGGCGGGCCCCGGGGGCTGTGACCACGCGTACGCGAACTCGGCGCCGAGCAGAAGGATCAGCGCGACGATGTAGACGAAGAACAGGAACGTCATCACGCCGGCGAGTGATCCGTAGATGAGGTTGTAGCGCGAGAAGTCGGCGAAGACGACGGCGAGGATCCGTGACGCACCCCAGGTCCCGACGGAAGTGAGGACGGCTCCTGCCAGGGCGCCGCGCGTTCGCAGTTTTCGAGCGGGCACGAAGCGGTAGAGCAGGAGCACCATCACCGCGATCACGACCAGCTGGACGCCGTCCCGGAGGAGGACTCCCGACAGATTGGGCTGCACGCCGACCTCCTCCGCGACGCGGTCCGCGAGACGACTGAAGAAGGCGGCGAACGCGGAAAGGCCGACGACGACCAGCACGAGGACGCCGGCTGCGCCCACGACCACGAAGTCGACGAGCTTCGCATGAGCGGCTGGGCGCCCACGGTCGACCTTCAGCGCGGTCTCCAGCCCGATCCGGATCGAAGCCATCATCCCCGACGCCCCCCAGAGCAGCGCGATGAGCGAGATGAAGCCGATCGCGGACAGCGGCGACGCAATCCCCTCGATCGATCGCTGGACGTTCGCCTGGCCCTTCTCGGAGACAGGGAGGACGTCGAGGAGCTCGTTGATCACCCGCTGGCGGAGCTCGTCGTCCTGGAGGACGAGCCCGAAGACCGAGACCAGGACGATCGTCAGGGGGAACAGCGAAAAGAGCACGTGGAACGAGATGGACGCCGCGTACTGCGGGCAGCGGTCGCGGAAGAGATCCTCGATCGCGCGAGGCAGCGCGTGCGCCACTCCGCGGGCGAGCGCCGCGAGCCGCTCGAACGGCCAGCGGGTGGCGCGGGCCAGCCGGCGCGGCTCAATGGCGGGCGTCTCGCTCATCGCTCTGAGTCTACGGACGGTTCTGGCGGGCTCTTGCCACGTCGTGGAGCAGGTACGCCACCACGGGCTCGGACTTCCCCTTCGCCCGCACCGGTGGAACCGGCTCCACGACGGCGCGCGTGCCGAGCTCGCGGAACGTCCCGTCGCCGATCAGGACTCCCCCCACGGGTGCGGCCGCCTGGAGTCGGGCCGTCACGTTCACGATGTCTCCGACGTAACCGTGCTTTCGGTGTCCTCGCGTGCCCCCGACGAGACCGGCGTGCACCTCGCCGCTGTTGACGCCCACCCGGAAACGCGGCCACTCGCCGTGGTCACGCGCGATGCGCTCGGCCTCTCGCTGAAGGAGGAGTGCCGCGCGCGCGGCCTGCGCTGCGTGCTCGGCCTGGTCGTCACGCTGGCCGAACACGACCATGAGCTCGTCGCCGCTGATCTGGTGGACGTCGCCGCCCACTCGCTCCATCAGCGGGATGAGGCGCCCGAAGTACGCGTTCAGCATCGCGGCGACCTCGGCCGGATGCCGCGCCTCGGAGAAGCTCGTGAACCCCGCGAGGTCGGCGAAGAGGATGCTCACCTCGGTGGCGCCGGCGAGCGTCTCGTCCAGATAGAGCGGGCTGAAGCGCTCCTCGTGCCACTCCGCGCGGGCGACGGCGGCGATCAGGATGAAGGAGGCGAACATCAGCACGTGCCACTCCCACCAGGAGATCTGCCAGTTACGTGCCCAGGCGATCACGACCATCGCCTCGGCGAGAAGAGCGAAGGTGAGAGCGAAGGCCAGGACGAAGCGCTCCTGGCGCCTGCGGTGTATGCGAAGGAACCCGATAGCCGCGATCCCGAAGAGCGCGACGCCGATCGCGGCGAGCACCAGCTGCCAGCCGTCGAGCTGCTCCGCGGCGAGCGGATCGTCGAGCGGTGGAAGCTCGGCGAGCGAGAGAACCGCCCAGATCAAGGCGACCCCCGCAAGCGCGCCCAGGAGCAGAGGTGCTGCCCGAACGAGCGTCTCGGCGCGCGCGCCCCCGAGCTCCACCGAGGCGCCGACCGCGAACACACCGGCGATGACGAGCCCGAAGGGCGTGGCGAGCTCGAAGCCTGCGTTCGGCCCGAGGAGGACACCAGGCGTCGCCAGGGCGTGCAAGCCGAGGAAGCAGGCGCTCGCGACGAACGCGAGCGAGATGAGGAGGAGTCGGGCGTCGCGCCGTCGGCGGGCGGCGGCGGTCACGCCCCAGCCGAGAGCAGTGGCGACGAGAGCTGCGCCGAGGACGAGCCAGAAGTGGGCGGGATGATTCTCCCAGCTGCGGTCGAGCGCGGGGCGCGCGAGCAATGCGGCCAGGAGGACGAGCGGTGCTGCGACGATCGCGAGCCAACCGCCTGCGCGCATCGGCTCCAAGCTACTAGACCCGCGTCTATCCTCACCCGCCATGAAGGTCGTGCTTCCGGACGCCACCGAGCTCGAGCTTCCCGACGGCGCGACGGGGCTCGAGGCCGCGCGTGCGATCGGGCCGAAGCTCGCCGAGCAGGCTGTTCTCGCACGGGTGAACGGCTCGACCCGTGACCTACGGCTGCCTCTCGCGGACGGCGAGAGCGTTCAGTTCCTGACGACGCGCGACATCCAGGACCCGGATGCGCTTTACGTGCTCCGCCACTCCACCGCCCACCTGCTCGCAGAGGCCGTCATGCGGCTCCATCCCGGGGTCAAGATCGCGATCGGTCCTCCGGTCGCAGACGGGTTCTACTACGACTTCGAGTTTCCGGAGCCGATATCGGAGGACGACCTCGCCGCGATCGAGGACGAGATGCGGCGCGAGATCGAGGAGGGTCGTACCTGGGTACGCGAGGAGCTCACCCTGGACGAGGCGGTCAGTCGGTTCGAGGCGGAGTCCCAGCCCTACAAGGTCGAGCTCGCCCGGGACGCCGAGGGCACGATCTCGCTCTATACGCAGGGCGAGTTCACCGATCTCTGTAGGGGGCCCCACCTGCAGGACGCGTCGCCCATCAAGGCGCTCAAGCTGACGAGCCTCGCGGGCGCGTATTGGCGCGGCGACGAACGGAACACGCAGCTCACGCGCATCTACGGCACCGCGTTCTACTCGCAGGCCGACCTCGACGCCCATCTCGAACGGCTCGAGCAGGCGCGAGCGCGCGACCACAGACGCATCGGACGTCAGCTCGATCTCTTCCATCTCTCCGACCACTCGCCGGGCTCACCCTTCTGGCACCCCAGAGGCATGGTGCTGTGGAACGCGCTCGAGGACCTGCGACGACGTGAGAACCGACGGCGCGGCTACGTCGAGGTCAAGACGCCGCTCCTCTACGACCTCGAGACGTACAAGACCTCCGGTCACTACGCGAACTACGAGGAGAACATGTTCTTCGTGCAGCCGCACGAAGGCGAGGAGCCACTGGCGCTCAAGCCGATGAACTGCCCGGGCCACATGCTGCTGTTCGGCTCGCGACTGCGCTCCTACCGCGATCTTCCGATTCGCTACGCGGAATCGTCGACGTTGCATCGCGACGAGCGCGGCGGAACGCTGCACGGCCTTCTGCGCGTGAAGCACATCACCCAGGACGACGCCCATGTGTTCGTCAGCGAGGAGCAGATCCAGGACGAGATCGACGGGATGATCGAGTTCGTCGACTACCTGTATGGCCGGTTCGGGGTGACGCCTCGGGCCGAGCTGTCGACGCGTCCCGAGAAGCGCCTCGGGACGGACGAGCAGTGGGATCACGCGGAGGCGGCGCTCGAGGCTGCGTTGACGCGCCACGGCCTGGAGTACGTCATCTCATCGGGCGAGGGGACGTTCTACGGCCCGAAGATCGATCTCCACATGACCGACGTCCTCGGCCGGAGCTGGCAGATGGGAACGATCCAGCTCGACTACCAGATGCCCGTCCAGTTCGGGCTCAGCTACATGGGGCCGGACAACCGCGAGCACGCGCCCGTCGTCATCCACCGTGCGCTCCTGGGCTCGCTCGAGCGGTTCATGGGGATCCTCATCGAGCACTACGGAGGAGCGTTCCCGTTCTGGCTCTCGCCGGTGCAGGCTCGAGTGATCCCCGTGGGTGAGGGGCATCGCGTCGCAGCGGGCACGCTCCGCGATCGGCTCGATGCCCGCGGGTACCGGGTCGAGGTGGACGAGCGCGACGAGACGCTCGGCAAGCGGATCCGGGACGCCGAGCTCGACAAGGTGCCGTTCGTCGTCGTGTACGGCGATCGCGAGTCCGACGAGGCGCTGGCGGTGCGCGAGCGCGGGGGAGGCCAGTCGACGCTGTCGCTGGGCGAGCTCCTCGAGAGGTTCGGCGAGCTCGCCGCCGAGGCTGACCCCACTCCGTAGGGGCGAGATATATCTCGCCCCTACTGGTACGATCCGGCGTCTGCAAGCAGGAGCTCATCGCCTCCTCACCTCCCGGGCTTGACTCGCGGGGGTTCAACCGAGCCGAAGGTTGGAGAGGTGACGAGCCGCTGCGTGCAGCGGTTCGTGTCGTTTACAAGGAGGAAGCTGAGAGCTTGATGAAGGGCTTTTGAGACCACGTCGCCGCCGGCCCTCCATGGACCGGGTCGTTCCACGCAAGCGGGACGAGCGCATCAACGAGGAGATCCGTGTCCCGCGCGTCCGCCTGGTGGACGAG
Source organism: Actinomycetota bacterium (assembly GCA_020029615.1). Taxonomy (GTDB): domain Bacteria; phylum Actinomycetota; class Thermoleophilia; order Gaiellales; family Gaiellaceae; genus GMQP-bins7. The sequence continues at coordinate 29,570 of JAIBJO010000003.1, forward strand.
AACGGCGGCCAGGTAGGGATCACCCCGACGAAGGAAGCGCTGGAGTTCGCGTACGGGAGGGGCCTCGACCTCGTCGAGGTCGCCGCCGGAGCGGATCCGCCCGTCGCCCGGGTGATGGACTACTCGAAGTACCGCTACGAGCAGGAGCAGCGCGCGAAGCAGGCCCGCAAGCATCAACTCCAGATCCACATCAAGGAGATCAAACTCAGGCCGAAGATCGGAATCCACGACTACGAGACCAAGAAGGGGCACGTGGTGCGCTTTCTGGGTCAGCGGGCCAAGGTAAAGGTCACGATCATGTTCCGGGGGCGCGAGACGCTCCATCCGGAACGGGGTCGTGATCTCCTCATGAGGCTCGCGGAGGACGTCAAGGAGCTCGGCTCGATAGAGCAGCAGCCGATCCTCGACGGACGCAACATGGTCATGGTGCTCGGGCCGTTGAAGAACGTAGGAGCGAAGGCAGATGCCAAAGATGAAGACGTCGAAAGGCGCGAAGAAGCGCTTCAAGGTGACCGGGACGGGGAAGCTCCTTCGCAGGCACGGGATGAGGAGCCACAACCTCGAGAAGAAGTCGTCGAAGCGTAGGCGCGGCTTCCGCAAGATGGACGGCGTCGCCGAGAGCGACGTGAAATCTGTCAAGAAGCTCCTCAGGGGAGGCTGAGCCGCCATGCCTCGCGTCAAACGAGCCGTCCATGCGCGCAAGAAGCGCGCCAAGGTCCTCGAGCAGGCCAAGGGGTACTACGGCCGCAAGAAGTCGAGCTACCGGTTCGCGAAGGAGCAGGTCGAGCACTCGCTCGTCTACGCCTACCGCGACCGCAAGGCGCGCAAGCGGACGTTTCGCTCGCTCTGGATCGTCCGCATCAATGCGGCCGCTCGTGTGAACGGCCTCTCGTACAACCGGTTCATGGACGGCGTGAAGAAGGCCGGGATCGAGCTCGATCGCAAGTCGCTCGCCGACATCGCGGTCTCGGATCCACAGGCGTTCGCGGCCGTCGCCGAGCGCGCGAAGGCTGCGCTCGACGCCGACGCCAGAGCAGCCTGATCGAGTCTCGTCAAAACGAGAAGCTCCGGCTCGTCCGGAAGCTTCTCTCTGCCCGCAAGCATCGCGTGGAGACCGGGCTGTTCGCCGCCGAGGGCGAGGATCTGGTCGATGCCGCCGCGGCGGCGGGGGTCGAGCCCGTCGAGCTCCTCGTGGCGGGTGAGAACGTCCTGCCAGAGCTGCTCGGCGACGTCTCCACGCTCGGTCACGCGCCACGCGTGATCGGCGTGTATCGGAGTGAGGACCTGCCGACGGGAGCTCGGGACGTCGTGCTGGCGCTGTGGCGGATCGCAGACCCGGGGAACGTCGGCACGCTCCTGCGCACCGCCGACGCCTTCGGTGCCGGCGTGTCGCTTTCTCCCGAGTGTGCGGACCCTGTCGGGCCGAAGGCGCTACGTGCGTCCGCCGGCGCAATCTTTCGCGTACCGCTCGTGGCCTGGGATGCAGTACCGGTCCGCCGAGTCGCTCTCGTCGCTCACGGTGGCGGCTCTCTCGAGAGCGTGATCCTCGACCCTCCCGTGACGTTCGTCCTCGGCGCGGAGCGCCAGGGGCTCCCCGACGACCTGGTGGCTCTGAGCCACAGGGTCACCATCGAACTGCCCGGAGACGCGGAATCGCTGAATGTCGCGGCTGCGGGTGCGATCGCGCTCTACGAGCTCTCGCGGCGCGCTTCGTGAGCTTGCTAGCCGAAGCCGCCGCCACCGCCGCCACCGCCGCCTCCACCTCCGCCCGAGAATCCACCCCCGCCTCCGCCCGAGCCCGAGTTCGGCGGCGCGAGCGCCGACCCGAACCCGGACGCGAGGTCGCCGATCGAGAGGCTCGACGCCCCGGAGCCCAGGTCGCCGCCTGAGGAGATCCAGTAGACGGAGCTTGCCTGGTGGAGCTCCTCGGGCATGTGCAGCTGCGCCCCCTGCAGCACGCGTTCGGCGATCCCGAATGCGATTCCGTAGACGAGGTACCGCTCCCAGAGCTCGAGCGTCGCAGGCGGCGCCTCGTGCAGGCGCGGGAAGTCCGTGAGATACCGACGAAAGGCCTCCCAGCGCTCCGCCTCGGCCTGGCCGGCCTTCGTCCGTCGTCGCCACGCGCGGCGGTTGAACGCCAGGGTCGCGACGCAGAGCCCCCCGTTCGCGATGAGGCAGGCGCCGACGCCGACCAGGATCACGTCCGTGTACCGGGGATACACCGGCCGCCAGCCGTTGCTCGCCAGGAAGATCAGTGCACCGCCGGCGAGCCCGAAGACGATCGCCGCCGCGACGAGTGGGATCGCGCCGCGCGAGCGGAACCAGGATCTTCGAGCTGCCTCTGCCCCCACAGCTTCCTTGAACGCGGTGAACCGCGGGTGCATGGACGTGCGCTCGTCCTCGATGCGCTCACGAAATCTCGACAGGCGCTCGGTCGATCCGTCGAGAACGGCGTCGACCACGTCGGCGACGTCACGTTCCCAGCTCGCGAGGTCCTGCTCCGTCCCCGCCGAGAGTTCGAGGTCGGAGACCTCCTCCGACCGGAGACCGCCCCAGATCGACCGCTCGGTCGTCGTCGGCTCGCTCTTGTAGACGCCCCGTCGGATCAGGTCGAAGAGCGTCGCCGTGAACTCGTACGACCCCGCCTCACCGCCTTGCCTGAGCAACGTCGGCACGAGCGCGGGCTGGGTGTCCGTCGGCGGCTCCTGCTCGTACTCGCGGTCGTATCCCGTCCGTCGCTCCCTGCCCATGAACCAGAACACGGCCGCGATGACGAGCAGGGCCGGGAGCATCGCCAGTCCCAGGATCACGAGGCCGGTGCGAAGCGGGTGATCCTTGAGCGCCTGAATGCGGTCGCTGTCGCGCCGAAAGCGGTCGGCGTCGGCCTGCTCTTCCGCGACGATGCGGTCGAGGCCGTTCCCTCGGACGACCTTCATGCCGGCCGTCGACGTGAACGCCGGCCGCGTGATCAGCGTTCGCAGCTCGACGAACTGATGCGCGGGCACGTTGGCTGCACGGAGCGTTGCGCGCCGACCGCCGAGGTCGACGTCACCGCGCACCCACACGGGCTTGCCCCAGGCCCTGAGGATCCTGCCGGGCGCGCTTTCGATCGCCACGAGGCGCCAGAGTGGCTCCGCCCACTGGTCTCCCCAGACCTTCAGGTTTACGTCGACGACGTCGTCGTAGGCGACCGCCAGGCCTCGGAGGGTGTAGGAGACCGTGAAGGCGCGCGTTTGGTCGCGGGCGTCGAAGTACCAGACGATGCGCATGCCGTCCCCGTGCCGCGTGACGCCGAACGTCTGCGCGCGTCCGGGCGCCAGTTCGGTCGCCGTCCCGCGGACGTAGGCGATGCCGCGCTCGGCAACCGACGGATCCACGAGCGTCTCGCCCGGTCGCAGGGGGATGTCGCGGTAACCGAAGTGGAAGTCGCCCGAGAAGGCAACCTCGATCCGCTCGCTGATCCCGAGAGCCCCGTCCGGCTGGACGTCGACCGCGACGTCGGCGGCGAGAAGCGAGAAGCTGTCGGCGCGCGCGGCGCCGGGCAGCGCGAGAGAGGCGATCGCGGCAACCGCCGCGAGCGCTAGAAGTCGACGACCGGCGCCTCCCGTTGCGCCTCCTCCTCGACTTCGAAGAACTCGCGAACGGAGAAGCCGAACGGCCCGGCGACCACGAGCCCCGGGAACGTCTGGACGGTGTTGTTGTAGGTCAAGACGGAGTCGTTGTAGACCTGCCGGCTGACGGCGACCCGGTTCTCCGTCTCCGCGAGCTCCGTCTGGAGCTGCCGGAAGTTCTCGTCCGCCTGGAGCTCGGGATACGCCTCGGCCACTGCGAAGAGCCTGCCGAGAGCCGCGCCGAGAATCCCTTCAGCGGTCGCGGTCTCAGCCGGCGTCTTCGCGCTCTGCGCTCGTGTGCGCGCCTCGGTCACGGCCTCGAACGTCCCGCGCTCGTGCGCCGCGTACCCCTTCACGGACTCCACGAGGTTCGGAATCAGGTCCCAGCGCCGCTTGAGCTGAACCTCGACCTGCGCCCACGCGTTGTCGACCCGGTTCCGCCGCTGGACGAGGCGGTTGTACAGCGCAACGAGCATCAGCCCGACGAGCAGGACGAGCCCCAGGATGACGAGCAGCCAGATCACCGTGCCTCCGACTCTAAGGGAACGGTCGCTCGTGTGGCAACCGCTGCGTATGTCGCACGGCTCAGCGCGCCGCGCAGACGAAGATCATGTCCTCCTCGCCGTCGTACGGCCGGCGATCGAACCATCCGTACGTCGCGTCGACGTCGAAGTCGGCGGCGTCGAGGATGCGGAGCCATTCGGGGAAGGAAAGCCAATGCAGCTCGAAGGTCGTCGTCGCCTCTCCCGAGCGAATGGAGAGCGAGAGTGTTCGTGCTCCCTCGTCCCAGTCGGCCCGCTCGAAGATCCCGGGCTCGCGCTCGAGCCAGCGCCCGTCCGTCTCTTCGATGTCCTCGCGACTCGGTGAGAAGACGTCGAACACGAAGTGCCCGCCGGGCACGAGCAGGCTTCGTGCGGCTCGAGCAGCCACGAGCTTCTCGGACTCGGTTTCCATGTGCAGCAGTGAGCGGAACGGGCAGATGACGAGCGGAACGTCCTCGGGAACCGGTGGGTCGCGAAGATCACCGAGTCGTAGGTCGACGAGCTCCGTGACGCCGGCCGACTCCGCTGCGACCCGCGCGACGCCGAGCATCCCCGGCGAGGAATCCACGCCGATGACCCGGATGCCCGCCCGAGCTATCGGGACTGCGATGCGACCGGTTCCCACGGCCAGCTCGACGACGGGGCCGCCGGACGCGAGCGCCCGCTCCACGTAGAAGCCGACGTCCTCGGTGACGGACCGACTCCAAGGGTCGTAGAACGAAGCGATGCGATCGTAGAGCGCCAGAGAGGGCAACTTACAAGCAGCTACGAGCCGGGCATCCCTGTGAAGCAGACGGGTTGCAGAGCTTGTCGCACCTTGTCGCTCGGCGAAGGAGCGTTGGTAACCTCGCTCACTCCGATGGACCCCCAGGCTCTCGAGAACGACGCGCTCGCAGCGGTCGCCACCGCCGCGTCGACTGACGAGATCGAGCGGGTGAGGGTCGAGTACCTCGGGCGGAAGAGCGAGCTGAAGCTGGCCCTCCGGGAGGTGCGCGATCGCGAGACCGGCACGGCGCTGAACGCGCTTCGGGAACGGCTCGAGGGTGCGATCGACGGGCGCGAGGCCGAGCTCGCCCGCGCCGAGCTCGACCGCCAGCTAACCGAGGACGTCGTCGACGTCACGCTTCCGGGCGAAGAGTTCCAGCTCGGCACACTCCATCCGACCACCCTCACACGGCGGATCATCGAGGACGCCTTCCTCGGGCTCGGCTACGAGGTGATCGACGACCGCGAGGTCGAGACCGTCCACTACAACTTCGACCAGCTCGCGTTCGCACCAACCCATCCGTCGCGCTCGCACCGCGACACGTTCTTCGTCGACGACGAGCGGCTGTTGCGCACCGAGACCTCGCCATCGCAGATCCACGTGATGGAGGCGAAGCAGCCACCTATCTACATGGTCTCCCTCGGCCGCGTGTACCGCCGAGACGAGATCACCGCGACGCGCTTCCCGATCTTCCACCAGTTCGAAGGGTTGGCCGTCGACCGCAGCCTCACGCTTGCAGACCTGAAGGGAACCCTCTTGCACGTGATGCGGGCGCTCTTCGGCGAGCAGCGTCAGGTCCGCTTCCGCACGCACTTCTTCCCGTTCACGGAGCCGTCCATGGAACCGGACGTCTCGTGTCCGATCTGTGACATGCGGGGGTGCCGGACCTGCAAGTTCACCGGCTGGATCGAGCTCGGTGGCTCGGGAATGGTCGATCCGGAGGTGCTCACGAACGTCGGCATCGAACCCGAGGAGTGGACGGGATTCGCCTTCGGCTGCGGCATCGAGCGCTCCGCCCAGCTGCGTCACGGGATCTCCGAGATCAGGCCGTTCTGGGAGAACGACCTCCGCACGCTGAGGCAGTTCTGATGCGCGTTCCGCTCTCGTGGCTCCGCGACTACGTCGCAGTCGGCATGCCTCTCGACGAGCTCGCGTCACGCCTCGACGTCTCGACGGCCGTGGTCGCCGCGGTGGAGCACCGTGGCGTGCCCGACCTGGACGGCAATCTCGCGCTCTTCCGCATTGGGAAGGTGCTCGAGGCCGGCAAGCACCCCGACGCCGACCGGCTCCAGCTTTGTGTCGTCGACGTGGGCGAGGCCGAGCCGTACCAGATCGTCTGCGGCGCCTGGAACTTCGGCGTCGGGGCGACCGTGGCCGTCGCGTTGCCCGGGGCTGAGCTTCCGGGGGGACTGGTGCTCGAACGCCGCACGCTACGGGGCAAGGAGTCTGCAGGGATGATCCTCTCCGAGCGCGAGCTCCAGCTCGGAGAGGATCACCTCGGGATCATCGTGCTCGACGACGGCGAGGCTGGCACGCCGCTCGCGGATGTACTCCCCATCCACGACGTCGTCCTCGACCTCGAGATCACAGGGAACCGTCCCGACCTCCTCTCGGTCTACGGCGTCGCACGCGAGGTCGCGGCGCTCTTCCGGCTCGACCTCGAACCTCCGCCCGGCATGGATCCCGCTCGAGAAGGCGACGAGACCGTGAAGGTCACCGTGGAGGACTGGGAGGGCTGTCCGCGCTACGTCGGCCGACTGTTCCGCGACGTGCGCATCGGTCCGTCTCCGGCCTGGCTACGCGCGCGACTGAATGCGGCCGGCATGCGTCCGATATCGAATGTCGTCGATGTGACCAACTATGTGATGCTCGGACTGGGGAACCCGCTCCACGCCTTCGACTACGAGACTCTCGCGGACGGCGAGATCGTCGTTCGACGGGCTCGCGCCGATGAGCGAACGCTGCGGACACTCGACGGCGTCGAGCGCGCGCTCGATCCCTCCGACCTGATGATTGCCGATGCCAAGAGGGCGGTCGCGTTCGCCGGGATCATGGGCGGGGAGGAGACCGAGATCTCCGACACGACGACTCACGTCCTCCTCGAGGCTGCGAACTTCGAGCCGACCGGCCTATGGAGGACGTCCGAGCGCCTGCGCCTGCCGACCGAGGGCTCGAACCGCTGGGTGAAAGGCGTCGACCCGTACCTTGCCGAGCATGCCGCCGCGCTCGCAACCGAACTCATCGTCAAGCTCACAGGCGGGCACTGGGTCGGCCACACCGACGCGAGGGCGCAGCTGCCGGAGCGACCCGTTGTTCGCTTCCGTCCCGAGCGCGCAAGTGCGTTCATCGGGCTCGAGGTCGACTCCGAGGAGCAGCACGACATCCTCGCTCGGTTGGGCAACGAGCGCCGAGACGGCGAGTACCTCGTGCCGAGCTGGCGCGCACGTGACCTCTGGCGCGAGGTCGACCTGATTGAGGAGATCGCGCGCTTTCGGCTTGCCGACGTCCCCTTCACACTGCCGGTCCGCCGCGAGATGATGGGCCGGCTGAGCCGGTTCCAGCGGCTCAGGAGACAGGTCGAGGATGCGCTCGTCGCGCTGGGCTGCTCGGAGGTGTATACGCCGTCGCTCGTCGAGTCCGACTCGGCCGACGACGCACTTCGCCTTCAGGAGCCGATCAGCGTCGAGCTGGCTGTCATGCGCACTGCGCTCCTTCCGTCGCTCGTCGACGCAGCGCGCCAGAACGCCGATGCCGGGAACGAGCGCATCGCGCTCTTCGAGATCGCACGGGTCTACCTGCCTCGGAGAGACGAACTGCCCGAGGAACGGGTTCGGGTTGCGGGGATCCTCGAAGGAGGCTTCCTTCACACGAAAGGAGTCGTGGAGGCCCTTCTTCGTGTGCTGCATGTGGACGCGAACTGGATGCGCTCCGAGCATCCGTTGCTCCACCCCGGGAAGGCCGCTCGCATCGAGGCCGGGGTCGTCGGCGAGCTCCACCCGACTCAGCTCGACGGTGTGTGGGGAGCGTTCGAGCTCGACCTGGATACGCTCTTCGCCCGCGTGCCGGAGCGGATCGTCTACGAGGACGTGCTCACCTACCCTGCCGTCCTCCAGGACATCGCCGTGGCCGTGCGCGAGGAGGTCGAGGTCGGGGCGCTCGTGGACACGGCTCGCGAGGCTGCCGGGCCGCTGCTGCGAGAGGCGAAGGTCTTCGACGTCTACCGCGGCGAGCAGGTGGGCGAGGGGCGAAAGTCGGTGGCGCTCCATCTGTCGTTCCAGTCGTCGGAGCGCACGCTCACCGACGAGGAAGCGGCCGAGGCTCGTGGTCGAATCGTCGAGGCGCTCGTCGATCGCTTCGACGCAGCCCTTCGCGCATAGACCAAACCGATCGCCGATCGCTCGACGTAGAGTAGAAGCGATGACGCGGATCTCGGCACTCGCGGCCGCATTGCTCGTGGCGGCGCTCCTGGCGGCCGCCGGTGGTGACGCGGCTCCGGCTCAGAGCTCGAAGCTCCATGCCAAAGTCGGGCCCGGATTCACCATTGCCCTGACGAACGACGGAGGCGGACGTGTGACGAGGCTCGATCCCGGCACGTACGAGATCGAGGTCGAGGACGAGTCGGAGGAGCACAACTTCCACCTGCAGGGACCTGGCGTCGACCGCATGACCGGTGTCGGCCAGGTGGGCAAGGAGCTGTGGACGGTCACCTTTGCCGAGGGGAGGTACACCTACGTGTGCGATCCTCATTCGCAGACGCTGCGCGGCTCGTTCACCGTCGGTGACCCTGCGCCGCCACCGCCGCCACCACCACCGACCACGAGCGGCGCGATCACTGCGAAGACCAAGCTCGAGCTCACGTCGGGCCCGGGCTTCGTCATCTCGCTGAAGACCCGAGCCGGGAAAGCGGTGAAGGCGATGAAGCGCGGCACGTACACGATGGTCGTCCGCGATCGGGGCCGGGCTCACAACGCCCACGTCGTCGCACCGGGCTTCAACCGGAAGACGACACCGCTGAGCTACACCGGGACGCAGACGTGGAAGGTCGCGCTCCGCAAGGTCGGGACGCTCCGCTTCCTGTGTGATCCACATGCCAGCAGAGGCATGAAGGGCTCGGCGAAGATCGTTCCCTAGATGCTTTAGACCGACCGCCCGGCAAGCCGCCAGACCGGGCCCTGGGTGGCGGCGTTCTCGGTGTCCGAGAGCTCGCCCAGCACGGTGATCCGTCCCGCGATCGACTCGGCGTCCATCCGCTCGAAGCAGCGGCGCGCCATTCCCGACGAGGCGCCGTAGCCCTGCTTGCCGGAGACGCGGAAGCGAAGCGCGTTCGCCGCCGGGTTTCGCGTCGGGTTCAGCGGCGCACCCAGCAGCGCCGCCCGCGGAAGGTGGTCGCTCGAAGCCAGCTCGAGCTCGCACAGGAGGTCGCTCCAGCCTGGTGCGAGCCGCTGCACGAGCTCGTCCCATGCGCTTGCGAGCGACGGTGAGCGCGCTGTCGGCGACCCGTCGGCCGGCTCTGCCTGCGTGGCTCCTACGAGTGTGAGGTTTCCCCATATCCGCTTACGGTCGAGCCGCTCGAGGAGGTTGCGAAGCCGCTGAGGGCCGCCTCCTGCGCGCAGGACGTGAAATCGGAGCTCGCCGGCGACACGTCCCGGTCCGAGCGGCGCCAGGATGGCGGCTGCGTCGTCCGCCGACCCCTCGGGCGCGAACGAGAGGCGCGCCTCGTCCCACTCGGATCCGAGATCCTGCTCGAGAAGCGCCCACTGTTCGGCGGCTCGCATCGGCCGACCAGCATAATGGCCGCTCGATGGCGACCGTCGAGGAGAGAGCGGAGCCCGGGCGGAAGAAGGTCTCCGAGGAGGTCCTGCGCGATTTCTTCCGCGAGATGCTCCTGATCCGGCGGTTCGAGGAGAAAGTCGAGGAGCGCTTCCGCGCCGGCGAGCTTCCCGGGTTTCTGCACGTCGCGATCGGACAGGAGGCCGTCGCCACCGGGGTGTGCTCGGCGCTCGCGCTCGAGGACGTCTTCGCCTCGACGCACCGTGCTCACGGGCACTCCATCGCCAAGGGTACGCCCGCTAAGAAGATCATGGCCGAGCTCTACGGCAAGACGGAGGGCTGCAGCGGGGGATACGGCGGCTCGATGCACCTCTACGACCTCTCGGTCGGCAACCTCGGCGCAAACGCCGTCGTCGCGGGCGGCCTGCCTGGGATCGTCGGCGCCGCGCTCGCCTTCCAGATGCGCGGGGAGAAGCGAGTCGCGGTCGCGTTCTTCGGCGACGGCGCGACGAACACAGGCACGTTCCACGAGTCGCTCAACCTCGCGCAGTTGTGGAGGGTTCCCGCGATCTTCGTCCTCGAGAACAACGGCTGGGCGGAGTCGACACCGGCGGTCCAGCAGCTTCCGCTTCCGGTCGACCAAATGGGGAAGCGCGCTGCCGCGTTCGGTATGAAGCTCATCGAGGCCGACGGACAGGACGTCGAAGCTGTCTACCTGGCGGCGCTCGCGGCCCGCGAGCACGCTCTCGCAGGCAAGGGCCCGGTGCTTCTCCACCTCCGCACCTTTAGGTTGACCGGGCACTTCGTCGGCGATCCGCAGGTCTACCGGGACCGGGACGAGCTCAAGCAGGAGCGCGAGACGAAGGATCCACTGCGACTCCTCGGTGCACGGCTCGACCTGTCCGACGGCGACTTCGCCTCTGTCGATGCCGACGTCACTGCCGAGGTCGAGGCCGCGGTGGAGTTCGCCAAGGCCGGCACGGACCCGAAGCCCGAGGACGCGCTCAAGTACGTCTATGCCTGAGCTGACCTACAGAGAGGCGGTCCGAGACGCGCTCGCGCAGGCACTTCGGGCGGACGAGAACGTCTTCGTCATGGGCGAGGACATCGCCGAGATGGGTGGTTCGATGGCCGTGACCCAGGGCTTGCTCGAGGAGTTCGGGCCCACCCGCATCCGGAACACGCCGATCTCCGAGATGGCGATCGTCGGGAGCGGGATCGGTGCGGCGATCCAGGGCATGCGGCCGATCGTCGAGATCATGTACGAGGACTTCCTCACGCTCTCGATGGAGCAGCTCGTCAACCAGGCGGCGAAGCACAGGACGATGTCCGGCGGCCAGGTGAAGGTGCCGCTCACGATCCGGACGCAGGGCGGTGCAGGCTGGTCACCGGGGGCGCAGCACGCACAGCAGCTCGAGGCCTGGTTCGTTCACGTTCCCGGCCTCAAGGTCGTGTTCGCGTCGACGCCCCAGGACGTTCGCGGGCTCTTGTGGTCCGCGATCTACGACGACAACCCGGTCATCTTCTTCGAGCACCGCACGCTCTATCCGATCAAGGGCGAGGTGCCGTCCGAGCTCGAGCCGATCCCCCTCGGCGAGGCGCGCGTCCACCGTGAGGGCACGGACGTGACGGTGGTCGCGACAGGCCGGCTCGTGCACGAGTCCTTGCGCGCGGCGGAGGAGGCCGAGCGCGACGGGATCTCCGTCGAGGTCGTCGACCCGCGCACCCTGCTCCCGCTGGACGAGGACACGATCGTCGGCTCCGTGCGCAAGACGACTCGCTGTGTCACCGCGCACGAGGCCGTGGCGCGCGGTGGATTCGGCTCCGAGCTGGCCGCTGTCATCCAGCACGGCGCCTTCGACTGGCTCGATGCGCCGATCGAGCGCATCGGCGCGAAGTTCGCTCCGCTTCCGTTCGCGCCCGCCATGGAGCAGTGGGTCGTCCCGCACGCAGCCGAGGTCCTCGAGGCGATCCGGCGCACGGTCGCGCGGAGCTGAGCGTGGCATCTGAGGTCAAGCTGCCGCGTCTCGGCCAGGGGATGGAGTCGGGGACGATCGTGCGCTGGCTGAAGTCGGAGGGCGAGGATGTCGCCAAGGGCGAGCCGCTCTACGAGCTCGATACCGACAAGGTCACGCAGGAGGTGGAGGCCGAGGCGGCGGGCGTGCTGCTCAAGATCGTCGTCGCCGACGGTGAGGTCGACGTCGGAACCACCGTCGCCGTGATCGGAACGCAGGGCGAGGACGTGTCCGGGCTGATCGCCGCGGCGCAGGGGGGTAACGGCGGTGCTCCTACCACGACCGCACGGGCGCCCGAGGGAGAGCCGGCCGAATCGCCAAGTGACACTGTGCCACAAGGCGTCCCGGCGCCCGACCCGGCGGCACCGGTCGACGTGTCCGCTGAACGTGCGGTGGGAGAGCGTGTGAAGGCCAGCCCGCTGGCACGCCGGATCGCACGCGAGCGCGGCATCAATCTCGCGTCGCTCGTCGGAACCGGGCCGGATGGGCGGATCATCGCCGAGGACGTCGAGAGCGCGCCTTCATCTGCTGCTGCCGGCGCCGCGGCCCAGCCGGCGCCGCCGGTGGGAGAAGTCGAGGTGGTCGAGTTGACCTCGACGCGCCGGACCATCGCTCGGCGCCTCACGGAAGCCTGGGAGGCTCCGGTCTTCCAGCTCTCGGTCACGGCGGACGCCTCCGAGCTCGTCGGGACGCGTGAAAGCCTTGTCGCGCTCATGCGCGAGGGCGACACGAAGCCGACGGTGAACGATGTCCTCACGCGAGTAGTCGCCTCGGCGCTCGTCAGGCATCGACCCGTGAACGCTCACTTCACCGACGGGAAGATCCTCCGCTTTCCGAGCGCAAACGTCGGCATTGCGGTCGCCGCGCCGAGCGGGCTCGTCGTTCCGGTGATCACGGACGCGGCCGAGAAATCGGTCCAGCAGATCGCGACAGCGCGAGCCGATCTCGTCGCGCGGGCACGCGACGGGAAGCTCAAGCTCGGCGATCTCGAAGGCGGGACGTTCACGATCTCGAATCTCGGGATGTACGGCATCGAGCAGTTCGTGGCGGTGCTCAATCCGCCACAGGTCGCGATTCTCGCAGTGGGCTCGATCGAGGAAAGGCCGGCGGCGTTCGACGGCGATGTCGTCGTCGTGCCGACGCTGACCATGACCCTCACGTGCGACCATCGAGCGATCGACGGCTCGGAGGGCGCGGACTTCCTACGCACTGTCAAGGCGTTCGTCGAATCTCCGGCGCTGGCGCTATGAGACGGAGTCGGGGACAGACTGAAGTCTGCCCCCGACACTAAGCTCCTCACATGGTCATTCGCCGAGGCGGCCGCCAGGACGTCCGGTTCCTCCGCGACATGCTTCACCACGCGTACTACTGGCGCGAGCGCGATCCGGGAGAGGAGCCCGGGCCTGTTGCACGCTACGTCAAGGGCTGGGGGCGACCGGGGGATACCGCGCTCATCGCCGTCGAGGATGCGTTTCCGGTCGGCGCCGCCTGGTACCGGCTGTTCCGGCGCGACCAGCCTGGGTACGGGTTCGTGGACGAGGAGACCCCCGAGCTCGCGCTGGCCGTCGTTCCCAGCCGCCGTCGTAGGGGGCTCGGAGACGCTCTCGTGAGGGCGCTCTGCGATCGCGCGCGCTCGGAGGGCTACGCGGCGCTCAGCTTGAGCGTCGAGCGAGACAACGTCGCGCTCGTCTCGTTCTACGAGAAGCACGGCTTCGAACGCGTCGTCGAGGACGGCGGCGACGGCGTGACGATGCTGCGGGTGCTGCATCCGTCCGCCGACGAGCAGAGGGCGAACATCTAGGATCGCGGCCATGGAATTCGACGTAGCGGTCATCGGCGGCGGGTCCGCCGGGTACACCGCGGCCATCCGTGCCGCGCAGCTCGGTGCCCGTGTTGCATGCGTCGAGAAGGAGCCCGAGCTCGGAGGAACCTGCCTGAGGGTCGGGTGCATCCCGACGAAGGCGTGGGTCTCGACTGCGCACGCACTTCATGCGGCCCGCGAGGTCGATCCCAAGCTCGGGGTCGTCACCGGAGAGCCTACGCTCGACTTCGCTCAGGCGAACTTGTGGAAGGCGGCCGTCGTGAAGCAGATGACGGGAGGCGTCGCTTCGCTCTTCAAGGCCAACGGCGTCACCTGGTTCCAGGGCGCTGGAAGGTTCGAGGATGCTCGCTCGATCACCTTCGACAAGGGCGAGCTCGGGCTCAGCTTCTCGAGCGCGATCGTCGCGACGGGGTCGTATCCGATGCGTCCCCCGATTCCCGGGCTCGACTCACCTCGCTGCGTCGACTCGACGGGGCTGCTCGCGCTGACCGAGGTCCCGCGGCGGCTCGTCGTCCTCGGGGGCGGCATCATCGGATGCGAGTTCGCTTCGATCTTCGAGCGATTTGGAACCGAGGTCACGATCGTCGAGATGCTCGACACACTGATTCCCCAGGAGGACGCGGACGCCACGAGTGAGCTCCGGAAGTCGTTCGCCAGGCGCGGGATCGTCGTTCACCTCGGCAAGCAGTGCACCAAGGTTGAGGACTCGGGCGCCGCCCTCGTCGTCCACTTCGGCGAGGGCGAGACAACGGAGTGCGACCTCATGCTCGTCTCGGTCGGCCGTGCGCCGCTCGTCGAGGGCGTCGGCCTCGAGGCCGTCGGTGTCACGTTCGACCTGCGCGCGGGGATCGCGACCGACGCACACAGGCGCACGTCCGTCCCGAACATCTACGCGGCCGGCGACGTCGCCGGGTACTGGCAGCTCGCCCACACCGCGTTTCGCGAAGGCGAGATAGCCGCGGAGAACGCAACCGGGCACGAGGCGCCCATGCCTGACACCGCCGTGCCGCGACCCATCTACACGGATCCCGAGATAGCGGGCGTCGGGCTCACGGAGGCCGAGGCACGAGAGCGATACGGCGACGAGAACGTCTCGGTCGGCAGGTTCCCGTGGGTTGCGAACGCGCGGGCGGTCATGACCGGCGAGGCCGGCGGCTGGGTGAAGTCGATTCATGAGACGACGTACGGCGAGCTCCTCGGGGTCGTGATCGTCGGGCCGCATGCGACGGACCTGATCGGCGCCGCGGTCATCGCGCTCGACGCCGAGGCGACGGTGGAGACGGTCGCCGACGGCATAGCTCCTCATCCGACCCTCGCGGAGGGTCTCAAGGAAGCTGGTCTGGTGGCGCTCGGTCGGCCCATCCACCTGCCACCGCGGCGGAAGTAGTCCCTGCCGAGTTGCTCGCTCTTCGATAGCCTCAGATCGTGAGCATCTTCACCAAAAGAAACGCCGTCGTCGGCTACCTCACGCTGAAGGCGCTGGATCGCCACCGTCGCAGGCGGAGAGCGCTCAGGGTCGGCCTGTACGTCGGGCTCGGGATCGTCTCGGTCGGCATCCTCGCGGGGCTCGCGGCCGTCGCCATGCGCCGTCGCGGGGCCAACGGAGAAGAGGAGGCGTCGGACGAGACGGCCACACCGGACGAGGACGAGACCGACGAGGACGCGAGCGAGATCGTCGGCGAGTACGTGACCGCTCCGCCGGAGCCGATCGCCGCGACGTGAGCCTGCCGTCGGCCGACGGCGATCGGTCGTCGATTCGCCCGACTCTTGCCGGTCTCGTCCCCTACGAGCCCGGTAAGCCGGTCGAAGAGGTCCAGCGCGAGCTCGGGCTCGACCGAGTCGTCAAGCTCGCGTCCAACGAGGGGCCGTACGGTCCGTTTCCCGCTGCGCGGGAGGCGATCGCGCACGCGTCGCCCGAGCTCAATCGGTATCCGGACGGAGGGGCGTGGCGGCTCAGGAACGCTCTCGCGACACGGCACGGCGTCGGCTTCGAGAACGTGACCGTGTGCGCGGGCGCCGACGCAGTCATCGGGTTCGTCTGCATGGCGACGCTCGATCCCGGTGACGAGGTCGTCACCGGGTGGCCGTCGTTCCCGAGCTACGTGCTCGACCCGCTCAAGCTCGGGGCCGTCCCGGTGCGTGTTTCGTTGCGAGACGACAGGTTCGATCTCGAGGGTCTCCTGTCGGCCGTCACGCCGCGCACCAAGCTCGTCTTCGTTGCCGCACCGAACAACCCCACGGGCACGACGACCAACCGCGCGGAGCTCGAGGCGTACTTCGACGACGTACCGCCGCACGTCCTGACGATCCTCGACCAGGCGTACTTCGAGTACGTCCAGGACGAGGATTACCCCGACGCGATCGAGGAGTTCGCGAAGGAGGGCCGCAACGTCCTGGTGCTGCGGACGTTCTCGAAGATCTTCGGACTGGCCGGCCTGCGTGTCGGCTACGGCATCGGGCCCGCGGACGTCGTCACCGCGATCGGGAAGGTCCGTCGTGCGTTCGACGTCGGCTCGTCTGGGCAGGAGGCTGCGCTCGCGAGCCTCGGCGAGCCCGACGAGATAGCCCGCCGCCGGTCTGCGAACCGGGAGGCGATGGCGAGCCTTCAACGTGTCCTGCGCGGTCATGGGCTCGAACCGGCCGGGCCGGCGGTCGCGAACTTCCTGTTCGTGCGGGTGGGCGACGCCCAGGCTGTCGCCGAGGCGCTCGTGCACCAGGGGGTGATCGTCCGTGCCATGGGCCCGTTCGGCGCCCCCGACGCGCTCAGGATCACCGTTGGGACCCCGGACGAGATCGCCTTCCTCGATCGAGCGCTTTCGGCCGTCGGCAACCTCGATGCCGCCGTGCGACACTGACCTTCGTTAAGGCTCGGGAGCGCTGGTGGGAACCCTCGCGGGAAGCGCGAAGCACCTCCTATAGCTGAGCTATCCTCCCGCGACGGGCGCCCGTGGAGGCGCTCGTCCCCTGTATGCGAACCACCCTGAAGAGAGGCCTGGGGCGCGGGGCCGCGCCGAACGGAGACGGGACCCCCGTGCTTCCGCCTGGCGTGCTGTCGGCCGTCAGCTTCTACGCGCAACCCCCGAGCGCGCCGCGCTCGCGCGCATCGCTCGTCGGCCGCATCGCGATGTGGTTCGGTGTCGCCTCGCTGGTGCTCGTGAGCGGCGCCGCAGGCGGCGCATACCTGTACTTCCACCAGTCGGTGGCGGCGGTTGCGGCCAACACTCCGGAGGTGAAGAGGGCGGCGAGGCAGCTCTCGGTCGCGCTTCCCGGGCAGCCCGCGGTCGCGCTCGTGATCGGGTACGACCACCGCAAGGAGGACGGCAAGAACACCAGCGGACGCTCCGACACCCTCATGCTTGCTCGCGCCGATCCGGCGAGTGACTCGATCTCGCTGCTCTCGTTCCCGCGAGACATGCGGGTCGAGATCCGCTGCCCTGGGCAGACGCCATTTTCCGACAAGATCAACGCGGCCTACTCGCACTGCGGCCCCCAGGGATCCTTGAACACGGTGAAAGCGCTCACCGGCATCCCGATCAACTACCTGATCACCGTCAACTTTCGTGGCTTCCGCCAGATCGTCGACCGGCTCGGCGGCGCCTGGATCGACGTCGATCGCCGGTACTTCAACGACCGCGGCGGTCCGTTCGGGTACGCGACGATCAACCTCCGACCGGGCTACCAGAAGCTCACCGGAAGGCGAGCGCTCGACTACGTGCGGTATCGCCATACGGACTCCGACCTTTACCGGGTAGCGCGCCAGCAACAGTTCGTGAAGGCGTTCAAGGGCCAGGTGCAGGAGAGCTTCGCGCCCATCGCCCTGCCGAAGGTCGTCAACGCCGTCACGAACAATGTCGAGGTCGCCCAGGGTGGTGGTTCGAGCGTGGACGGTCGCACGGTGCTGTCGTATGCCCTGTTCGCCTACGGGCTGCCTAGAGGGCGCGTCTTCCAGACGCGGATCGAGGGCCTCGAGGGATTCGCCGACCTGACGACGGACTCGGCGAACATCGCCCGCGCCGTGCAGACGTTCACGCACCCGGACGTCGAGTCCTCGGAGAAGGCAACCGCCGCTGCGCTCGGGGAGAAGCGCACTACGCGCACGCTCACGCCCGGCGAGACGACCATCACGGTCCTCAACGGGAACGGGGTCGCCGGCTCCGCGTCGACGGCGGGATTCCAGCTCGGTGAGCGCGGATACCAGACCCTCACCCCGCCGAACGGCCTCCCCGCGAACGCTCCACGATTCGACTACTTCCGCACCCAGGTTTACTTCGACCCGGATCGGCGAGGAGCGCGCGAGGCAGCGCAGAAGGTCGCAAACCTCTTCGCGTCCGCCGAGGTCGAGGCGCTTCCGAGGGAGATCGCACCGCTCGCCGGCGGGGCGTTGCTGACCGTCGTCGTCGGGCAGACGTTCCACGGCAGCCTGGCGTCGGCGCCGATCGACCGAACGCCGAAGCGCGAGCGACCGAACGTGTCATTCGGCCCCAACGCCGCGCGGGACCTCCTTCGGGAGCGTCGGTCGCGCGTTCCTTTCCCTCTGATGGTTCCGACCGTGATCGAGCGGAGCTCGTGGACGGACTCGACGATGCCCGTTCGGATGTACTGGATCGACCCCGGCAAGCAGCACAAAGCCGTGCGGCTCGTCTATCGGATGGGCTCGAACGAGTACTGGGGCGTCCAGATGACCGACTGGGACGATGCGCCCGTGCTCGCGGACAAGAGCCTCACGCGTCGCATCAAGGGCCGCATCTACGACCTCTACTACGACGGCCCGAAGCTGCACATGGTCGTCCTTCGAACCCGGAACGGCCGCTACTGGGTTGTCAACACGCTCCTCGACCGCATGTCGAACGAGACGATGCTCGCGATCGCCAAGGGCCTCAAGCCACTCGCGGGAGGAGCGAAGTAGCGTCGTGCGCATCGCCGTCTTCGGCGCCGGCTACGTCGGCCTCGTCACTGGAGCATGTCTCGCCGACCTCGGCCATGACGTCGCGGTTCGCGATGTCGTGACCGAGAAGATCGATGCGCTCCGGCAGG
Organism: Actinomycetota bacterium; assembly: GCA_020029615.1. Taxonomy (GTDB): domain Bacteria; phylum Actinomycetota; class Thermoleophilia; order Gaiellales; family Gaiellaceae; genus GMQP-bins7. The sequence continues at coordinate 48,130 of JAIBJO010000003.1, forward strand.
GCGAGGTGCCGATCCACGAGGAGGGGCTCCACGAGCTGATCGAGCGCAACCGCGATCGGCTGACGTTCACGACCGAGGTCGACGAGGCCGTGAGAGGCGCCGAGGTCGTCTACGTCGCGGTGGGCACTCCGCCGACCTACTCCGGCGATGCGGATCTCTCGGCGGTCTGGACAGTCGTCGACGAACTGCCGCACGTCGACCACCGGATCGTGATCGCGATGAAGAGCACGGTGCCTGTCGGCACCGGGCGAACCGTGCGACACCGGCTCGACGATCGCGGCCTGGCGAACGTCGGCTACGTCTCCAACCCGGAGTTCACGGCCGAGGGAACGGCAGTCCACGACTTCATGCATCCGGACCGCATTGTCATCGGCGCGTTCGACGAGGCGGACGGAGACGTCGTCGGGCGACTCCACGACGGCATCGAGGCACCCGTCGTCCGTTGCGACGTGTCGTCCGCAGAGATGATCAAGCTCGCCGCGAACGCGGCACTCGTCACGCGGATCTCGTTCATCAACGAGATCGCGAACGTATGCGAGGCCACTGGCGCCGACGTCGTCACCGTTGCCGAGGGCATCGGCCTCGACCGCCGAATCGGACCGGCTTTCCTTCGCGCGGGAATCGGATACGGCGGGTCCTGCTTCCCGAAGGACTCGCTCGCGCTCAAGCAGCTCGCGGCCAACTCCGGGTACAGCTTTCAGCTCCTGAACGCCGTGATCGAGGTCAACGAGCTTCAGAAGCGCCGGGTCATCGGCAAGCTCGAACGGCGGCTCGGGCCCCTGCGCGGCAAGCGGATCGCGCTCCTCGGACTCGCGTTCAAGCCTGGTACGGATGACATGCGCGAGGCGCCGAGCCTCGTTCTCGCGGGACGTCTCCTGTCGGAAGGAGCGGAGGTGCGGGCCTGGGATCCCGTCGCAGACGGCGCTCTTCTCCTTCACGGCGTCGAGGTCGCCGGGTCAGCGCTCGAAGCACTAGACGGCGCCGATGCTGCCGTAGTCGTGACCGAGTGGCCCGAGGTTCGCGACCTCGACTGGGCGGAGGCGGGCTCCCGGATGCGACACCGGCTCGTCGTCGACGGCCGCAATCTGCTCGACGGTGCTCGGCTGCGAGCGCTCGGCTTTGCGTACGAGGGCATCGGGCGCCCAATCGAATGAGCCTGCCGGCCGTCATCCTCGTCGGCGGCCAGGGCACGCGGCTCCGGCCGCTTACCGATCGCACTCGGAAGGACATGTTGCCGCTCGTCGATCGGCCGTTGCTGTCGTACACGCTCGAGCACCTCGGTCGCTACGGCGTCGAGCACGCGGTCATCTCGTGCGGCTATCTCCCCGACCAGATCGAAGCTGCCTTCGGCCGCGGTCTCACCGGCCTCTCGCTCGACTACGCCGTCGAGAAGACGCCGCTCGGAACCGGGGGAGCGATCGGGTTCGCTGCGCGAAGCGTCGACGGGAGCTTCTTCGCGCTGAACGGCGACTCGCTGCGCGAAGCCGACCTCGCGGAGCTCGTCGCCTTTCACCGTTCGACCGGCGCAAAGGCGACGATCCTGCTCACTCCGGTTGCCGACCCGAGCCGGTACGGGCTCGTTCGCACCGCCGCGGACGGTCGGGTGGAGACGTTCCTCGAGAAGCCGCGCCCAGAGGAGATAGACACCGACCTGATCAACGCCGGGCTCTACGTACTCGAGCCGGAGGTACTTGAGCTGATCCCTCCCGGCCGCCCGGTGTCGATCGAGCGCGAGGTGTTTCCGCGCCTCGCGTCCGAGGGATCCGTGTACGGGATCGCGCTTCCCGGGTACTGGCTCGACGTCGGGACGCCCGAGTCGTACCTCCAGGCACACCGCGACGTCCTCGAACGACTCTTCCCGACCGAGGTCGGTAACGCGCTCGGAGCGGACTTCACGCTCGTCGACCCCGCCGCCTCGGTGGATCCGGGCGCACGCCTCGTACCGCCGGTCTACGTCGGCCCGGATGCCGTCGTCGAGACGGGCGCGCGGCTCGGGAGCCTCGCCGTGCTGGGGGCAGGCTCGCGGCTGGCCGCTGGCGGCGTCGTCGAGAACGCCGTCGTGGGCTCACGGGCCACGATAGGCGCGGGCTGCTCCGTTGTCGGATCGATCGTGGGAGACGACGCCGAGCTCGGGAGCGAGTGCGAGCTCCACAATCTCGCCGTCGTCGGGCCTGGCGCGTCACTGGGTGGTGGCAACGTTCTCGACCACGGCCTGCGCATCGGCGCAGGCGAGACGATTCCGGCGAAGGCGCTACGGTTCTCGTGAGCGAGCCCGCTCGCCGGCGCTATGGCGTGTCGCCGCGGAAGGTCGAGAAGCCCTGGGGCTGGGAGCTCGTCTGGGCCGAGGCCGACGACTACGTCGGCAAGCTGCTGTTCGTCCGCGCCGGGGAGTCGCTCAGCCTCCAGTACCACGAGGTCAAGGACGAGTCATGGCTCGTCCAGGAGGGGCGCGCGACGCTCGAGCTGGGCGATGTCGGAGGCGAGCTCGAGGCGATCGAGATTGCGGGCGGCGACGCGTTCCGCTTCCGCCCGCGAACGGTTCATCGCATCACCGCCCTCGAGGACACGCTCGTGATGGAGGTCTCCACGCCCCACGTGACGGACGTCGTCCGGCTCGAGGATCGTTACGGCCGCGAGGGTACGTCCTCGCCGTGAACGGCATGGTGCGTCGCTGAGGCTACGCACCAGTCTCCAGGAGGGTGGGGTGCGTCAGTGCCTCGCCTCTGTCGCTCAACCTTGACACGACTCTGATAGGGTTGGCCGATGATGCAGCGGTGGCTCACGATCGGAGAGGCAAGCCGTCGCTGCGGCTGGTCTCCGCGCATGCTTCGTTACCTCGAGCAGGAGGGGCTGGTCGTGCCCGGCCGCAGCGAATCCGGCTACCGCCGCTACGGCATCCGCGAGCTGAACCAGCTGAATGCCCTCGCCGAGCTCCGCGCGAGGTTCGACGTCGAGCTCGCCGAGGTCGAGTTCGCCCTCCGGCTTCGCCGCGAGCCTGCGCTGAGCGCCGCCGTCGAGACGTGGCTCGCCGGAACGAGCGTCCCCGAGGCGGAGCAGCCCGCTCCGGCCTGGGTCGAGTGGGAGCAGCTCAAGCACGAGCGCCTGCTCGCCACACCCACCGCCGCCTAGAAGACCAGTTCCCCTGACAAGAGACAAGAGAGGATCGATGGCAACGACACTCAGATACGACGTGAAGGACCTGACGCTCGCCGCAGAAGGCGTGCGTCGGATCGAGTGGGCCGACCGGCAGATGCCGGTCCTCGCTGCGATCCGTGAGCGATTCGAACGGGAGCAGCCTCTGGCCGGCCACCGCGTCTCTGCGTGCCTGCACGTGACCACCGAGACTGCGAACCTCGCTCGGACCCTCAAAGCGGGCGGCGCGGACGTCGTGCTCTGCGCATCGAACCCGCTCTCCACGCAGGACGATGTCGCCGCAGCACTCGTCGACGAGTTCGGCGTCGGCGTCTTCGCGATCAAGGGCGAGGACAACGACACCTACTACCGTCACATCGAGGCGGCCGTCGACCACCGACCGCATCTGACCATGGACGACGGCGCCGACGTCATCGGCGTTCTCCACTCGCACCGCCGCGAGCAACTCGGCGACGTGATCGCCGGGACGGAGGAGACGACGACCGGCGTGATCCGGCTCAAGGCGCTCGAGCGCGACGGCAAGCTCGGGTTCCCGGTGATCGCCGTGAACGCGGCCCAGACGAAGCACATGTTCGACAACCGCTACGGCACCGGCCAGTCGACGATCGACGGGATCATCCGCGCGACCAACGTCCTTCTCGCAGGCAAGCGCTTCGTGGTAGCCGGGTACGGCTGGACGGGCCGCGGCGTCGCGATGCGAGCTCGAGGAATGGGAGCCCACGTGATCGTCACCGAGGTCGATCCGTTGCGTGCCCTCGAGGCGGCGATGGACGGCTACGAGGTGCTTCCGATGGAGCTCGCAGCGGCCATCGGAGACGTGTTCTGCACGGCAACCGGCGACAAGAGCGTCGTGACCCGCGCGCACATGGAGCGGATGAAGGACGGCGCGATCCTCTCCAATACCGGTCACTTCAACGTCGAGATCGAGATCGGCGCGCTTCGCGACCTCGCTGTGGAGACGAGGGAGGCACGTGCGCTCGTCGACGAGTTCACGCTCGCAGACGGGCGGAGGCTCTACCTCATCGGAGAAGGACGGCTGGTGAACCTTGCGGCGGCCGAGGGCCATCCGGCGCTCGTCATGGACATGTCTTTCGCGAATCAGGCGCTCTCGGCCGAGTGGGTCATCCAGAACGCTGCCACGCTCGAGCGGAAGGTGTACGACGTACCGCGCGAGATCGACGACGAGATCGCCCGGCTGAAGCTCGAGACGATGGGCATCTCCATCGACCAGCTGACCGAGGAGCAGGCCAAGTACCTCGCCTCGTGGGACGAAGGGACCTAACCCCGGAGAGCATTGTTCGCCTCGAGGCGGACGCCGTCGTCGTGCTCGACCAGCGGCGGCTGCCCGACGAGGAGGTCGAGCTGCGGTGTGCGTCGGCGGCAGAGGTCGCCGACGCCATCCGCGCGCTCGCCATTCGCGGCGCTCCTGCGATCGGAGTCGCCGCGGCGTACGGCCTCGCGCTAGCCGCGCAGCAAGGGAAGGACCTGGACGCTGCCTACGACATGCTCGCATCGTCGCGCCCGACGGCCGTGAACCTCCGCTGGGCGCTCGACGAGGTACGTGACGACCCGACGCCGGCGCGTGCCCGTGGTCTGCACGAGGTGGAGGTGGAACGGTGCCGTTCGATGGGGCAGAACGCCGTCGCGCTACTGGCGGAACGGGCGGCGCAGGCCGCGCCCTTACATGTTCTGACCCACTGCAACACGGGTGCGCTGGCGACCGGTGGCTACGGCTCGGCACTCGGCGCGATTCGCACAGCCTGGGAGGCGGGCCTCGTCGGGCACGTCTGGGTGGGGGAGACGAGGCCTCTGCTCCAGGGCGCCCGGCTCACCGCGTGGGAGCTCGAGGCGCTGGGGATCCCGTTCTCCGTCATCGTGGACGGAGCGGCCGGATCGCTCATGGCGGCGGGCGACGTCGATGCAGTGCTCACCGGCGCCGACCGTATCGCGACGAACGGCGACGTGGCGAACAAGGTCGGGACGTACGGGCTTGCTGTCGCCGCGGCCCGTCACGAGATCCCGTTCCATGTCGTCGCGCCGACCTCGACCCTGGACCCGAGCGCGTCCACGGGTGGCCACATCCCGATCGAGGAGCGTGATCCGGCCGAGATCTCGACCCGCTTCCCGGCGCACAACCCGGCCTTCGACGTCACGCCCGCTGATCTCGTCTCGACGATCGTGACCGAGGAGGGCGTGCACCGCGCGCCGTATGAATCGTCGCTCCCCTCACCCGTTCGCGTCGTCTCGTGATCCGGGGCGTCGATCGCACGACGGCAGACGTCCTCGCGCGGTTCGGATTCGACGAAAGGCAGTTCGAGATGCTCCGTGCTCGGGTCGCGGCCGGCGAGCTGTCGCCGGAGTCGAACCTCATCGGAGGATCGATCGAGGCTCCACGAACGGGTGACGTGATGCGGCTCCCTGCGCCGGACGACTCCGGATACGCGGACGTGCGCGCGGTCGGTCTCGAAGCACTCCGTCGCGGGGAGGTCGCGCAGGTGGTGCTCGCGGGCGGGATGGCAACACGCTTCGGCGGCGTCGTCAAGGCCGTGCTGACTGCGGTCGACGGGAAGAGCTTCCTCGAGGCGAAGCTCGAGCAGACCGTCGCGCTCGAGCGGGCGCTCGGCGTCTCGGTCCCCGTCGCGCTGATGACGAGCTTTGCCACCGACGAGGCGATCCGCGAGCACGTGTCCCGCCGAGAGCTCGGCGCCCCTCTCATCTTCCACCAGTTCGTCTCGCTCCGACTCGAGCCTTCGGGCGAGCTCTTCCACGGCGCGGACGGGCGGCCCTCGCTGTACGCCCCGGGGCACGGAGACCTATTCCATGCGCTTCAGCGCTCGGGAACCCTCGAGGAGCTGCGCGAGCGCGGCGTCCGTGCCGTGACGATCTCGAACGTCGACAACCTCGGCGCGCGCGTCGATCCGGTCGTCGTCGGTGCACACCTCGTCGCACGCCGGCCACTGACGTGCGAGGTCGCACGAAAGGAGGGAGATCTGGGAGGGGCACCTGTTCGGGTCGACGGGCAGCTTCAGCTAATCGAAGGGCCTCGCTTCCCGGCGTCCTTCGACCAGGACCTCGCGCCGGTGTTCAACACGAACACGGCGCTCTTCGACATCGACGCTCTTGACCAGGACTACGACCTCACCTGGCTGTACGTGCGGAAGACCGTCGACGGTCGCGACGCCGTGCAGCTCGAGCGGCTCTACCACGAGGTCTCTGCCTTCGTCGAGACGACTTACCTCGAGGTGCCACGCCGCGGCCCCCGGGGACGTTTTCTCCCGATCAAGACACCGGCCGACCTCGATAGCGCAGAGAAGGATCTGCGTGAGGTCTTGTCGGCTCCGGTCTGACAGCGCGCCGCGCCGGAGGATCGCGGGCTCGCTCGTCGAATCCTCTGATCGCACTCAGGACAAGGAGAGGAGAAGCGCAATGGCTCCGGATGACGCACGGAAGCCGTACGCAGTAGTAGGGCAGGGCTCGATCTTCGACGGCATTGCGTACTGGGTGACACTTGCCGGCGTCTACCTGATGGTCGGTGGCCTGATGTTCTACTCGGGCAAGGAGAAGCTGTTCGACGACGACGGCAAGGCACCCGCCGGAATCAAGGAGCAGTTCCAGGGAACGTTTCTGGACACGTTCCCAGGCACGGATGCGGCATGGGTCATCCTCGGCATCCTCGAGTTCGGGGTGTTCGTGCTGCTCTTCGCGAGCCTCGTCCGGCTCGAGATCCTTCCTCATCGTGACAAGTCCCTGCTGCAGGTCGCGCTGTCGGTGGCGATGCTCACGTTCGCCGTGCTGGCATTCGGTCAGACGGTCACGCAGCAGTTCGCAGGAGTCGCGTCGCTCTACACGTACTTCGGTGCGACCGTGGTGATCCTCATCCTTGTGAGTCTCCTTCCTCCCAACCGACCAGACCGCTGGCTCGGCGGGCTGGGTCGAGACGGCGCGTAGCGCGAGCAAGATCAATCTGGCGCGAAGTCGACGCGAAGTCGTGACCAACCTGCCCGTACGGTCGATGCGTGCGGGCACTCGACCTCATCGCGCCGGAGCGCTGTGCCGTTTGCGCCCGCCCAGGTCGAGCGCTGTGCGGAGGATGCCGGGCAGCGCTGATCCGCCTCGCGCCCCCGGTCTGTGAGCGCTGCGGCTCTCCTGGCGCCTGGCCCGTCAGGCGGTGTGCCGAGTGCTCGGGCCGAAGGCTGGCGTTCGAGCGCGCTCGATCGGCGATCGTCTATGACCGGGGCGCGAGGGCGTTCGTGCGGGAATGGAAGGAGCACGGCCGGCGCAGGCTCGCTCACGAGGCGGCGACGCTCGTCGCGGAGGTCGTCCCACGACTGGAGGTCATGGCGCTCGCGCACGTTCCAGGAGACCCGGAGCGGGCGTGGGAGCGCGGTCACGTCCCGCCGCGCGCGCTCGCGGAAGCGCTCGCTGACATCTGGCAGGTTGCGTCGATCGACGTCCTTGCGCGCACGCGGTCCATTCCGAGGCAGCGCGGCCTCGCGCTCGCTGATCGCCGCAGCAACGTCCGACGGAGCGTCGTGGCGCGAGGACGGTCCGCGGAATCGGTGTGCCTCGTAGACGACGTCTACACGTCGGGCGCGACCGCAGATGCCTGCGCGGCAGCGCTGAAGAGCGCCGGCGCACACGAGGTCGAGGTCGTCACTTTCGCGCGTGCAGTTCGTTAGGGTGAGAGAGATCCTTCGTCCGCCGCCGATCCGGAAAGGGGAGCTCCATGCGACTTCAGATCAAGGCCCACAGAGGCCACGTCCCGGACACCGTTCGCGCGTACGCGGAGAAGCGGCTGGGCAAGCTGGAGCGGCGGCTGTACTCGGGGACTCTCGTCGAAGTGACGATGTCGCGGCAGAACAACCCCTCCATCCGACACGACCATACGGCGGAGGCCGTGGTGTATACGAAGGGGCCGAACATCGTCGCTCGCGAGTCGGCCGAGACGTACGAGGCTGCCATCGACCGCCTGGTCGACAAGCTGGAGCGGCAGATCGAGCGTTACCGGGACAAGCGAACTCATGAGCCGCGCCGCGCACGTCAGCGCGCCGAGCCGCCGGTGAGTCCTCCCGAGCTCGAGCTCGAGCCGGACGGCGAGTCCGGGGAAGAGGCGGCGTAGCGAGTGCACCCGATAGATCCGGGCGATCACTGGCTCGAGGCAGGCATCACCGGGCTCGCGCGCCAGCGCGAATGGGACGCCGTCGCCACGTCCGCTGCGCCCGGCAGAACGGGCGACGAGGTCGGGTTCGTCGCGCTCGCCGACGGCCGGCTGCTCGTCGAAGTGGCACCTGACGGCTTCGACCCGGAGCCCTTCGCGGCGGCTCTCGCCGGTGCGATCGAGAGGCCGTATCGGGCGCTCGCCGTACGACGCACCGACGTCTGGGCCGTGGGCGCGACCGCGATCGAGGTCGCGCGCCTCGACCCCGACCCGCGGGGCGACAATCTCGAGCTCACCTGGGACGGTGCGGCCTTGGCGCTGGTCGTGGACGGGATGCCTGCCGACCCCTCCGACGCAGCGGCTCTCGAGCGGCTCGCGTCCGCGAGGGAGAGCGCTTCCTATGCAGCTCAGGCGGGGCGGCTCGACGGTGCTCTCTGGGAGATCCTGATCCTGCCCCTGTAGGGGCCCGGCCATGCCCGGGCCGGCGACGAGCCAGAGATCCGGAGCCGGTACCCTAGACGCCGATGGCCGCACAGTCCTTCGGCAAGTTCGAGCGCGTCCTGCGCGTGGGGGAGGGGCGCCGCCTCAAGCGCCTCGCCGAGCAGGCGGACTACATCGGGACCCTCGAGCCCGAATACGAGGCGCTCTCCGATGACGAGCTGCGCGGGAAGACGGTCGAGTTCAAGCAGCGCCTCGAGAACGGGGAGTCGCTCGAGGAGCTGATCTTCGAGGCCTACGCGGCCGTGCGCGAGGCTTTCAAGCGGACGATCGGCGTGCGGCTCTTCGACGTCCAGCTCATGGGCGGCATCGCCTTGCACGAGGGCGACATCGCGGAGATGAAGACCGGTGAAGGCAAGACGTTCGTCGCCGTGCAGCCTCTCTATCTGAACGGGCTCACCGGTCGGGGAGTCCACCTGGTCACCGTCAACGACTACCTCGCCAAGCGTGACGCCGAGTGGACGCGGCCCGTGTACGAGCTGCTCGGTAGCTCGGTCGGCTTCATCCAGAACCTCATGCCGTTCGCGCAGCGCCGCGAGGCCTACGCGTGCGACGTCACGTACGGGACGAACTCCGAGTTCGGCTTCGACTACCTGCGCGACAACATGGCCGTCTCGCTCGACGGTGTCGTCCAGCGCAGCCACGCGTACGCGATCGTGGACGAGGTGGACTCGATCCTCATCGACGAGGCGCGCACACCACTCATCATCTCGGGCGAGCCGGAGACCGCGGCGGCGACGTACTACCAGTTCGCCCGGGTTGTCAAGGAGCTCGAAGGCGCGCCTGCCACGCGCAAGTCTGCGAAGGGCGAGGACGAGACCGAGCTCTCCGGCGCCGACTTCCTCTACGACGAGAAGTTCAAGACCGTCTCACCGGCGCAGTCGACGATCGCGAAGGTAGAGCGCGCGCTCGGGATCGAGAACCTCTACGACCCGAGCCATGTGATCCTGGTCAACCACCTGATGCAGGCGCTCAAGGCGCAGTCGCTCTACAAGCGCGACGTCGACTACGTCGTCCAGGAGGGTGAGGTCAAGATCGTCGACGAGTTCACGGGGCGGATCATGGAAGGCCGCCGCTGGAGCGAAGGGCTGCACCAGGCCGTCGAGGCGAAGGAAGGCGTACGGATTCGTGAGGAGAACGTCACCCTCGCGACGATCACGCTCCAGAACTACTTCAGGCTTTACGAGAAGCTCGCCGGGATGACCGGCACGGCGAAGACGGAGGAGAAGGAGTTCGTCGAGATCTACGACCTGCACGTCGTCGAGATCCCGACGAACCAGCCGATTGCGCGACTCGACGAGAACGACTACATCTTCAAGACCCCCGACGCAAAGTTCGCCGCCGTGCTCGAGGACATCGTCGAGCGCCACGAGAAAGGACAGCCGGTCCTCGTCGGCACGATCGCGGTGGAGACGTCCGAGTACCTCTCGGAGCTCCTGAAGCGCAAGGGCATCACGCACAACGTGCTCAACGCGAAGGAGCACGAGCGCGAGAGCGAGATCATCAAGGACGCTGGTCAGCCGGGCGCGGTCACCATCGCGACCAACATGGCGGGGCGCGGCGTCGACATCAAGGACCTCGTACGCCTGTTCGCCGGCGACCGGATCTACAACATCATGAACCGCTTCAAGATCCCGGACGACCAGCCCATGGAGGCGAAGATCCTCTCGAATCAGATCGAGAACGCGCAGAAGAAGGTCGAGGAGCAGAACTTCGTTGCGCGCAAGAACGTCCTCAAGTACGACGACGTCATGAACGCGCAGCGCATGGTCATCTACGAGCAGCGGCGTCGCGTTCTCGAGGGCCAGGATCTCTCCGACGAGGTCCGCGAGTGGATCAAGGAGACCGTTGAGAGCGGCGTCTCGCAGTTCACGGACTCCGAGTACGCGGAGGACTGGGACCTCGACGGGCTCGTGACGAGCATGCAGTCGCTCTACGACACGGACATCACTGTCGAGGAGCTGCGCGAGGAGGTCGACGTCGCCGATCGGGATGCCCTGAGCGAAGAGTTCGTCGAGGATGCGCTCGAGGCGTACGAGGAGCGTGAGCAGGCGCTGGGGACGGAGCTTGCGCGTGAGGTCGAGCGGTACATGATCCTCCAGACGGTGGATCAGCGCTGGCGCGAGCACCTCGAGGCGATGGACTACCTGCGGGAAGGCGTCCACCTGCGCGCGTTTGCCCAGAAGGACCCACTCGTCGAGTACCGGGGAGAAGGGCACGCGCTGTTCGAGGAGCTGGGGCAGACGATCCGGCAGGAAGTCGTGTTCACCCTCTTCCACATCGCCGTCACCGTCGAGGAGCCGGCGCTCGAGCCGATGCAGGCCCGCGAGGGCTCTCTCCAATACGGGCACGAGACCTCCGCGGGCGCGGACGTCATCGCCGCTGCTGGTGGAACCGCGACGGCGCTCGCCGCCCCGCCCGCGTCCTCGGCGTCGTTCGCGCAGGCGCCGGCTGTCAACGAGCACAGGGACATCGGTCGCAACGACCCCTGCTGGTGCGGGTCGGGCAAGAAGTTCAAGAAGTGCCACGGCGCATAGCCGCCCTTCGGGCGACTATGCGCTAGATGAAGACCGTCCTCGCCGTAGGTCTCGCCGGATTCGCGGCGCTGGCGGTCAGCTACGTCCCTTCATGGGCCGAGTGGCTGGCGCGGCCGCCGTCGTGGCTCGGCGGCTGGATCGGGATCACCGCGATCGGGATCGTCATCGGCATTGTCCTCCTACGCGAGCACGCTTGGCTCGACTTCGGGTTCCTCCTGGCGACGTTCGCGGGCTCTGCGATCGCCGTTGCGGTGCTCAAGACATGGTTCGACCGGCCGCGCCCCGATCTCGGTAGCGTTGTCGAGCTTCCGTCTTCCTCGTCGTTTCCGAGCGGCCACGCGACGGCGGGAGTGGCGAGCCTCGGTGCGGCGGCGATTCTCGTCGCCGAGCGACTCTCGTCCCATCGAGCAAGGGTCTGGCTCTGGTCGATCGTCATCGTCGGCGGGGTAGCGGTCGGGCTGAGCCGAATCGCGCTGAACGTCCACTACGTCACCGACGTCCTCGCGGGTTGGTGCTTCGGGATTGCCTGGCTCGCCGCCTGCTTGCTCGTTCGCGATGCGATCCGTGTCGAGCGAGACATTCCCGTCGACTGACGCGGCCGCCTGCCCGCGCCCGTCTCCGACGGCGGATTCCGACCCCGCCCGTGGGTACCCTCTGCCCATGGCGGACGTAGACGGCAAGCCGCTCGACCAGCGATTGGAGGAGATCGGAGCCCAGCTCGCCTGGGTTCGTGATTACCTTTGACCCCGACGGCCTAGCCCTCCGACGCGCCGAGCTCGAGGACGCGATGAGCGCGCCGGGGTTCTGGGACGACCAGGCCGGCGCCGCGCGCATCTCGACCGAGCACTCCCGTATCACGCGCAAGCTCGAGCGCCACGAGCGACTGCGTGCTGAGTACGACGATGCCAGGGAGCTGTTCGACCTGGGCGAGGACGAGGGCGAGATCGGACAGCTCGTGGCCCTGCTCGAAGGTGAGCTCGCCCGTCTCCAAGAGGATGCGCTCTTCACGGGCGAGTACGACGCCGGTGACGCCATCCTGGAGGTGCACGCCGGTACCGGAGGCACCGACGCGCAGGACTGGGCGGACATGCTCCTGCGCATGTACCTGCGCTGGACGGCCGATCGCGGGTTCGAGACCGAGGTGCTCGAGGCGAGCCCGGGTGAGGAGGCGGGCCTCAAGTCGACGACCGTTGCCGTTCGAGGTGAGAACGCGTACGGGACCCTCAAGGCCGAGCGTGGGGTTCACCGTCTCGTGCGACTCTCGCCGTTCGACGCCGCCCACCGGCGACACACGGCCTTCGCGCAGGTCGTCGTGGCGCCGCTGCTACCGGACGACGCCCCGATCGAGGTCGACGAGGCGGACCTCCGTATCGACACCTACCGCTCGAGCGGGGCCGGCGGGCAGCACGTCAACAAGACCGACTCGGCCGTACGAATCACGCACCTTCCGACCGGCATCGTCGTCCAGTGCCAGAACGAGCGCTCGCAGACCTCGAACAAGCAGACGGCGCTACGAATCCTCAAGTCGCGACTGGCGGAGCTCGAGGAGGAGAAACGGGAGGCAGAGCTCGCTCGTGAGCGAGGGGCAGCGCAGGACATCGGCTTCGGAAGTCAAATCCGCTCGTACGTGCTCCACCCGTACCAGCTGGTCAAGGACCACCGCACCGATCACGAGGTCGGGAACGCTCAGTCCGTCCTCGACGGCGCGCTCGACGGCTTCGTCCACTCGTACCTCCTCGCCAAGGCTGCCGGGAAGGTCCTCTAGGTCGTCGGAGATGTCAGCTAGACTGAACGCCTCCCTCGAACCGGAGCAGCCGCCCCAGGCTGCATCAGCTCTTCGCCCGGTGTTGGAACAAGACTCAGAGACAGACGGAACGATGACGGCATTGGCTGAACCAGAGACCCTCGCAGAGCCGGTTCCGGCAGTCGCCGATCCGAGCGGCTCCACGATGATCGTGTTCGAGGGCGTCAAGAAGGTCTACGAGCCCAACGTCACGGCTCTCGACGCTGTCTCGTTCACCATCGACAAGGGCGAGTTCGTGTTCGTCGTCGGCGCATCCGGTTCGGGGAAGTCGACGGTCATTCGTCTCCTGCTCAAGGAGCTCGAGCCGACCGAGGGCAGGATCATCGTCGGCGGTCGCGACCTCGGGCGCCTGCGCGGCTCGAAGGTGCCGCTCCTCCGGCGGAATCTCGGCTGCGTGTTCCAGGACTTCAAGCTGCTCCCGAACCGCACTGCCGCCGAGAACATCGGCTACGCCCTGCGCGTCCAGGGCGAGTCGAACGCCGAGATCCGCAAGAAGGTGCCTGAGGTCCTGAATCTCGTCGGGCTCGCGCACAAGATGAACTCGAGGCCGGAGGAGCTGTCGGGCGGAGAGCAGCAGCGCGTCTCGATCGCGCGTGCCTTCGTCAACCATCCGCCGCTCCTCGTCTGCGACGAGCCCACCGGCAACCTCGATCCCGACACGTCCGTCGGGATCATGCAGCTGCTCTATCGCATCAACCGTACGGGTACGACCATCCTGATGGTCACTCACGATCGCGAGATGGTGGACAAGATGCGCAAGCGCGTGATCGCACTCGAGGCGGGCAGGCTCGTCCGCGACGAGCGTCGCGGGGGGTACTCCGAGGAATGACGCGGTTCCGTCTGGTCTTCTCGGAGGCGATCAAGTCGATCGGTGCGAACGTTTCGACGACCGTCGCCTCGGCGGTCTCCGTGCTCATCGGGATGTTCCTCATCGGGGTCTTCATCGGTCTCGGCACGTGGCTCGTCTCGTGGTC